>JBBSQD010000196.1:0-11929 GCA_038258185.1 Aggregatilineales bacterium | reverse complement strand
CCGCTGACCGAACTGCCGGAAATCACCGACCCGGTGATTATCGACGCGACGACTCAGCCGGATTATGTCAATGCACCTGTGATCGAACTGGACGGAACCAATGCGACTGGCAGCGGTTTCACGATTACTTCAGGGTTTACAACCATTAGCGGGTTTGTGATTAACAACTATGAGGATAACGGCATCCTCATCGAAACGGGTGGCAGCAATGTCATCGAACTGAATTACATCGGCACCGATGTCACCGGTACAGCAAGTGCGCCGAATGCCGGTGCTATTGCCATCGACAACTCGCCCAACAATATCATTCAGGACAATGTATTGTCTGGTAATGAAATTGACGCCATCTTCACGACTGGCTTTGGCAGCAGTAACAACCAGGCGTTGGGCAACCTGATCGGCACCAATGCCGCCGGGGATGCGGCTGTGCCGAATGGCTTCAGCGCCACCGGTGGTACGGTCTATTCTGCCGTGACGATTTTTGATGCCAGCAGTTTGATCGTTGGCGGCCCCAATCCCGGTGATGGCAACGTCATTTCGGGCAATGTGGGTAACGGTATCGAGGTGCTGTCGGATGCCGCTGGTATTAGGATCGAGGGTAATTATATCGGTACAGATGTGACCGGTACGCTCGATCTTGGCAATACACGTTCCGGTATCAGCAGCAATCATGCCACAACCATCGAAAACAATGTCATTGCCCACAATGATGCCAACGGGATTATCGTGCGGCCATTCCCCGGTTTGTTCAATACCATCTCTGCCAACAGCATTTTTGATAATGCCAACCTTGGCATTGATCTGGGCGGCGACGGTATCACCGCAAATGATGATGGCGATGGCGATACGGGTGCGAATAACCAGCAGAACTTCCCTGAGCTTTATAATGCCAGCACAGGCACTGACCTGTATATTCTGGGAACCCTGAACAGCACGCCTGAAACCAGCTTCCGCCTTGAGTTTTTCGCCAATGATGCCTGTGACGCTTCCGGTAATGGCGAGGGTCAGACCTATCTGGACTTTGTTAACGTCATTACAGATGCCAATGGCGAACGCCATTTCCTTGAAGAACTGACTTCTACTACGGTGGTCGCCGGGGAATTTATCACTGCTACTGCGACGAATCTGACCACTGGCGATACATCCGAATTTTCAACCTGTATCGAGGCGATTCTTAACCGCCTGCCGAGTGCAAACGCTGGAATTGATCAAACCATTGAAGATGCCGACAATGACGGCACCATCAGTGTAACGCTTGATGGGACTGCCAGCACCGATCCGGACGGCACAATTGATACGTACACCTGGTATGAGGTCGAGGATGGCAATCTGACGCTCCTCGCAACCGGCATGACTCCAACGGTGGATCTGGTTGGTATCGGCGTGCACACCATTCAATTGGTCGTGATGGACAACAGCGGCGCCGAAGACTTTGATTTTGTCGAGATTACCGCCGCGCCACCCACGCCACCAATTGCACCGACTAACCTGACTGCGACGGCTGATTCTGACGCCGCAATCACCCTCAACTGGACAGATAACGCCACTGACGAAACCAGCTACAGCATCGAGCGGTCTGACGATGGTGTGGATGGCTGGACAGAAGTGGGTACAGAAGCGGCGGATGCGACCACCTTCACCGATGATACGCTGACCTGCGGCACCGGGTATTTCTATCGGGTCGTGGCGCTGCGTGACACGGTTGAATCCGAATACTCCAACACAGCCAGCGCGCCCACCGAACCCTGTATCGTTCTGCCGCCCACTGATCTGACCGCGACAGCTGACTCTTATCGTGAGATCACGCTCGACTGGACAGATAACGCCACTGACGAAACCAGCTACAGCATCGAACGTTCTGACGACGGTGTCGATGGCTGGACGGAAGTGGGCACAGCGGCAGCGGATGCGACCACGTTCACCGATGACAGTCTGACCTGCGCCACTGAGTATTTCTATCGGGTAGTAGCGCTGCGGGATGCCGTTCCGTCTGAATACTCGAATATCGCCAGTGCCACAACGGAACCCTGTGACACACCGCTGACCTTCACGGTCAACAATACGGCTGACCCCGGTGACGGCACCTGTGATGTGAGCGAATGTACGCTGCGCGAAGCGATCAACGCGGCTAATGCCAACGCGGCACTCGATACGATTGTCTTCGATATTCCTGGCACGGCACCCTACACCATTCAACCACTGACCGCGCTGCCGGAAATCACCGACCCGGTGATGATTGACGGCACGACTGAGCCGGATTATGTCGACGCGCCCATCATTGAGGTGGATGGTACGAATGTAAATCCAATTACTGACGGCTTCCACATCAGTACCAGTGACAGCATCATCCGGGGATTGGTGATTAACCAATTCAGCCATGTTATTTACATTGAAAGAGGCAGCAATAACACTATCGCGGATAACTACATCGGTATAGACTTAACCGGAACAAATTTGCTGGATGGCAATGCAATTATCGTTTCTGAGTCATCAGATAATGTCATCGAAAACAATGTGATTGGTGGAACCGTTCGTGTTGATGATTACAACCCCAATAATACGATTCTGGCTGGGTCTGGCAATATCATTCGCGGCAATCATATCGGCGTGGATGTCACCGGTACGGCTTCGTTGAATTACGGAGGCGTCGGTGTATGGATCGATGGGCCGGATACAACTATCGGCGGCACCAATCCAGAAGACCGTAATATCATCTCCGGTAACGGGAATTACGGTATCATCACTTTTGCAGAGAATACACTGATCCAGGGTAACTATATCGGCACCGATATCACCGGAACTCAGGCAATCGGTAATGGTGATTACGGTATCAGCGTAGCAGGATTTGTTGGAGAACCTACAATCATCGGCGGTACCGAACCCGGTGCGGGCAACCTGATTTCTGGTAATGGTGATGTCCCCGTTGGTCCTGCTGGGATATATGTTGGCAATAATACTGTGGTTCAGGGCAATCTGATTGGTACCGATGTCACCGGGACGCAGCCATTAGGCAACGTTGGTGCAGGTATACTGGTTGCAGGCAGTAACAATACTATTGGCGGTACTGAAGCCGGTGCCGGCAATATCATCCGCTTCAACAGTGGAACAGATACCAGTAGTGACGGTGTTTATCTAGGCAATGGTACAGGTAACATCGTACTGGGGAATACTATCAGTGATAACGCTGGTCTCGGCATTAATATTGATGATGGCAACCCAGAAACCGTTGAAGGTGTCACCCCCAACGATGAAGATGATGCGGATACCGGAGGTAACAATTGGCAAAACTTCCCGGTGCTCTCGAGTGCAGTGAATTGGTCAACTGATATTTATATCAGTGGCACGCTGAACAGCATTGCCGAAACCAATTTCCGTATCGAATTCTTCGCGAATGATGCCTGCGATGCTTCGGGTAACGGTGAAGGCGAGACGTATCTCGGCTTTATCGAGGCCGCGACCGATGCCAATGGCGATCTGACATTTGACGAATCACTGACCGCAACAGTCACGGTTGGCCAGTTTATCACCGCCACGGCGACCAACCTGACAACCAATGACACATCTGAATTTTCGGCCTGTGTCGAGGTGGTACTGGACACCAGTGCACCATCTGCACCGACTGAACTGGTCGCTCAACCTGCATCAGCGACATCGATTGATCTCATCTGGACAAACAACGCCACAGACGAAACCGGCTACAGCATTGAACGCTCTGCTGATGGTGTCAGTGGCTGGACGGAAATCGCTACACCTGCGGCAGATGCGACGACGTTCACCGATACGGGTCTGGCCTGCGAAACCGAATATTTCTATCGGGTGCGCGCGGTACGCGATGCGGCTATGTCGGACTACTCGAACAGTGACAGCGCGACGACCTTTAGCTGTGTGGAAATTGTCCTGCGGCGACCTGCCGATGGCGGTTCATCGACCACTACCCGCCCGCGTTTCCAGTGGAATCGCAATAATGGGGCAGCTCGCTATCAGTTCCAACTGGCGACGGATAATGATTTCGAGCCGGGTGATATCGTGCTCACATTCGCCACCAACAATAATAAAACCACCAAGTACGCGGTGCCGAAGGGCAGCGAACTGGCCTTTGGGACATACTACTGGCGCGTGAATGCCGATACCGGCAGCGGCACGTTTGTCCCTGCTTCACCGGTCTTTAGCGTGATCATCACACCGCGTACACCCGCCGCGCCGCGTCAGGTTGCACCAAGCAACAACGCCTTACTGACCGACCTCACACCAGAATTTAGCTGGCTGGCGGTCACTGGACAGGCCGAGCCGTATACCTATCAGATCGAGATTGATGACGACTCGCGTTTCCGCAGTCCGCTGCTGTCTGAAGAAGTGGATGCGCTGACTTTCACGCCCTCGTCTGATCTGCCGGATGGCCGCTGGTACTGGCGTGTCCGCGCGCTGAACAGCTATGGTGCAGGCGGAAAGTGGAGCGCCAGTCGTAAGTTCACCATCGACACCACTGCACCAGTTGCGCCGAGTCTGCGTAAGCCAGCGGATGAGTCCAGCGCGTTTAATCCGAGTTTCCAGTGGGACAAGGTTTCGGACGCTAAGAAGTATCATATCCAGATCTCGGAGACGGATACTTTCACCACGCCTATCATCGAGGCGGATAGCAATGGCACGACTTACCGCCTGCCAAAATCCGGCCCGACCCTGGGTTTAATCACCTATTACTGGCGCGTACAGGCGCAGGATGCTGCTGGCAATATCGGCGAATACAGCGATGTGTTCAGCTTCAATAACAACCTGCAACGCAGCCCGTCGGATGACAGCTTTACCACCAACACCCGCCCGCGTTTCCAGTGGTATCGCCTTAACAGTGCAGTGGCCTATCAGTTGCAAGTGGCGACTGATGCCGGTTTTGGCGGGGCGGATATCGTTGTTGATGAAACTTTCAACAATGGCAAAACCACCAGCTACAGTGTGCCGAAGGGCAGCGAACTGCCCATCGGCATCTACTACTGGCGCGTCAATGTCGATGTCGGCAGTGGGATGCAGACATCAGCCTTCTACTTTACGCTGACTGTCACGCCGACTCCGCCCAAAGCGCCGGTACTGATCTCACCAACCAAGAATGCGGTGGTCAGCCCCACGCCGGACTTCGTCTGGCAGGCGGTGACCGGTGCCGCTGAGCCGTACACCTACGAAGTGCAGATCGATAATGATTCGCGCTTCCGCAGTGTCGATCAATCCAACACCGACAGCCCCACGACCTACACGGCTGATCCACTGGCTGATGGGCGCTGGTACTGGCGTGTACGCGCGGTGAATAACCTGGGCGTGCCCGGTAAATGGAGCAAATCCCTGCGCTTTGAGGTAGATATCCCGTAAGTATCCCCTCGCAATTTGTTTCAACAAAAGCCCGGTGCAGAAACTTTGCCCGGGCTTTTTCGTTATCAGCTTGATTGATCTGACGCATCCATTTGGAAAGATTATGTTAAAATTCTCGTCGTGATCGTAACGTCTGTGAACCAGGCGGGTTATGGATAGTGATATGAAAACACCGTGGAAGCGTCAACCCAAAGCACAGGACCTGACCGAACTCCCTGATGTGGATCTGGTACAACAAGCAAAAGACAACCAGGAAGCATTTGGGGTTTTGTATGAGCGTTATGTCGGCAAAATTTACAACTATGTCTACTACCGCACCGGTAATCATCACGATGCGGAAGATCTGACTGCGCTGGTATTTTACCGGGCGATGGGGCATATCGAGAATTATACCGAGCGCGGCGTGCCATTCCAGGCATGGCTGTATCGCATCGCCCATAATCTGGTGGCAAACTGGCATCGTGATCGCGGTCGGCGCAAAATTATCGCCTTAGAGGATTTTATCGGCCCCGGCCCGCAGACCGATATCCCTGACTGGCAAGCCGAGGATAAAGAAGAGCGCGAGGTTTTGCTGCGGGTGATTCGCCGTTTGCCCGAAGAACGTCAGCAGCTTTTAATCCTGAAATTTATCGAGCGGATGTCGAATGCGGACATTGGCGTAATTATGGGACGTACCGAAGGCGCGATCAAATCACTCTATCACCGCACATTGGCCGCCTTACGCGAAGAACTTGAACTTTTGGAAGCCGGTCGCACCAATCTTGAAAAGGATACAGAAGGTTAACTTTACCAATGCCTACCACAGATCACAGTGATATTCAAAATCTATTAACCGCCGTTACCGATGCGCTGCTGGCAGACGAAACTGACCTGTATCGAATCACCGGTCGCTACAATGTCCCGCAGGATCAGGTAACGCTATTTGTCCAGCTGATTAATCTGCTGCACGAGAGCATGTCCGGTGTGCAGCCTTCAAAACGCTTCGTGCGCCGCCTCAAGCAGGATCTGATTGTCAACAAGGAACATAACGTGCTGAGCCGCGTACGTCATCTGCCGGCACGCGTGCAGATTGCCGCTGGGATTGCGCTGGTCGCGGGATTTATGCTGTTCTCCCGTCGCCGTTTGATCAGCGATTCGCGCGAGGAAATCCACGAAACTGTTACCGCACAATAAGCTGTCCCCAAAGTAGCGTAAAGGGCATGCTTATTGTGCGTGCTGCCAGCAAATCCCCTTCGTTTCCATGTATAAGTACGACACTGGTTCTCAACCCAGCGCTTTAATTTCTGGCAGACGATCACGATTCGCACTCAATTTGCTGTGGAATAGCTTATCAATTTTGCTTAAGAAAATACCTGAAACGTCATGTTACATCTGGCGACAATTGCAGTGATGGATGTCACTACTGGTTATGATCTTATCCGATGATAATAGGGACATCAAGCAAGGAAGAAAGATTTCACCAGAAGTCAATTCAAAATTTGCTGAAGCTACTGTCTGGGTTTCAGTCAAATCGCCTGATTTGAAGTGTCCTGTTCCAGGTGCTAAGCGGATCAGAAAATCTTGTTTTTGTGCTATCACTAAACCGTCAGGCAGGAAGTTAAAAATAAGGTGCGGTGAAGTTTAATTTCGCGATCATAATTTACGGCAATCTAACATTTACCAACAGGAGCAACATCATGAAATATCTAAACGATCGTCTCTCAGCAGCCATGTGGGCCAGAGTACTGTTACTGTGGATCACCCTCGCCATTGGTGCCCTGGTAGTAGGCGGAATCGCAATAGCATTGGGCAGCTTCGTCCAGGGTAATATTCGCAATGAACTGGCCGCTCAACAGATCTCTTTTTCGCCAGCAGAAGGCCTCTCCGATGAGGAACGGGCGATACCGGGTATGGCCGAAAATGCTGGGCAACCAGTCGCTACGGGCAACCAGGCTCAGATTTATGCCGACTACATTGGGTTGCATCTGCAAGAGTCAGCCGACGGCGCGGGCTATCCGGGTGCGGCTTACGCAACACTGGGCGGCGTACAGCGCGAATTAAGAGCAGCGGTATCTGCCGCTACGGAAGCGGGTGACGAGACTGCGCTTGAAGAAGCACAAACAGAGCTGACATCAGTTACAAATCTCCGTAACACGATGCTGACAGGAAGTACCCTGCGCGGAACCCTGCTCTCGGCCTATGGCTGGGACAACGTCGCCACCGGGATTATCGTAGCAGGAGTAGTCATTCTGGTGTTGGGTGTGGTCTTCTTCGTCCTCTTCTTCTATGAATGGCGCCGCGGTCACTTACCCGCCACTCAAGCCTGATTAACTCCCGGTTTCACAGGGTGTTTCTAATAAGGAGGGTGTCCAATCGGGCACTCTCCTTTATTTATGCGTTTTTAGCCCTATTCCTTATCAAAAGTCCGGACTCATATTTCCTCGGTAACAGCGCTTGACAAGTGGCAGTAATCGGCGGTATACTCCTTATTCGCATAACCTCATCTATTTGTCTCTAATGGGACTTACTCTGACTCACCATATATACAATAACCCCGGAAACACAGAGAGCATGCCATACTGCTCTTTAGATTATGTGTGACCCCGTCTCATCTTTATCGTAAGTTGAACTAGAGGAGCGGTGCATCGTGCAATTACGAGACCATATTAAGAATTACGCCCGGACTCCTGATGTGCAGGCATTGCCTTCACTGATTGAAGTCCAACTCAATTCCTTCAAATGGTTCTGCGAAAATGGACTTGCAGAATTATTTGACGAGATCAGTCCAATTGAGAGTTTCAACGGCCAGCTCAAGCTGTACCTGCCGGGTAACAGCCGGGAAGCCAAGGAATTTGGACTGAGCTACTGGTTCGAGGAACCCAAGTACAGTGAAGAAATCTGCCTGGAACGGGATATGTCTTTTTCCGCGCCGCTATACGTCCGCGTGGCGCTGGTCAACCGGGAAGCCGGTGAAGAAGTCGTGATTTCCGACATCTTCATGGGGGATTTCCCATTGATGACCGAAAAAGGCACTTTCATTATTAACGGTACAGAGCGTGTGGTCGTCAGCCAGTTGATCCGCTCCCCCGGTGTCTACTTTGACGCTGAGGATGACCGTACCACAGGCCGCCGTATGTCCAACGCCAAACTGATCCCGGATCGTGGCGCGTGGATGGAATTTGAAACCCGCAAGAGCGATTACCTGATTATCAAATTCAATCGCAAGCGTACTGTCCCCGTGACTATTCTTCTGCGTGCGCTGGCTGCTGTGAATGACGGCATGCCGGATGAACTGCGTCCCATTAAAACGGGTAGCGATGAAGAACTGATGGCGATGTATGCTGATATTGATATTGACCCGGATCGGCCTTTTATCGCCAGCACCATTAAAAATGAGCCAACCTGGGAACTGAAGAAAGACCAGACGATTGCTCAGGCCGCGTTGATCGAATTTTATCGACGTATGCGCCCGGGTGATCCGCCAACTCTGGACAACGCCCGCGATTATCTGGAAAGCCAGTTATTCGACCAGCGACGTTATGATCTGGAACGCGTGGGTCGCTATAAGCTGAACCAGCGTTTGCAGATTGACCGGGTGATGCCGCGCACCACCCGCACGATTACCCAGATGGATATCGCCAAAGTGGTTGAGCGCATGATTGCGATCAATACCAATCAGGTTAACCCGGATGATATTGATCATCTCGGCAACCGTCGTGTAAAAACAGTCGGTGAACTGATCCAGAACAAGCTGCGTATCGGCCTTCGTCGTACCGAGCGTGTCGTCAAGGAACGTATGTCCATCCGTGAGTCGGACAATATGACTCCGGTGGCCCTCATTAATATCCGCCCGGTTGTGGCGGCTATCCGTGAGTTCTTTGGTTCGTCACAGCTTTCGCAGTTTATGGAACAGACCAATCCGCTGGCAGAACTGCGTCACAAGCGTACCCTTTCGGCTTTAGGGCCGGGTGGTCTGCGCCGTGAACGTGCCGGTTTCGATGTGCGTGATGTGCATCACAGCCATTATGGCCGCATCTGCCCGATTGAGACACCAGAAGGCCCGAACATTGGTCTGATCGGCCGTCTGGCAAGTTACGGACGTGTCAATGAATATGGTTTCATTGAGACTCCCTATCGTGAAGTGATTAAATTCCTGCCGCCGAGCGATCCCGAGATTATTGGCCGCAGTTTGCGCGATGATCTTGAAGACAGCAAGGGCAATATCCTCGCGAATGAGGATGATGTCATTGATCGCGAACTGGCGCAGAAGATTGAAGCAGCCGGCATCGAAAAAGTGCCGATCATGCCCTACGTCACCAACACCACCGTTTACCTGTCAGCCGATCAGGAAGATAACTTCGTGATCGCCCAGGCGAATGCGCCGCTGGATGACCTGAAGCAGTTCGTCAACAAGCGTGTTTCCGTGCGCATCAGCCAGAAATTTGCCGCGTTGCCTGTGCAGCGTGTCGATTATATGGATGTGGCACCCCGCCAGATCGTGGGGATCAGCGCCGCGTTAATTCCCTTCCTCGAGCATGATGATGCGAACCGTGCGTTGATGGGTTCGAACATGCAGAGTCAGGCTGTGCCGCTGCTGAAGCCGGATGTCCCGATTGTCAGCACAGGTATGGAAAACCGCGCCGCTTACGATAGCGGTCAGGTACTGGTCGCGGATGAAGATGGTGAGGTCATCAGTGTTCAGGGTGATCGCATTACCGTGCGCAATGCCAGTAATGAAGAGCGTGTTTACCGCCTGCGTAAATACAACCGCTCCAACCAGTCCACCTGTATTGATCAGCGCCCGGTTGTGTTCAAGGGGCAGATGATCAGTAAGGGTGATGTGATTGCGGATAGTTCTTCGACTGATCACGGCAGTCTGGCACTGGGCCAGGATGTGTTGGCCGTGTTCCTTTCGTGGGACGGTGGTAATTACGAAGATGCGCTGTTGATCAGCGAAGATTTGCTGCGAAATGATAAATTCACCAGCATCCATATCGAAAAACACGAGATGGAAGCGCGTGACACCAAGCTGGGGCCGGAGGAAATTACCTACGATATCCCCAACGTCGGTGAAGACGCACTGAAAGACCTCGACGAATTCGGTATCGTCCGCATTGGTGCGGATGTCGGCCCGAATGATATTCTGGTCGGTAAGATCACACCCAAGGGCGAGAAAGAACTGAGCCCTGAAGAAAAACTGCTGCGCGCCATTTTCGGTGAAAAAGCGCGTGAAGTGAAAGACTCCTCCCTGCGTCTGCCGCATGGTGAGAAGGGTAAAGTCGTTGATGTAAAGACCTTCACCCGTGAAGAACATCGCGACCTGCCTGCCGGTGTGGAAAAGATGGTGCGCGTCAGCGTCGCCCAGAAGCGTAAGCTGACGGTCGGCGATAAAATGGCAGGCCGTCATGGTAATAAGGGTGTTATCTCCAAAATCGTGCCGATTGAGGACATGCCGTACCTTGAGAATGGCCGCCCGGTAGAGATTATCCTGAACCCGCTGGGTGTCCCCGGTCGTATGAATATCGGCCAGGTGCTGGAAATTCATCTGGGTTGGGCAGCAGAACGCCTCGGCTTCCGCGCTGTGACCCCGGTGTTTGACGGTGCCAAGGAAATTGAAATCCGCGCTGAGTTGGGTCGTGCCTGGATGATTGATCGGGCATGGAAAGATATTACCAACCGTGCGTGGGACTGGATCAGCCAGTTTGATTATGATCCTGAAGAACTGGAAGACGATGACGAAGTTCGCCGCCTGTACATCCATGAATGGCTGGGGCAGCGTGCAGATTATGATACCGATCAGTTAATGGCCGATTTCTTCTATGCCCGTCGTGCGGTTCTGCGCGAATGGCTGCGGGAATTGGGTTATTATCCGGATGATATCCTGCTGTTCGATACCACCGATATGTCATTAACAGAACGCCTTTCGCGTGATCAGAAAGCGTTGGAAGCCTCGGTCAAGCTGTGGGTTGGCTCCGTAGATGAAGACGCAGTCGTACCCGATGGCCTCAACGAAAAAGAACTGCTGCAACTGGCCGAGAAGATCATGCTCAAAACCGGTGCTCCGCTGCCGCACTATGGCAAGCAGACCCTGTATGATGGTCGCACAGGTGAAGCGTTTGACCGTGCTGTGACCGTTGGCATCATGCATATGCTGAAGCTGGCGCATCTGGTCGAAGATAAGGTTCATGCGCGTTCTACCGGCCCCTACAGCCTTGTGACCCAACAGCCGTTGGGTGGTAAAGCGCAGTTCGGTGGACAGCGTTTCGGTGAGATGGAAGTGTGGGCGCTGGAAGCTTATGGCGCAGCGTATACGCTCCAGGAAATGCTGACTGTGAAGTCGGACGATGTTCAGGGTCGTGTCAAGACCTATGAAGCCATCGTGAAGGGTGAACCGATTGAAGAACCGGGTATCCCGACCAGCTTCCGTGTGCTGGTGAAGGAACTCCAGAGCCTCGGCCTGTGTGTCGAAGCCGTCAGCGAGTCAGGCGAGATTATCACCTTCGGTAAAGAAGATGAGAAGTCACGCACACCTAAGCTCAACACCGGCCTGCTCAGTCTTGCAGGTGATACCAGCGCTGACTAAGCGCCACTAAAT
>JBBSQD010000195.1:0-11936 GCA_038258185.1 Aggregatilineales bacterium | reverse complement strand
CCCCATACAATTCTGACCTGTTCCAACGAATGCTCGATACCGATGGCTACGATTATCTCCCTTACGCCGTTGAAGCCATCCAGCAGCGTTTTGATCAGTACAACATGCCGCTTCACAATTTTACCGACCCACAGAGCGTGGGCGGGAGTGATGCCGAAATATGGGATCACTGGCACCCGGGAGATTTACTGAGCCTGCGCATTTTTAACGCTATCGTCCGTGCTGACCCGGAACTGTTTGCGTCTTATACTGATGTAAATCTGTTGCAGGAAATCATCGACAATGCCCACGATCCGGTTAATCTGTTCACGACTGAAGACTCGCGCTCCATTGACCCGCTGACACTGATCGGGGATTAAACCGCCGCAATCATCGTTTGACTATAGCGGCGGTTGGGTTACAGGACTGATCGACGTGATTACGCTTTTTTAGATTTGTCCAGCATTTCCAGATAATGTGGGTTGTACATGATTCCCAGAACATTGCCAAAGGGGTCAATCACTGAAGCGGTGATAAAGCCCTCACCACGCGGGGTGATCGGTTCGTATTCTTTCGCACCCATTGCGATTAATTTTTCGAGCGTGGCTTCGATATCATCCACGTGCCAGAAGATGATGGCGCCTCCTGGCGTGGTGGCTGACCCTTGCGGTGCATATTTGCTGTTAATGATACCGAACTCGTGCTGATAATCGCCGATGCGGAACTCGATATAGGCTACACCCTGCGCGTCCGAGCGCTCAAAATAGGGCTCCATGCCCAACAATTCGCTGTACCACTGCTTTGCCGCCAGCATATCCGCCGCATAAAAACTGACTGTGGTAAGGCCGCGTAATGTCTGTGTAGAAGTCATGTTTGCTCTCCTGATTGCTGTAAAGTCTCAATTTCTAACTTCATTGTAAGAGAGCGGAGTGACAACAGTATGTCAGTAGCGTTTTGCTATTTTGAGAGATCGGTTTGAATGTGATTTTCTAATATGATTTGCGCCTCACGCGCCAGCATCTCACGCAGGGATTCCGGCTCCAGTACACGCACATGCGACCCCCAACCCAGAATCCAACTGAGCATTTCGGCGGGATGCCGTACCATGAATGTCACCAGCAGACCGTCAGCTTGTTGGGACTGCGCCACCTGAAAGCCGGATGGCGCTTCCTGTACTCTTGGAGCAATGTCATGGTCAAAAAGAGCGCGCACGACGACTGACCGATCGTCCTCAGTGCCAAGCTGGATTTTAAAATCTGTCGGACGCGTAAACCCCTGATCGAGAATGACGACATCCTCCATACGATCCAGCCGGAAATGCCGGTTAGCGCCGCGCAAATGACTGTAGGCGATCAGCATCCAGGTGCCGCCGATATGAATCAGCGCATAGGGATCAGCCTCACGTGGGCTGGATTCATTGGTCTGATCGTGTTGATAGCGGGCATGATAGCGAAAGCGTACCGTTCGGCGCTGGATAATCGCGCGGCGCAACTGCTGAAGTGTTTCCGGCGCGACAGGCCCGTCGAACACGATGAAGCGGATACTGCTTTGCAGATACTCCACTTCATGGCGCAAGGCATCAGGGAGGACAGTCAGGATTTTATGACCGGCTGATTGCGCGGCAGCACGATATTCCGCGTCAAAATTCTGCGCGACAAAATCCGCACCGAGCAGCAGCATAATCGCCTCATCGGCTTTGAAGGTCAGCGGCGGCAGAAAATAGCCCTCGACCAGTGAATAACCCTGACCGGGAATCGCCACAATCGGCACGCCGGATTCATCCAGCGCCAGCATGTCGCGGTAGATGGTGCGTTTGCTGACCTCAAACGTGGCCGCAAGGTCTTCAGCGCGCACCTGTTTTCTGGCCTGGAGTTCCAGCAAAATGGCAAGCAACCGGTCAGTGCGGTTCATGAGCTATCCCTCAGCCCTGACGACTTATTTATTTTCCTGAAACAGCTCAATCAGTTCGCCGCTGGGGCCGCGGAAGAAGGCAATCGTCACCGGGGCATGGGGCAGCACTACATCTTTAGGCTCGGTGGTGATGGTATAACCGGCCTGCCGCACAATCTCGACCGCGGCGTAAACATCGGTAGTATTGAATGCAAAGTGAATCACGGTATCATTAGTGGGTGGACTATCCGGTGCGGGAGTATCCGTCTGCGGTTGGAACAGTTCCATATGACTGCCATCGCCAATATCCAGCAGGATAATTTTTCGCTCAGGCGTGCCAAACTCCGAGACGATTTTCATCCCCAGCACGTCCTGATATAATTTCAAAGAATCGGCTAGATCACGTGTTTGCAGCGCGATATGGTGGGTGCCACAGCCTTGAATAATGGTATTTTTAGCGCCAACGGGCATAAACATTTCCCCCTGCGGGATTAAGATAAGATGTAGCAGATTTTAACATTTATCTATGGTGTGACCACAGTGGGATTGGATATACTGTGGCAGTATGGTAAATTTGGACCTATATGGTAATAATTAGTCTAGTTGCCATTGTTAACCTTTCTATGTCAGCACACTTGCTTGATCTGAAGAAGGCTGCAATTTATCGTCGGGGTCGATGCCACTTTTCCCCAATAGCCTGTTTTCTCTAGTCAGCATCGTACTAGAAAAATATTTTCCTATGAAGTGCTTTGATTTACGAAGGGTTTTCTATGTACCGAAATGTTGTCATGTGGGTGGTGGATGATAATCCGGGTGATATTCGTCTCTATCAGGAGTTTTTCAAATCGAACAATTTTTTGAGCGCGGTGAATTATCTCGGCAGTTACAATGAGTTGCTGGCGTGTTTGCAGCATGAAAAAACCCCTGACCTGGTTTTTCTGAGTATGCATCTGCTGGTACTGAGTGGTCTGCAAAATCTGCAAATGATCAAAAGCGAACCGCGCTTTGAAAACCTCCCATTCGTGGCATTAACCTCCAGCGATGAAGAACAACCGATTTTAGAGGATGTGGCGCATTATATCTCGCATTACCTGACCAAGCCGCTTGAAATCGGGAAAGTCTATGACCTGTTTTCCACGATGGAAAGTCTGGCTAAATTCAGAGAAGGAGTAGTCGCAAAACACGCTTGAAATCTGCGTGTTGCTGTCCGTTAATCAAAAATATTGCGTTTGATAAACGGAGCTGTCAGAAACCGTTGCAATACTTTCGGAGTGGTCAACCAGGCCACTTTTGCCCCTGCACGTTTGTTTTCCAGAATTTTCTGCGCCAGATAGGGCGTCACTGTTTCAACTTTATCCCCCAGGATATTATAAAAGCGTTTGGCACGTTCATAGTCTTCAGGCCGTCCGATGTACTGATCGGCGAGTAAATCCGTGCTGACAATGCCCGGGCTGAGATAACACATCTGAACAGGCGTATCTTTCGTCTCCCCAATCAGGCTTTTAGTCAGGTAGGTGACCGCATATTTCGTGCTGCCATACAGCGTCAAGCCGTTGCCCGTGCGGCCATCACTGCCAAAGCCTTCCATGTTGTAGATTTGGCCGCTGCCTTGTTCGGTCATGCCGTTGATGGCGATTTTGCAGGCATACATCAGGCCAGTCAGATTGGTAGTGACAACATTGTCGATCTGCTCGATTGTCTGCTGGGCGAATGGCAGGGACGGATTAGCAATGCCGGCATTGTTAATCCACACATCCACCTGCCCAAAGGTCTGTTTGGCCGCATCCCACAAGTTCTGCACCTGTTCGTAGACCTGCATATCACAAGCCATGCCGTGAATCCGCTCTGCCGCAAATTGCGTCCCAAGCTGACTCAGCGCCGCATCCACGCTGGATTGGCTGCGTCCGCTGATGACGACGTGACAATCGCGTTTTAAGAACTCCGTTGCCATTCCATAGCCGATGCCGCGTGTGCTGCCCGTAATCACAATGGTTTTCATAAGTTTGTTTCCATCACATGAATTTTCTACGACTAAATCCGGATAAGCAGTTTACCGCGAAATAAAAACAGGGACGAGGTTGAAAACCCCGTCCCTGTCAGAAATGGCTTGTAGAGCGAGTGGCTTAGTACATGCCACCCATGTCAGGTGCGCCACCACCCATTGGCTTATCGGATTCGGGCACATCGGTGATGAGTGCCTCGGTCGTCAGGATCATCGCGGCGATAGAAGCAGCATTCTCGACTGCGCCACGGGTCACTTTGGCCGGGTCAGGAATACCCAGCTCGATCATGTCACCGTATTCGTTGCTCATCACGTTGTAACCAATGCGATGATTTTTCTTGCTCTTCTGCATACGGCGAACTTCCTGGATAATCACGGAACCATCCAGACCAGCATTGCTGGTGATCTTGCGCATGGGCATTTCCAGCGCCTTACGCATAATCTGTACGCCGGTGTTCTCATCTTCGGAACCCAGCTTGATGCCATCGAGCGCGGCAATCGCGTTGATGAGGGTCACACCGCCACCGGGGACGATACCTTCTTCAACAGCGGCGCGGGTGGCGCTCAGAGCGTCTTCCACGCGATGTTTCTTTTCTTTCAGTTCGGTTTCGGTAGCTGCACCGACACGGATCACAGCCACACCACCGGACAGTTTCGCCAGGCGTTCCTGTAATTTCTCGCGGTCATAGTCACTGGTGCTGGCATCGATTTCGTTGCGGATTTCATTGATGCGGCCCTTGATCGCGCTGGATTCGCCCGCACCATCGATGACCACAGTGATTTCCTTGGTGCTGACCACTTTGGCGGCGCGACCCAGGTCCTGAAGGGTAACGCTTTCCAGTTTGCGGCCAGTTTCTTCGCTGATGACGGTGCCGCCGGTCAGGACAGCGATGTCACGCAGCATGGCTTTACGGCGATCACCGAAACCGGGGGCTTTCACACCCAGCACGTTGAGCATACCGCGCAGCTTGTTCAGCACGAGGGTAGCCAGAGCTTCCCCGTCAACATCTTCTGCGATGATGACCAGATCACGCTTGCCGACCTGAACAATTTTCTCCAGAATGGGGACAATGTCCTGAGCAGCGCTGATTTTCTTGTCGTAAATCAGGATGTAAGGTTCTTCAATCGCAGCTTCCATGACTTCTGGATTGCTGACGAAGTAGGGGCTGATATAGCCACGGTCGAACTGCATACCTTCAACGTATTCAGTTTCGAATTCCAGGCCTTTGCTTTCTTCCACGGTAACAACGCCGTCTTTGCCGACTTTGTCCATGACTTCAGCAATCAGGTTACCAATTTCGGAGTCCTGTGCGGACACGCTGGCGACCTGGGCAATTTCTTCTTTGGTGCTGATGGGGGTAGCCTGCGCCAGAATGTGGGCAGAGATGGCCTCGGTTGCGGCTTCAATACCACGCTTCAGCAGCATGGGGTTGGCGCCAGCGGCCACGTTCTTCAGACCTTCGTTGACAATGGCCTGGGCCAGAACGGTGGCGGTGGTGGTACCATCACCAGCGATGTCATTGGTCTTGGTTGCGGCTTCTTTCAGAAGTTGCGCGCCCATGTTTTCAAACGGATCTTCGAGTTCAATTTCTTTCGCAACGGTCACGCCGTCATGGGTGACGGTGGGTGCACCGAATTTTTTGTCGAGTGCGACATTGCGGCCCTTCGGCCCCAGGGTCGTGCTTACGGAATCAGCCAGTTTGTCTACACCACGCTTCAGGCTGGCGCGAGCTTGCTCCGTGAAAATAATCTGTTTAGCCATATTGACCTCCAACTAGAATGTTGTTTCGTTTTTTTGATTTACTAAGGGTGAATAAACGTAAAAAGTCCTGCGTAAAAGTCGAAATTATTCGACAATGCCCAGGATGTCGGTTTCCTTCATAATGAGAAGTTTCTTGCCGTCAATCTTGATTTCGGTGCCGGCATACTTGGCGAACAGAACTTTATCGCCAACCTTCACATCCATGTCAATGCGCTTGCCATTGTCGTCACGACGACCAGCACCAGCGGCCAGGACATTGCCTTGCTGCGGCTTTTCTTTAGCGGTTTCTGGCAGAACAAGTTGACCACCTGCGAAAGTCTCTTCCTGTTCAGCAGGTTCAACCACGACGCGATCCCCTAATGGACGCAGATTCAGAGACATAATTCCTCCTGATACTTTAGTAAACGTTTGAAGTTTGTTTTGGGTTTTTTCAAATTATTTAGCACTCTACCCAGAGAGTGCTAACTTATAGTAGTCAATATAGCAGAACAATGGGCGCACGTCAAGAATTTTTAGCAAACTTCTTATACGAGTGCTAATTGTTTCAGCGAGGTTAGAAATGCTGCCGTGGGAGTTTTATGCTGCGCTCAACTTTACCATATCACCCAGCGCTGATCTGTACCGAATCCAGAATTTTCTGGAAAGTAGGGACCAGTGTGTTGCCCTTGCTGTCCGCAGAATACATCTCCAGCACCACCAGCGCATCTTCTCGCAGCAGGAAAAACACATCCAACTGACCGGGCGGGAACGCCGGTTCTGGCGAGTTGACCATGCGATAGCTGCGGCGCAGCGTGCCATCCGGCGCTGTGCTTTCATCAATCAGCGTGAGAAAGCTGTTGCGCTCACTCTCATCATAATACTGGACAGTATAGTCGCGGACGGTGTTTTCATAGGTGTCCGCTGTGACCGCTTCAGACTGATTGGGAATCACCAGGGCGACATACGTCTCCGCGTTTACATCCTGCCAGACGTGCGCCAGGCGCTCGTCATCCGTCAGATCATAAAACCCTTCCGGCGGAATCCATTGCTGCGGAATCGAGATGCTGTACGCTGGTTGGACGACCCGCTGCGAATTGGCAAACGGCGTGGGGGTCAGTGCCACCAATGCTGCGTATGCGGCCTGTGTCGCTGCGATGTCCGGCGTGGGTGCGACTGATGGCGCGTTCAGCGTGGCAAATAATCCGCCACCCAAAAGCAACAGCGCAATCACCAGACCCGCCGCAACAACTATCGGCAGGCGGTTGGGCTTCTCAGCTTCAGCGGCTTTAATCTCTGCCGGTTTTGGCACGGGGATCGCTGGTGTAAGGGGCGCTGTATTGAGGGTTTGCGGTGGCAAGCTTGCGCTGCCTGGCTTGGGTAGAGTGGGGATCACCGTCGGCGTGTCGCCGAAATCAACCTGAATCGCGGGTTGCGCCTGTGGGGCTGCATGCAGCGCCTTTTGGAAATCCCGCGCCATATCCCCGGCAGACAGATAACGATTATCGGGGTCTTTCGTCGTTGCGCGTGCAATCACCGTTTCGACTGCCACGGGTACATCCGTCCGGTAGAGGCTGGCGGCAGGCATCGGCTCATTAATGTGTTTGAGCAGCAGTGCCATCGGTGTTTCCGCCTGAAAGGGTTCGCGTCCGGTGATCATTTCAAACAGCATCACGCCCAGTGAATAGACATCGGAACGCGCATCCAGCGGCAGACCATTGGCCTGTTCGGGGCTCATATAAGCCGGTGTGCCGATAATCGCGCTGCCGGTCAGTTCGCTGCCCAGCACGCGCGCAATGCCAAAATCCGACAGATAGGCATTGCCCATCACATCCAGCATGACATTACCGGGCTTGAGGTCACGATGAATGATGCCTTCTTTGTGGGCATGATCCAGCGCCTGCGCCACCTGCACCAACGGTTTTTCCAGATCATCAATCGCTGGTATGCCGCGCCGCACCAGATCGCGCAGGCTGCCCCCGCCTAAATAGCGCATGACGATAAACGGCACGTCCTCAGCTTTGCCATAATCATAAATGGGCAGAATATGCGGATGTTCCAGATGGGCGACGACATCCACTTCACGCTCGAAGCGTTCATAAAAATCGGGGTCGTGCATCAGATTGCGCGGCAGCACCTTGACCGCCACAATGCGATTAATCGAGCTTTGTCGCGCCCGGTAAACTGTCGCCATGCCACCGCGCCCGATTTCCTCGATAATTTCGTACTGCCCCAGCGTTTTGCCGATGAGATCATCTGTCGTCATAAGTCTGTCGTACACCTGTGATTACATAGTTGATGTAGCAAAATACCCCGGATGATGCTGGGGATGCCTCAAAAAATCATACCATGATTAGCTGTTTGCAGATAGCAAAGCTGTATTTATAGGTGCATTTCAAGCAGGTGCAAAATCTATGGGTTGCCCTACCCCCGATGCCGGGGCTTTTAAGACCCCTTTTGGACCGCACAATTCCCCCTTTCTCTGCACTGTGGGAGAAAAGGCGGGGGATAGAGGGGCAAAAGAAACAACTAGTAATCATGGCACTCTGTATTCATCAACAGGCATAACAGATTTTTTAGGGGAATTTATTACTTTGTTATAGATTGTATCCAGTAATTATTTTACAATCAGACTGTAACAATTACAGACTATGTTTCAATCCATTAAGGAGAAGTAGCCATGTATAAAAGTGTTTTCCTGCGGTTTTTTGTTGTCACAGTTTTGATTTTTAGCGTCGCTGGTATCAGCAGCGCCCAGTCAGACGATATGGAAATCCCTGAAGGTGAAGCAGTTGAGTATGACACGCTGATCGAGGGTGAACTGAATGATGAGAACCCTATCGTCGGTTACAGCCTTGAACTGAGCGAAGGGGATGCGATCAGCGCGTACCTTGATGATTCGGATTATGACGCGTCTTATCTTCTGATTTTTGACGAAGATGGCGATTTAATTGCGGAGAACAGCTCCGATCCACTGTTTGATTATAGCGCCCGTATTTTCCTGTTTGTTGCACCGGAAGACGGTACATACACCCTGGCCGTGACCAGCGTGGATTATTATTTCTCAGCGGAATCTGGTGGTTTTGCCGACTATATCATCAAGGTCAATGAGATCGAATATGAGACCGTGACCTATGGTGATGTGGTTGAAGGCGAGCTTACCGAGGAACTGCCCTATGCTGTCTATGTGCTTGAGGTGGAACGTGCGGAGATCCCTCAGATTATCCTGGAATCGTCGCAGTCTGACGTAGTGATCGCCTCGCTGACCGATATTGAAGTTGATGAGCGTGAAGGTTATCAGCCAGAAGCCACCACCGACAGCTATATCACCCCGTTCTACGCCTTTGATGATGACACTTT
This sequence comes from Aggregatilineales bacterium, assembly GCA_038258185.1. Lineage (GTDB taxonomy): Bacteria > Chloroflexota > Anaerolineae > Aggregatilineales > Phototrophicaceae > JAIOHN01. The sequence goes on along the minus strand of JBBSQD010000195.1, from coordinate 2,967 downwards.
CTATATTCTGGTATACGACAGCAGCTTTGATGCAAGTGACGAATACACACTCAATGTGAATGAGTATGAGCCCTTTGCTTTGGCTGATGGCGAGAGTGTGACTATCCCGCTGACGGTGCAGACCATTAGCAACTTTATCAGCTTTGAGGGTGAAGAAGATGACGTGGTCACCATCATTATCGAACAGCCCGACAATATGGAAACCCAGATCGCCGTATTTGACCCTGATGGGCGGGTGATCGCGGTTGAAGATGCGGCGGATGGTGTGCAGGAATTGGAACTGATCGAAGATGGTGAGTATATTGCCCAGATTTACCCTGGTGGATTCCTCATCGACCTCAGTGACCTGGGTGAGTTGGAAATTTCTATCACTATTGAGTAACTGACAAGCAGTAAAAAGGCCGCTGTGCAATTCTACACAACGGCCTTTTTATCTTATTTAAAGATACTCACGATTAGGGATTTTCCCAGACCGGCTCGCCATTCAGAATGCGGCGCAGTTGATCGGGGAATCTGTCGGAGTCGAGCGGCTTGCCGACAAACCCATCAAACCCATTCTGATGCGCTGCCTGAATTTCACTGACGTGGACGGTATAGGCCACTACGGGAATGGACTTGAAATTGGGATCAGCTTTCAGCTTGTTTAGGATCTGGTAACCATCCATGCCGGGCAGTTCCAGGTCAAGAAATACAACGCGGATATCTTTGGCTTGTGCGATGGCCTCGTCCAGTTTGCTGGCGTTAGTCACCTGGACACTGCTTAAACCTTCGTTGGATAACAAACGTGACAACACACTGAGATTCTTACTGTTGTCATCAATGATTAGCGCTTGCGACTGGCTCATTAAACTACCTCAATTGGTCAAATACAGACGGTTAAATTGTGCGGGGAGTCAGCGGATTTCGCCGCCATAACGTTCCCCGATATACCAAACCTGCTCACCGTTAATCAACCTTATCAGTTGGTCGGGCAGCAGTTCATCCTCAATAGGTTTTACGATATATCCCGCAAACCCCTTTTCACGGCACAGCGGCAAGGCCACAGCGGGTTCCGACGCGGAAATCGCCACAATCGGCACGGCGTTATATTCTGGTTGCTTGCGAATCTCATCGAAAATATCGAATCCGCTGCGGCCTCCGGTAATCATCAGATCCATGATAATCAGATCCGGTTCAAACCCCTTTAAACGATAGAGGGTATCGCGTCCCCAGCGGTCAAACTCTAAAACTGCACCAGAGAGTTTCAGGATCATCTGATAAGCGACCCGGTTCATTGTGTTGTCTTCCACAATGAAAATTCGTTTTCCGACTAGTTTTATACTCATATAGTAGTCTCAGTTATGCTGTGATACTCCAGATTTCCTTGCCAGCCATGATGCCAGCCAGGGTTTCTGGAAATTTATCACTGTCTACAGGTTTACCCAGACAGCCATTAAATCCGGCCATCCTGAGCTGTTGCACTTCTTCATTCATGACACTGGCCGTTAATGCGATCACAATCGTGTCGCTGAAGCTGTCTGATTTGCGCAGCATTTCCAGCATTTCGAAACCGCTGTAAGGTGGTACGTGAATATCCAGGAAAATGACCGTCGGCTTCGGGTCCAGCGCTTCGACACGCTCCATAAAGTCCGAGCTGTCCTCGAAGATGGTGACATGTTGAATCTTCATGCTGTTAACTAACAGCATCTGCATGACACGCCGGCTTCGGGCTTCATCCTCAACATATAAGATAATGGGTTGTTCAATCATCGTGATCTCCATATTTTACATCAGTGTCGGCACAAGCAGGTCAGACTTGATGGGCAGGGTAATGGTAAAAGTAGCCCCTTGCCCTGACTGGCTTTCCAGCTGGATGTGACCCCCGTGCGCCTCTACCAGACTCTTGGTGATGGGCATGCCCAGGCCGGTGCCGCCACCCTGCCGCAGACCGGATTCAGTCTGCATAAAAGCCTGGAAAACCGCGCTCTGATCTTCAGGGGCGATACCCGGCCCGGTGTCGGACAACTTAATGACCACATTATCGCCTTGCTGATGGGCACGCACTGTGATTTTACCCTCGTCGGTAAACTTACAGGCGTTGGACATAATGTTCAGGAATACCTGGACAAGCCGCTGACGGTCACCACGAATGTTGGGTAAGGTGTTCGGGACATCCGTTTCCACTGTAACCTGCTTATCAACCAACAGACCTTTACTGGTGGAGGCGATCTGCTGCAAAATGGCCTGCAGGTCGACATCATCTGTCACGAACAGATTCAGCGATCCGGATTCGATCTTGGACATATCCAGCACATCATTAATCAGATTGAGCAGATGCTTGGCGCTGTCGACCACTTCAAACAGGGTTTCTTCCTGCTCCTCGTTTACCGGCCCCAGGTCACCTTTGGCTACAAACTTGGTGAAGTTGATGATAGCATTCAACGGTGTGCGCAGTTCATGGGACATACTGGCGAGGAAGGCTGACTTCACCTGGTCGGAGCGTTCCGCCTTCAGACGTGCCTGCTCAGTTTCAATGACCTGATTTTTCAACGCCATCTGCGAGATCTGCAGATCATTAATAAACTGATCGCGGATCTGGCTGACCAACGAAGTCACACCGGTTGTTATCGCCACAAAAGTCACAACGGTCAGGGGGACTTCCATTCCAGCCATGATGGTCATGAACACAATCGAGAGGGCGGTGATAATACCCACAATGATGGTTTCTTTCCAACCCAGCAGCAGACTGGCAAACAACACACACAGTGCCATGAAGAAGTAACTGGTCTCTGAAGCTCCCCCATTTGTATTAATACTTGCTAGAACGACGGCGATATAAGGCGTGGCGATGATGAAATACGCCGCCCATACATAATAGCGGGTACGACTGAGAAAATAGGAGACCCCAACGATTAAAAGCCCAATAACGCCGCCAATATTAGGACTAGCAACGGTTTCACCTGATAATAAAGCAGTAACAGGGGCCTG
>JBBSQD010000194.1:0-11964 GCA_038258185.1 Aggregatilineales bacterium | reverse complement strand
TAGCGTGAGATCAGTTTTTTCACGACTCGCAAAACCATCATGAATATTTTGATGCCGATTGGAAATTTTATGAACCAGACCCCACCCCTAAATCCCCTCCCCGCCAGCAATGAGGGGACTTTACTGAACTTTTATCCTCCCTTCCTCCGTTGACGGGCTGCGTAGCGTCCCTGTGGGAGGAAGGGTCGGGGATGGGGGGTCAAAAGTAGAACTACGGTGTTTTCAGCTTCTCCAGGATATTTTTCAATCCCACCGGCATCTCGGACTTAAACGACATGCGTTCTCCGCTGGTCGGATGGTCAAACGCCAGTTCCGCCGCATGCAGAAAATGCCGCTTCATTTTGATGCGCTGCTTGCGGAAACCATAGACCAGGTCACCCACAACCGGCGAACCGATAAACGCCATATGCACACGAATCTGATGGGTACGGCCGGTTGTAATATCCAGCCTGACCAGCGCCTGATCCCCATAAAACTGATCGTCAATCACTTCAAATTCGGTGATGGCCGATTTGCCGCCGCGCACAACCGCCATGCGTTTGCGCTGCTTGGGATCACGCGAAATCGGCGCTTCAATTCGGCCTTTCATCGTTTCCGGCTTACGCTCCACCAGCGCCAGATAATGTTTCTCGACGGTGCGATTCTGGAACTGTTCCGACAGTTTACGTCGTGCCACATCATTTTTGGCGATAACCATCAGGCCGCTGGTGTTTTTATCCAGCCGATGGACAATCCCCGCCCGTTTTTCCTCGATGTTCATTTCGGTGATCTGCGGCCACAGGGACAGCATCGCGCCGACCAGTGTTCCGGTTTCATTGTTCACACCGGGATGCACCGTCATCCCCGCCACTTTATCAATCACCGCGATATCGTCATCTTCATACAGGATATTCAGCGGAATGTGCTCTGGTTGAACCTTCTCCGGTTCCTCGCGGATCGGAATGGTCAACTTGATCATTTCTCCGCCTTTGAGCTTAATTCCGGCTTTGACGGGTTTATCATCCACGACCACCATGCCGTCGCCGATCAGCGTTTGTAACTGAGCGCGCGAAAGTCGGTCGCCGATATGCGCCATAATGATTTTGTCTAGTCGTTCACCGGATTTCCCGGCTGTAAATTCGATCTGTTCCTGGCTCATGGGTATCTCTTGGTTTACACTATTTTAGCACAAATGTTCAGTTTTTGCAGGGGTAATTCTGGTTTATCAATGGCCGTTACAGACTTTTCACTCACCTTTTGAAAGGTCATGCTCTCCCACAGAAATGTTTCGCCGCCACATGCAGCGAGGCACTTTCCAATCCTGCTCCCCTCGCCCCGCGCAGCAGTGGGAGAGGGGCCGGGGGTGAGGGGTGAAAAATGTGAACTAAGCCTGTGCCGCCAGAAAAGCCTGCGCCTTCAGTTGATAACCTTCAGCGCTGAATTGGATAGCGGCAATCTCATCCGCGCTGACTTCACGCACCACTTTTGCGGGTGCGCCTATAATCATAGAGTTGGGCGGGAAAATCTTGTTCTGCGTAATCAGCGCACCCGCGCCAATCACGCTGTTTTCGCCGATAATCGCGCCGTTTAAGATGATGGCTCCCATCCCGACCAAAACCCGATCCCCGATCTGGCAGCCATGCAGAATAGCGCGATGGCCGATGGTACAGTTTGCGCCCACCACCAGCGGAAATCCCGGGTCAGCATGACAGATCACCCCGTCCTGCACATTCGTCCCGACGCCAAAACTCAGCGGATCGGTATCGCCACGCAGCACCGCGTTAAACCACACGCCACACTTTTCCGACAGAGTCACATCACCGACGACAATCGCGCCTTGTGCGATAAACACACTCGGATGAATCTTTTCAGGATGGTGTTGGGTGTCAAACACGGTGGATAAACGCCTTTTGGGTGGATTTCACCCTGAATTATAAAGACTGGCGACCATAAAACCTAGCCTCATCATGCGAGGTATCAGAAAGCGTGGTACTTAGATCAAGTGAAATATCTGTGGAGTTGATTATATTGAAGCGGGAAACACTAATGGCTAAAAGCATAATTTATTTATAGAATCAGCAATGAAATTTCACAACTTTTCACTGCTGATTCTATCAAATGGATGTTTAACTAATAATAACCCAAATGAACAAGGAGAATACACACAATCCAAGTACTCCGGCATAAGTCACACCATTTTTGACTGAATTTGCAAGCGTTACTACGTCACTACCATCGCGAGCGATAAAGCTGGTTTTACTTCCCGTTACTCTTAACATTCCGTCTTCTTCAAGTTGTAAGGTGACTTTCTCGCGTTTAGATGTGGCAATCCCTGCAACAACGATCAATGCCCCTATGAAATTGAAAATCACAATTACTAAAAACGCCGCAAATGAATTTACTGGTTTTCTTTTTTCCATTTGAACCATATCATTCACTTGCAGTTTCAGTTCCCAATCATTTTGTGTAAAAACCGTTACAGCCTCGGCCAGCATGATTGAACGACTATTAGATTTTGGTTTAATGGATTGGCTTTCGCGTGAAGACTCTTTATTAAGCCGTTCAAGTGTGCTACTTGCCTGCTCATGAAAGGGATCTAAGTCTAGCGCCTTTTGCAGAAACTGACTACGCTGTGTGTGATTAGTAGCAGCAACTGAAGCTAAATACCAAGCGTCAGCAGTAGGGGTTTTTGCCAGTTTTTCTTTCAACATTTCACGTGCGTATTCTTTATCACCATTGTTAAGTGCATTTTTAATGATGATTAGATCATCTGAGAGAATGTCCATTTGTATACTCCTAGTAAATCTGATTAGTTATAAACATATTAAAGTAAATACCTGTTTTTGTCGCATTAAGAATAAAATATTGGGAAATTTTTTATATTTAACTTTCTAAAATTATGTCGATTTTTAATATAGATGCTATAGTTCGTTATTTTAAATGTTATCTAACTCAACCTATTTATTAGATTATCTAATATAATTTTTAAGTTATGGAGGATTAAAGAAGTGATGCAACGTTTTAAAAGATTTAAGCGTATAGCGTATAATAAGTGAATGTCACAGAATGGCACAGAGGTTTAACGTGAGTAATAACAACAATATTCTGGATACCATCGTTACCGTGATTATCGGCTCTATCACCGGCGTAACGCGCACCATCAGCGAAGGCGTGGAAGAAATTCAGGATTTCTTCTATGTCAAAGTGTCGGGCATGTCGTTTATCGTGCTCGGCGCCCGTCAGACGGGCAAGACCACTCTGATCGAGTGGTTGAAGAACAACATGGACAAAATTGAGGATTTCCAACCAGACCCGACCACCGCTGGTGGTGAGCTGGTGTCGGACTTTAACACCCGCGTGGGCGACAGCTATATGAAGCTGAAGCCTAATCGCGATGTCGGCGGGGAATATGCCATGTGGGAAACTGACTGGCTGGAATTGTTCCGCACGGCTGAACCACGCGGCATCATTTTCATGGTCGACCATACCGACGTGCATCTGCAAAAGGATGCGCTCAATTTCGTTATGCAGATGATCGACGATGAACCCTCCGCGGCTAAAAACCTGAAAGCCTTTTACATCATGGCGAATAAAGCCGATCTTTGGGGCGACGAACTCACGCTCAACGAGATCGTCGAGAATTACCGCAACGAGCAGAAACGGCTCAAAAATCAGGCGGAGCGCCTTGGCTTCAAATGGGCCATCCACGAGGGCAGCTTGGCGACGGGCAAAGGTGTCAAAACCGTTATGCGCGAATTCTTCAACGCCATCCGACCGCGCCCCCGCACCAGTTAAGCGCGTGTCGCTGGCAAACCGATGATGAACTCATGACCCAACTGATTCTGGAATATGTCCTTGAGGGGCATAAACGCGGTTACAATTTCACCTCACCTACCCACGGTCTGGATGATGCCACCTTAAAGCACATCTGGCGCAATGCCATGCCGCGTGGGCAGGGCTGGGGTGGTTACATCGGCGCCCAGTCGCTGAAGACCTTCCCGCTGGACGATGGCCGCGTGGCTGTTTCAGAAGTCACCGTGACCGATATGCAGGATGAAAGCGGACGCACGGGCATTCGCCGCGCCGTGATTGATGTGCTGTACGAAGACGATTATCTGGCGCATCTTGACCAGCGCTTGCTGAATTATCCGACCATTGTCCGTGAACGCGTGGAGCCAATGCCGACATTTATGCAGCGCGCCAAAATCAACAATCACCTGCGCTTTAAGTCCGACCCGCAGGTCGTGCTGGCTTTTCCCTATGCTGGCGCTTACGCCTGGCAGATGATCGAAGCGCTGCTGATTAAGCTTGCGCTGTCCCCGCTTGGCTCCATGCGTCGTTGGTCACCGATTATTCCCATTACGACTTTAGCGCTGGATTACCGCGAGGAATCACCGCTGGTGGTGCTGCCCCAGGAACAGGCGCAAAAACTGATGCAGCGCGATAAGAAGCTCAATGTCATTGATCTCTGAACCACCCCGTTTCCACACCTTCCCGAAAGGCTAAAGATGACCGATCCGCTGTTTATAGTGAATGTCGAAGGGGCTGTTTTCCACGATGGACGTTATTTATTCGTGGTGCGCGGCAGTGAGGAAGCCCATGCTTCCGGCACGCTGGCGCTGATCGGCGGCAAAGTCGAACACGCTGAAGCTGAGTCGCATGCGCTGGAAAATACGCTGCGCCGCGAAATCCTGGAAGAAGTCGGCGTTGAGGTGGGCGACATGATGTTCGTCTACAACAATATTTTCACCGTCCCCGGTGATGCCGTCCCGTGTCTGGATGTGATTTTCCTGTGCAGGTATGGCTCTGGTGAGCCGACCGCGCTTGACCCCGGCGAAGTGGCCGCTGTCCTTTGGCTGACGCCTGAAGAAGCGCTTGACCATCCCGCCACGCCACCCTGGCTGAAAATTCAGCTTGAACACACCGAAGCCGTCCGCCAGATACTAGGCTGGTAAAAAGAAAACCCCTCAACCTGCTTGCGTGGGAGAGGGGTTTGCAGTTAGAGGCTAGGTCGATTTACTCGCTGACCTGATCCGCCACAAAATCAAGCGTCAGTGTCACTTCTTCGGTGACATTCGCCACTCCCGGCGCATTCGGGATCGAAATACCCCAATCCGCATACAGGACTATCGCGGTGGCCGTACCGCTGATCTGTTCCTCAGAATCGATAGTTACATCTGCGGTAAAAGTTGCCGGGTTGGACTGTCCGGCAATGGTCAGATCGCCGACGATCTCAACCGGATAAGTTTCACCCACTTCAATGCTGTCCGGGATGCCGTTGATGGCTGTCGGTGCAAATTCGATAAATTCATAATCATCACTACTCGATTGCAGGATCTCTGCACGCAGGGCGCGATTACGGAATTCGCTGTCAGTCGCCAGTGTCCGGGCATTAATGCGGATCGTCCCCATCTGCGAGGCCGACGGATTGGCAAAATCGAGGATAATATCGCCAGCGACTTCGTTGGTCGTGCCGACCACATCCGTCCGCACACCGCGCAAATCTTCCTGCAGGAAGAAGGTCACTTCCGAGCTTTCCCCGTTAATGCGATACAGATTACGCGTTCCGGTAGCTTCCACAACTGGGGGTTCTTCGGTAGCCTCGGCGATTTCAGCTTCTTCTGTCGCTTCTTCCATCACCGCCTCAGTGGTTTCCATTTCCGGTGTGCTTTGTGCCGCAGCATTCAGTGTATCGACTTCGCTTTGCAGTTCAGCCACCTGTGTGCTGAGTTCTGCGACCTGTGTCACAGCAGCAAACGCCTGGGTTGGGTTCAATGTCGGGATAGCATTCACATCCAGTGTGGGGGCTGCAATCGGCGCGCTCGCTTCTCCGCTTCCGCCTACCACCCAGGTATATCCCAGAACACCGACAACACCACCAATAACCGCCGCGACCAGGGCAACAACAATGATCCGTGCATTCATACAGCTATTTTCCTTCCGTACAATTAGGTCAGAGTGATTGAGTTTTTACTTATTCGAGCTAAATTTATCCTGTGTGGATGAGCATAGGGTTATCTGTGCCTCAAATAACCTTAAATCCACCTTAAATCCATTGATAAGCCAACGCGGATAGTGCAATACTGTGATTAATTATGTTGAATTTAAATAAGGCGTTGTCCAATGCCCAAAATAATATTGATAGAAGATGACCGTTTAATTTCTGAGCCCATCGCTCGATCATTAAAAAATCTGGACTTCACTGTTTTAACCGCTGCGGATGGTGTTTCCGGCCTTAAGCTGACGCTTGATGAACAGCCTGATCTGGTGATTCTCGATATTATGCTGCCAGAAATGGGCGGTTGGGATGTCTGCAAAGCCATTCGTACCAAAAGTGTCGTCCCCATTCTGATGCTCACCGCCTTATCCGAGGAAATTGACCGCATTCTGGGGCTGGAACTGGGCGCCGATGATTATCTGACCAAGCCCTTCAGCACGCGTGAATTAATCGCCCGGGTCAAAGCGCTGCTGCGCCGCGTGGAATATGACCGCAGCCCGCTGGCGCAAACCAACTTTATCACCATCGGCCAGATTCAGGTCGATTTAGACCGGCGTCAGGTGTTTAAGGATAACAGCGAACTGGGCTTACGGTTTAAGGAATTTGAGCTGTTAAGCCTGCTGATTGTCAATGCCGGGGAAGTCGTCACCCGCGCGGAAATTTTCGATAAAGTCTGGGGCACGGACTGGCTGGGCGATATGCGTACCCTCGATGTGCATATCCGCTGGTTGCGCGAAAAGCTGGAAGATGACCCCAGCAACCCGCAGTATATCCAGACCATTCGCAGCGTAGGCTATCGCTTTGTCGCCGGTAATTCCGTATGACCTTTAATTTACGTTCCACCCGCATCCGAACCCGTTTGTTGCTGGCCTATGTCAGCATCCTGCTGATCGGATTTGCTATCATCACCGTGGTCGCTGGTGGGCAGATTTCGTCCGCCGCCCGTGCGGATTATGAACAACGCCTGCTCTATGAAATTCGCCTGATTGACCAGGGCATAGAGTATTATCTGCGCGAAAATACGGTGGATGTGGCTACGGATGAGGGCTTGCAGCAGTTGCTTGCCACCTATGAAGCGCAAAGCAATGGCACCGTACGCATCATCAATATGGCGGATTATGAAGGCAATAGAGAGGGTCGCATGCCCCCTTATGGCGGTGGTGGCCCGCCTGAATTTCGCGATATGCTCGAAATTGAAGCCGCTTTGCGCGGTGGCCTCACCATCACAGAACGGCAGGACGCTGCTGGGACAGATCGCTTCTATACCGCAGCATCGCTCACGGATGACATGGCCAATAATCACCAAACGCCGATGCTCGTCCAACTCGGCGTACCGGTAGCCAATTTATCCATGATCATTTTCCAGCGCTGGGCCACGCTGATTATTATTTTCGCCGTGGTCGCGATTTTAGCGGTAACCGCCACGCTGCTCATTTCGCGGACGATTATCCAGCCGCTGTCGGCCTTACGTGAATCCGCCTTAAAGTTATCTCAGGGGGATTTTTCGCACCGGGTCGCTTACAACGGCAAGGATGAAATCGCCGAAGTGGCGAAAGCCTTCAATGAGATGGCCTATCAGGTGGAAAGCATGCTGGATGAGCAGCGCGCCTTTGCCAGCAACACCTCGCACGAATTGCGCACACCGTTGACGACCATTCGCCTGCGTTCAGAGGCGTTACGCTACGACGAATCGCTGGACGAAGAATCGGCGAAACAATATATCATCGAAATTGACGATGAAGTCAGCCGCCTCGGCTCACTCATCGAAGACCTGACCCTGTTGTCGCGCTTTGATGCCGGACGGGCGGAATTAGGCAACAACCAGATCGACTTCACGCGCTTTGCATCCAGCCTGCAACAGCAGACCTTGCCCCACGCCAGCGCCCGGAATATTCAGCTTGAGCTTTCCCCCTCGGCAGAGATGCCGCCCATCTGCGCCGGACTGAATCACCTGACAGTCGTTTTCCGTAATCTGCTGGATAACGCTATCAAATACACCCCCGATGGCGGTAAAGTCTCATGGAAGCTGCGCGCTGACGAAACCGGCATTTACACCACCATTCAGGACAGCGGCGCGGGTATCGCGCCGGAGCATCTGCCGCATCTTTTTGAGCGCTTCTTCCGTGTGGATAAAGCCCGTTCGCGTGATGTGCCGGGTACTGGCTTAGGCTTGGCGCTGGTCAAATCTATTCTGGACGCTTATGGCGGCACCATTTCGGTGCAAAGCCAGGGCATCGGCAGTGGCACCACCGTCACCGTCCACTGGCCTTTTCATCCCAAACAGCATGCGGTTTAAACCTGCACCTGTGTTTTTGACGCTATACAGTACAGCCATAAGGGCGAGAGAAGGAAATTTTTGAAGTTTCACTATGATCGATAAACAGGGGCACAGTTTTATACTGCGCCCTTGTTGTTTTAGAGTAACTGTCTATGGCACCACCAGCGTAAACGTCTCCGCAGCGCTCCATTTACCCCATTTGCCATTTTCCTGCTGAGCGCGCACGCGCCAGTAATAAATTGCGTTGGGCAGGTCATCTGTTGTGGCTGTCAGCGTGTCAATGTCCGTGACGAGTTCAAATACCACCGTCCTGAATTTTGCGTCGCTGGCGATCTGAATTTCATACCCGATGGCCCAATCCAGTGAACCCCAGGTTAATACCGGCTGTGCCGTATACAGGTTGCGCAGCGGGGCGGCATTCAGTGGTGAGGTGATGGTGATGGTGCGCGGCTGGCTTAGTGTGGAGCCAAAGGAATTTTCCGACACCACGCGCCAGTAATAATCCCCCGGCAGCAGGATATTGGGTGTGAAGCGATCCCCGGTCAACGGCACATTGATCATAGGGGATGCGAAACCGATCTCATCATCGACCTGGAGGCGATAGGTATCCGCAAAGGGTGCAGTCTGCCACAAAAACTGCGGGGTGGAGTCGGTGATATTGATGCCATTCAGCGGGCTGATTAACACCGCGGCAAATGGCGGAATATCCGCATAATATTCTGTCGCGCCAATATCACAGGTACGAGTGCCGTTACCGTTGCCATCGGTTGGCCGGGTAAAACTGCGCTGATCAATATGGCTGATGGGGCTGGAATTACAGTAGACATCATTGCCGCTATCCACAACCGGACTGCCGAACTGCGGCAGCATGGTTAAAGTCGGGCCGCCGTTATCCGCAAGGTTGTTCAACAGCGGTTCGGCTATGGTGATATTCGGCGCGCAAATGACCTCGTTGAAAAAATTGGGGTCGGGATTACGGTCAGGGAATTGGATATTGTTGCCACCATTGATAAGCTGGGCGGAACACTGCTGCTGAATATCCCAGCCGTTCAGGCCGTTATCGGCGATGTTATTGGCGACAATCGTATTGCGCAGAATGCCGCTGGTGGTGCTGCTGATGCCGCCGCCTACCCAGCCCGCGAAATTATTGACAATGGTGCTGTTGATGATGGTAAACGCCGGGGAATTATTGACTATATAAATGGCGCCACCGTTGGCATTGAACGACACCCCTTCGGCGCGATTGCCGGTAAAGGTCGAATTGGCAATGTTAATACGGGCTGTCTCGGCAAAGGCCAGTGCGCCGCCGGAGCCATCGAAATAGCCGCCGCCACCATCGTCACGGGCGACATCGTTACTGCTGAACAGGCTGCGAATAATGTTGACCCGGCCATTACCCCCGCTGATCGCGCCACCGAGGCCACGGTCACCACCAATCACGGCATTGTTCACAAAAGCGGTGTCATAGACATTGAATTCATCGTTGCCCTGATACAGATGGACATAAATCGCGCCGCCCTGATTGTGGGTGCTGTTATTGGTGAAGTCGCTATCGTGTATTTCGATAAGGCCATTGGAGGTTTGGGCGCCATCAAAATAAGCCGCGCCGCCCTGTCCATCACCAATGGCGCTGTTGCTGGTGAAGTCGCTGGCGGTAATGCTGACGTTGCTGCGCAGACCATGAATCGCGCCGCCAGCACCGTTATCTGCTGAATTATTGGTAAAGGTGCTGTCTTCGATGGTCAGAAAACCGCCCTGCGTATAGATCGCCCCGCCGCCAAAATCATATTCGTCGCCTGTCGGCGCAGAGGTGAGACTGGAAATATTATTGGTAAAAGTAACATTGTCGATATTGAGGGTAGGCGGTGTGCCCTGGAAGATGCTACGCACAGCGGCGCCGTTTGCGGCTGTCCCCTCGCCGGAGGCGAACCCGGCGGTCAGGGTCAGATTCTGAAGTGTCAGCGTACCAGCAGTGTGCTGCAAAATCCGGCGTGCGCCATCACCGCTGAGGGTAATGACTCCGCCACCGTCGATAGTGGTGTTGGTTTGAACCAACAGCGTCTCGGACAGGGTGATGGTCGCCGCGCCGCCACAATTAAAATCAATCAGGCCGCCGCCGGCAAGAGCGCTCACCAGATTGGCGGTGGTGCAGCTTGCGGGGCTACCGTCACCGACTGTTGTTTGGGCAGAAACCGGAAACGCATAGCCAAGCAGGGTTAATAAAATGAGAATAATGCCAGTGTGCTGTCGAGGAAATCGTGTAAACAACCTAATAAATCCCTCTGCTAAGAAAACGTGGGTGTCTTTTTATGATAGCAGAGAATGATTTATTGTAACTTACGCGGGTGTTTGGATTATGTTATGTTCTACAGAAGCACAAAAGGGGACACTACAGCATGAGTGTGTGTCCCCTTTATCTGCTGCGCTTAATCGGTATACAGTGGAGTTTCCGGCGGACGGTTGAACATCGTGTAGATAAAGGCAAAGAGCATACCGAAGACGAAGCCGCCGATATGAGCGAAGAAGCCTACTCCACCCAATGTGCCACCGGCATATGCCTGTGCGCCGCCCAAAAGCTGAATGACAAACCACAGACCCAAGACAATCAGTGCCGGGACTTTAATCACCTGCATGAAGAAGCGGAAGAAGATCACACCGACACGGACGCGGGTGCCGGGGTACAGCACCAGATAAGCGCCTAAAATGGCAGAGATCGCGCCGCTGGCGCCAATGCCAATGACAGGCGAGCATTGATAGGCATAGGTGACTGTCTGCGCCAGACCGGCCACCAGTCCACCCAGGAAATACAGCCCCAGGAATGTGCGCCGACCAAAATAATCCTCGACATTGGTGCCGAACAGCCACAGATAAACCATGTTGCCAACGAGATGCGCCCAGTCGGCATGCAGGAACATGCCGCGCAGGTAAATCCAGAACATATTCGGGCCGACATTGGTCGGGAACTGGCAGGGAATAATCGCCAGATCACGATAGGCGGCGTTAAGCTGCGGCGCTGGCGTGAGCGTCTGCCAGATGAAAAAAAGGATATTGATCAGGATAAAGCCATAGGTTAAATATGGGGTACGGCGGGTTGGGTTATTGACGGTTCCGAGTGGAATCATAATTGTGCCTCATCAACGGACTGCTGAAGGTATCTATCAGTTTATACGCAATTCGCGGAATGGAGTTTCAACAATTGCTAAAGTGTGGATAAAAAATGCCCCGGCTGTGCGGGGCATTTGATTTTGAAAAGCAACTACACTCTCACCCCCTCACCCTAAATCCCTCTCCCACAAGGGGCGAAGGACTTAATAATCTTGCTCCCCTCTCCCCAGTGAGCGCAGCGAACGGGCGTGGGAGAGGGGCCGGGGGTGAGGGGAAAGTGCAGAACAAGCCTCTTAGCGCTCGTCAACCGGTGTCCAGGTCAGATCCGTCGGCCCGACATAGGTGGACTGGGGACGGATGAGGCGGTTATTTTTCATCTGCTCGATAATGTGGGCAGACCAACCCGCGACACGGCTCATGGCAAAGAGCGGTGTGAACATATCAATGTCGAGGTCAATGGTGTACAGCACAATCGCGCTGTAGTAATCGACATTGGGGTACAGGCGGCGCTCGATGAAATACTCGTCGGCCAGGGCGGTATTGGCAAGGTTATCGGCAATTTCGAACCATTTGGTATTGCCGGAGCTTTTCGCCAGCGCTTCGG
>JBBSQD010000193.1:0-11968 GCA_038258185.1 Aggregatilineales bacterium | reverse complement strand
TCCAGCAGCTTAAAAAGCTGGAAGTCTTATATCTCGGCGGCAATCCATTGCAAACCCTTCCCGGCTGGCTGGCGGATATGACCGGCCTCACCGAGTTGTACATTCACAGCAGTGATTTAACCGTCCTTCCCGATTGGATCGGTCAGCTCACGAATCTGCACACGCTGGATATCGGCCACAATGCTCTAGCGGAATTACCTGCTACCTTGGGAGACTTGACCCAACTCACCCACTTTTTATATATCAGCGACAATCGGCTCACGACGATTCCAGACTCACTTGCCAACCTGACACGGCTTCGCTATCTTAACCTGACCGATAATCAATTCACGACGCTGCCAGAAGCAATCGGCCAACTGGCTCAACTGACCGAATTTCGCCTCTATAACAATCAGTTGACCACCCTGCCCGACTCTATCGGCAAGCTCTCCAATCTGATGGAACTCTATCTCATGAATAATCCGCTCACCACATTGCCGGATTCCTTCGCGAGTCTCGGCAATCTCAGCCATCTGGATTTGCGCAATAATCAACTTGCGGATTTTCCAGCGGCCATCAGCCATCTGAGCAACCTCACGTTTCTGGATTTACGCGGCAACCGTTTGACCGAACTGCCAGCGGAAATGGGTCAACTGAGCCAGCTCGAAAAACTGGATTTACGCTGGAACAAGATCGCCTCAATGCCCGCGTGGACTCAACAGCTTGAGCAGCAAGGCTGTACCATTTACTGCTAACGTGGGCAAAAAATCACGAGGAGTTGTACAATTTGGCGCTGTATAAACTTCACGAATTTAAATACATGGGATATCACAATGCGTAAATGGCTGATTACACTCACCCTGTTACTCCTGACCAGCGCGGTTCAGGCACAGGTTGCCGGGGTGGGTTCACTGATTTTCAACTTTGAGGATATTGATCGCACCTATGGGTTGTATATACCCGACGATCTGCCCGACGCGGCGCCGATGGTGGTGGTGCTGCATCCGCGCTTCAGCACCGGCGGGGATATTGAATCGTACACCAGCTTCGATACGCTGGCCGATTCGGAGAAATTTATTGTCGCCTATCCGGATGCAATTGATGGCGAATGGAATTATATCCGCGGTATTCCCGGCTACCCTAACCCACAGGACGACACCGCTTTTCTGATCGCACTGGTCGATCACATTGCTGAAACCGAACCGGTTGACCGTTCGCGGGTGTATGTGACTGGTTTTTCCAACGGCGGCTTTATGGTGCAGCGGCTTGCCTGCGAGAGTCCCGCCAGCTTCGCGGCGTTTGCGACAGTGGCCGCCTCCGGTTTTGGTGGCATGCCTTCGATCTGTGTCGATGCCGGGATCGATGCCGCACCCATGCTGTTGATGCACGGCACCGCCGACACCAATATTCCGTGGGAAGGCACGCCCATTACGCGTGGTGACCAGACCATTTATGTCACCTACCCCCTGCCGGAGATACTCGGTTTCTGGGCGGCTTTCAACAACTGTCAGGCCGATGCCGAAACCACCGACATCCCCACCACAGACGCAGATGCCGAAACGCAGGTACGCAAACTGGCTGTGAGCTGTCCGGATAATGCCAGTGTCGTGCTGTATGCGATTATCGGCGGTGGACACACCTGGCCGGGGCAGCCCAGCGGGACAATTTCGCCGATGGCAGGCGCGGTCAATCAGGACATTGATGCGGCTGAGGAAATCTGGAATTTCTTTGCTCCGCATCAGCGCGTCTTGGCAGATGAAGCCGGGGAATAAACGCGCGCTACATTACCATTTGACCCTTCAGCCCAAAAATCTGTCTATTCGCCAGCAGAAAGCCCGTTGACGAGTATAAGGAGTGGTAGATGCGTAAAATTACAGTTCTATCCATGATTGTTGCAGTGCTAACTATAGTGTTCGTCAATAGGGCTGATACACAAACAGAAGGGATAGTACCCACCCTGATGTTCGAAACAAATTTATCCCATAACGATATTTGTCTCATTAAAATAGATGGGACAAATCTGTACTGCTTGATGGAGACGGATGACTTTTTCGACCACCATCCTGTTTGGTCACCCGATGGGCGTTTTGTAGCGTATCAGTCTATCGAAAAGCCTGTAGGGATAGGATCTTCAAGCACTTATATCTATGACATTGAAAATCAAACGGCCAAAGAATTATCCGTCGCCGGTAAAATCTTTGATTGGTCAACCGATGGCAGGCTGTTGCTCATATCAGCACCGGATGCTGAAACTGATAGCGAAATTTATGTTCTCAACCAGGATGGCAGCGGAATGCAGCAACTGACAGACAATGCGATGCCAGACACTGCGCCTGCCTGGTCACCAGATGCTGATCAAATTGTGTATCTCTCGGGGTACCCGGAAGCTATGCTTATGGTTATGTCCGCGTCAGGTGAAAATTCAAAAGCGTTGACAACCGAGATCTCAATTAATTGGGAAACCCAGCCACAATGGTCACCAGATGGAAATATGATTGCTTTTGTTGTAAATGGAGACGTGGCAGGTAGGGATCAGACTAGTGAAATCTATACCATCCACGCCGATGGAACGAACTTACAGCAGATCACCGAAACCGGTGGCATTAATCTCGGCCCAGACTGGTCCCCAGATGGTAATCAGCTCGTATTTTATGGCTACGCAGTTGGCGCTTTTGATGACATGGGCGATCCAGCCAGTTTGCGAACCGAAGTTTTTCGTATTGATGCAGAAGGTGGAGAGTCAATCAATTTAACCCAAAGCACGGGACTGGATTATCATCCCCGTTGGTCACCTGATGGGGAGTGGATCGTATTTGCTTCCACCCGCCAATCCCCTGGTATTTTTATCATGAGACCCGATGGAAGCGATCTGCGTATGGTTACCAATGAGCCACCATTTAGTGAAGGTGGTCGGGAAGCAAACAATCCAGTTTGGCAACCTCTTACCCAATAAGGCTTATGCCATTACCCCACCTGGCCGGGACAATTTCGCCGCTGGCAGGTGCAGTCAACCAGCACATTGATGGGGCTGAGGAAGCCATGAGCGATCGTATCGGGCATGTGCAATCAGGCTGTTAATTCTGGGGATGAGCTAAGAGAACCAGAATACTTAGTTTTCTGTAACGTCGATACAAAAACCAGGTTGGTAGTATTGTCACGATAAAACCGAAACCTAAGCTTAGAGCTAGGGGTAAAAACCTCTCCCCTAAGCATGGCATTCCAAGCCTACAGGCTAACAACGCTCCAATTATAAGAGTGGACAAGATGGTTAATGATAGTGTACTCATCATGTAGAAAATTAAGAGAGCGGTGAGGGTAAGTATTGCTCCGGTTGATTTTTTCGATTGATCCAGTATCAGAATTTGATCTGTTCTCAATACTTGCGCTAATTGTTTATATATGAGCCGGGCTGGAAAAATTGCCACAACTAGTCCTATTGTCACATGGGTTACAACCATTAACATCCCTTCTCCAAGGCAAGTAAAACCGCCTGTTGGGCATTCCAAAGGGGTATATATAGCAAGTACTATGCCAGGAATGTAAAAGAAAGCCATAGAAATTATGACATATACAAATATTGAAATTATTCCAGCAAGAATAGTCCTCATTACAGTTAAATCCTTTGTAACGACTTCCCACACTTTGCCACAGGCCATATCTCTGCTATAAAGGTCGGGACATAATTCAGACGATAGGTACTCGAACACTGGAATCTAGAGTTTCTTCGACCCGCATCAACGTGTTTTAGCGGATGAAAGTGGTGAATAAACGGGATGCGGCACGTGGCCGCATCTCATTTTTAGAGTTTGCAATAAGCATTATTTTCAAGCTCTTTACCAGCTCTTTGAACTATTACTCCAAAATTCTGATAAGTAAACATCTCATCATCAATCTGCGAAACTAATTTGAGCAAACACGTGTCATACACTGCCCAATATGTACATATCTCTACTGATTGGACAATACAAGCAACACGAGCCATCCTTGTGTTAACAAGATCAATTTCTAAGTCTGAGGGTTTTGACCAGTTTGTAAGAGACAGTGGGCCAGGAGGCCAAAAGGCAGTACTATAATACAATGTGTACGCTTCTTGAGCCTCGATAAGGTGAGTAAATTTAATTACAGTTACAAAAGATGCTAAGTAATTAGTTCTATTTGCAAATTGTGCTTCAAACGCTATATCAGAGTGCCACGGATTATCATCACTTGTGGATGCGAGATACCAATTCTGAGGATAATCAGATACTCCCAATGGTAAAAGCGCGGATGAAGGGGTACAAGGCTTATAAGTTAGAGTCCTTAGAACCAGTATTGATAGGAAGGCTATAAATAGTAAGACAAATAAATACGCAAATTGCCTTGATCGAGTGTTTGGCAATGAATTTTTCCGCGACTTTGAATATTTTTGTGACATGCAACGCTAAATCACACCAAAACCGCGCAGCAGCGCAAAAATGACCATCACGATTAAAAACAGATACAGCGGATTGGTCAGCATACCCCGCGCATAAGCCAGCCATAAATCTGTGACTGGCACATCATAACCCATTTCGGCCAGATGTTTACGCAGGCTGCCGGGAGACGGCTCGGTCAGCGTGCTGCCATTGGCGAACACCAGTGTCGGCACCGATTCATTACCGTGATTGATCTGCTGAACCAGCGCTCTCGCCTCATCATCCTGACGGATGTCAATATACTCAAAGGGGATATTGGCGCTGTTGAGCATCCGCTGCACCGGCGGATCCATTGGGCATGTGGTGCGGCTGTACATTTTTATCGGTTCAGTCTTATCAGGCATCATATACGCTCCCCTTTTCTATATCTGTATCTGTTAGCTTACGGACGGCATTATTACCGTCCGCTAGAGCATAAGAAAACCAGTTTAGCATTGTTTACAGCGCGTTTGCCATCAGGCGCGGGCGCGTCAGCCAGTAGATCATAAAGATCATGATTACACACAGAACCAGTCCCGACATGGTAATGGCAACATAATCCCCGATAGCAAACAATGGCCCGGCTCCTAAACTGGCAAGTCCCGCTATCGAAAATATCAGCGTATCATTCAGACCCTGCACCCGTGTCCGTTCCGGGCCTTCCAGCGTATCGGCCAGCAGCGATGACCCACCCACAAAGCCAAAATTCCAGCCCAGCCCCAGCAAAAACAGCGCCAGCGCCAATACATATTCATTGGTCGAAAGCGGAGCCAGCAGCGCCGATGCGATCATGGTCAGCGCGGCAACAAACAACATCGGGATGCGCCCAAAGCGATCAATCAGATAACCGGTTACGGCGGACAGGCCGAACATGCCCAGGGTATGCGCCGAAATCACCAGCGAGATCGACTCGCGTCCGTGATTGTGGTGATCCATATGCAGCGGAGTCATGACCATTAAGCCGACCATCACCACCTGGCTGATGAGCATCGCCAGAATCGCCAGTTGTACATTGGGCACCGCCAGCAGTTCGCGGAGAGGACGCGCCGGACGGACAGGTTCGTCTTTACGGGCATCTTCCTCAGTTTTCTCAATCTCGCGGGCAATAAACATCGGGTCGGGACGTAAAAATAACGTCGTAATCAGTGCTGCCAATATAAATAACACCATAGCGACCGCCCACGGCCCCAGGTCAGCATTGAGTCCTAATGATTCCATAAAGCGGCCACTGGGGGCGACCAGTGCTGGCCCGGCAATCGCGCCGATTGTCCCGGCGAAGATAATGCGCCCGATCATCGTCGCGCGTTCATGACGTGGAAACATTTCACCCGCCACAAAGCGACTCTGGTCACCACCTGCTCGCGCCATCCCCAGCAGGGCCGAGCTTAAAAGTAACAGAGGAAAACTACCCTGCACAATAGCAATCATACCCAGCAGACCGCCCAACGCCCCACCGCTATACCCCACAGTCAGCCCCAAACGCCGGCCATAGCGTCCCATAATCAGCGCGATGGGCAGTGCGGCAAACGCCTGTGCAAACGTCACCACGGATGAAGGCAGACCAGCCGCAGTCTCCGCTCCACCCAGACGGGTAGCGACAATCGAAACCAAGGTGACAATTGAAATCTGGGCGGCGGAAATCAAACTTTGCGACAAAAATAATGTATATAACAACCGCCGACTCACACCCTCACTATACATACCACATCCCTTATTCAGAATTAAACCTTCAGGATTATACAACATCGCCTTGTGCCAATGGCGAGCCTTTAACACCATTCTTAGTGGACACAAAATCACCCACCTCACCTATAAACGATTACCTGAGTCGTCTCATGCGAGCTGGTTATGTATGTTGTAAGGTCGATGTATAAACTTGTTCTCTTGATTAACAAGTAGAGGAAAGGTTAAATAATGCAATTTAAAGACGGAACCAGTGTCTATACAGCAGACGATAATCATGTTGGTCACATCGAGCGTGTCGTGATTGACCCATTGACCAAAGAAGTGACCCACGTGATTGTGGAGCATGGCATTCTGTTTACTGAGGATAAGGTGCTGCCGGTGCAGCTTGTCGACACCGCCACCGACAAAAAAGTCACTTTAAAGTCGGATATTGATAATCTGGAAGAACTGCCCAACTTCGAGCAAACCCATTACGTGGGGTTAAACAACCAGGAAGTCGAGGCGATTGCCTACCCCGGCAGCGGTTATGCATCACCGGTTTATGGTTATCCGCCCTTTGGAGCCGCCTTCTATGGCTTCCCTGGCTTTGTTGGGCCAGCCATCGACCAGACACCTGATCCAGCCGCAGCGCGTGTCACTCAGGAGCAGATTCCGGATAACACCACTGCTCTAAGAGAAGGTGCGCGGGTATTCAGCGCCGACGGTGAGCATGTCGGTGAAGTCGAGCAGTTGTTTATGAATGAGGAGTCGAAAAAAGCGACTCACCTCGTCATCTCTCAGGGCTTGTTCCTGAAAGATCATAAACTTGTCCCGATCAATTGGGTCAAGTCCATAATGGAAGACGAGGTTCATCTGGGTGTACAGGCACACACATTAGAAGAACTGCCGGAATTTCAGGAAAGCTGATTCACCCTATAAACAAAAGCGGCGCTCCCGAATTGGGAGCGCCGCTTTTTTGATTCTGCTGAGTCGGAATTTACTCGACGGTGAAGACCTGGGTCATGCCCATTTCGACATGCGCATGGCCGCTCACGAAGTCCGGCAGGAAGCAGGCAATCACATAGGTACCCGGTTCCAGATCCAGTGTAAACCATGCCTGTTCACCCTGGTTCATCGGCTGCCAGAAGGCTACCGGCGGTTCACCCTCGCCAGCACCCGGGCCAGATTCGGCCAGTGCGGCGTTTAACATCTGGCGCAGTTCAACGATGCTCATGTTTTCGTCGATACGCATGATGCCCATTTCGTGCCATTGTTCACCCTCGTTGGTCAGGTGCCACATCTGCTCACCTGCGGGGATGTTCAGCGGCAGGGTGAAGGCAAAGTCCAGCAATGAAGCTTCGACATCGGCTTCCGGTGCAGCAACAGTCGCATCACCATCAACCACAACAAAAGGAATAACTGCGGGAACTTCGCTGTTGAAATCCAGCGCGACGTGATTGCCGGGTTTCAGATCATAGGTTACGGTGCGGCTGCTATTTGGAGCCACGTCCAGACCACCCAGTAAGGAAACCAGGGGCAGTGCGGCCATCGGGCCATTCTGAAGTTCGGCCATGAATGCATCCATGGTAACATCTTCGTTCAGACGAGCCAGCAGTGGGCCAGCGGGGGCTTCAGTGGTGTTGTCGATAGTGATATTAACGATACCATCTGCAATTTCTGTCGGGAAAGTATAACCGTCGGCAGATTTCTCAATCACAACTTCCGGGATTTCAGTGGTGTCCTGCTGAGCCAAAGCGGCGAAACCGCCAGCCACAATGGCACACAGCGCCACCATAATGAGAAGAAAACGAGCTTTGTTCATGGCAATACAATCTCCTGATGAGTGTTCTCGAATGAGTTTGTTTGTCCTGTCAATTTGTTGAAGCTGCAGGCCAAACTTATGCACTCATCATAGACAAATGTGGATTTGTACTGAACCGAATAAAGCCTGAATAGGGTCTCAGCCTAAAGTCGTATTGCATTCCCCGCCAAAGTCGCATGACTGCTAAATCTGGGCCAGATCAGCCAGATACGCGCTTAACAATCGTTGCACTTCGGCATAGACGCGTACCTCTCGCTCTGGCTCGGCATCCTCGATCAAGATGAGTTGCCCCTTTACCACGGAGATTAAAACCTCGGCGCAGATTCTGTATTGTGTTTCATGGAGATGCGGCAAGCGGTCTTCTAAAATCGCCTGCACGCGCGTAATCAGCTTTTCGTATAAAGAGTTCGACGCGCGCATGACATCCTCAGAACCATACGACCCATAAAACAGCGGCTGGAAGCCCGGTCGTTTATGGTAAAAATCACGCAGCGCATCCAGCAGATGCATAAAGATGACGGTCACCGGCATATCCCCCACTGCGGTCAGGACCTCATCCATGCCATATTCCATCTCCGCGCTGTAACGCTGAGTCAGAACATCCAGAATGGCTTCCTTATGGTCAAAAAACTGATACAAGGAACCGATGGATGTTTCAGCACGGGCAGCGATTTCATTCGTCGTGGCGGCTTCATAACCCACTTCAGCGAAAAGCGCTTCGGCTGCTTCCAGAATCTTATCCACCCGTTCCTGACCACGTTTCTGACGCGGCACACGATATGAGGATGTTGCACTATCGTTCATAGATATCCAATTTATGAGTAAAAGCTCACAATATATTGACGGGCCGACATTTCTATTTTAACCTATTCAAAACACGAGTAAATACTCATAATCCAAATGGAGCATATTATGGCGAAGCAAATACTGGTTACGGGTGCCAATGGGCATTTAGGCAATAATGTCGTGCGAGCGCTGTTGGATCAAGGCGATGCGAATGTCCGCGCCAGTGTGCGCAATCCACAGAAAAAAGAGCCCTTTGTGGGTCTGGATTGCGAAGTAGTCGCCGCGGATCTTATGGATAAAGATTCGCTGCGACGCGCACTTCAAGGTATGGATACGCTTTATCAGGTCGCGGCAGTCTTCAAGCACTGGGCGCGCAATCCCCAGCGAGACATCATCAACCCGACTGTACAGGGCACGCGTAATATCATGAAGGCCGCCACTGAAGCCGGTGTTCAGCGCGTGATTTACGTCAGTTCATCCGTCACATTAGACCCGCATCTGATGGAAACACAGGGCTATCTGGATGAAAGCGGCTGGCGCACCAACTTCCACAACAATCCTTATTATCAGGCCAAAGTGGAGTCCGAGCAGGTGGCGTGGAAACTGGCACGACAATTAGATATAGAGATGGTGTCCGTCCTCCCCGCTGCCATGATCGGCCCCAATGCTTATAACTTGACCGCGACCATGAATTATATGCAAACGGTGCTGAGGCAAGATGTGCCAATAGATGTCAATTTTTACTTTAACTGGGTGGATGTGCGCGATGTAGCCGACGGCATGATCGCTGCGGATAAAAAGGGCAAAAATGGCGAACGTTATATCCTCAGCGGGGACGAATCCGGTTACGGCACACGCGAGCTGATCGAGATTGCCCGCGAGGTCAAGCCAGATATTCGCATGCCACGGCTGATACCGCAGTCGGTATTGTATACGATGGCGGCTTTCTCCGAGTTTGGCGCCCAGGTTACAGGCCGTGATCCGCTGATTCTGCGCAGTCAGGTAGAACTGTATTACGGTAACAATGAGCGTATTCGCAGCGCAAAGGCCAAACAGGAATTGGGTTATACACCCCGCCCCAGCCGCGAAGCGATCCGCGAGGCGTTCATCTATTTGCAGCAACGCGAAGGCCAATTGGCCTGAAATAAAGCTGATACTCAGACCCCTTGCTCTCAATTTGGGGCAACGGGTCTGCTGTGACTTTGCGTCTTGCGGAGGTTTGCGTTACAACTTGCCATCTTAATGACAACGCCAGAAGAAAGTCGTCTCCATGAGAATAATCGGTTTGATGTCCGGCACATCAGCGGATGGTATTGACGCGGCGCTGTGTGAAATCGAAGGCGCACCGCCACACATCACCGCCCGCATTGTCACCGCGCTGTCCTTCCCCTACCCCGAAGGTTTCCGCCAGTGGATACTGGACTGCTGCACCCCTGACCTGACCGGCGCGGACGAAATCTGTCGCCTCAATTTTGAGCTTGGAGCGCTGTTTTCGCAGGCCGTTCTGCAAACGATTGAGGCCGCAGGTTTGCAGCCTGAGGATATTGATCTGATTGGTTCACATGGGCAAACCATCTGGCACCATGTAGAGACCAACGGCAAAGTCCATTCCACGCTGCAAATCACCGAAGCGGCCATCATCGCCCAACAAACCGGCATTACGACCATCAGCAATTTTCGTCCTCGAGATGTCGCAGTGGGCGGGCACGGTGCGCCACTGACAGCCTATGTTGACTGGCTGCTGCTGCGCCATCCAGAGCATTGGCGCGCGGTGCAGAATATCGGTGGTATGGCAAATGTCACTTTTCTACCCCCCCTATCCGATACTGAAAGCCAGCCGTTAGCCTTTGATACCGGCCCCGGCAATGCGCTGATGGATGCCGCCATGACCATTCTCACGGACGGACGGCGCAGTTATGACCAGAATGGCATGCTGGCGAAGCTCGGTAAAGTTGATGAGGCGTGGCTGAAAATGCGTATGATCCATCCTTACTTTATGCGCAAACCGCCGAAAACCACCGGACGCGAGTTATTCAATGCAAAAATGGCGGATTCACTGGTCACTCAAGCGAAGAATAAAGGTCTGGGCAAGCCTGACATTATGGCCAGCATGACCGCGCTCACCGTCCGCACGATTGCCGAGGCGTATCGCCGCTTCGCCCCACAACCTATTGAAGAAGTAATTATCGGCGGAGGCGGTCGGCATAATCGCACGCTGATGAAAATGCTGGCTGAGGCACTCGCCCCGGCACAGATTCTATCGCATGAAGATGTTGGCATTGATAGCGACAATAAAGAAGCGCTGGTGTTCGCCCTGCTGGCACACGAAACCTGGCACAATCGCCCCGGCAATCTCCCGGCACTGACCGGCGCGACTGAACCGGCTGTGCTGGGACAGATTACCCCGGGCGCAAATTACGTTGATCTGATTAAACAGACATGGTGTCAGGATTGATTGAAGGGGCGCAACAGTTTATCATGACCGCAGACTGTAAAGGTGTTTATCATGACTGAACAAACAATTTGTCCCGAATGTGGCTCGGAATGGCGCGCTGGCCTGACCTGCGACGATCATTTTAATCAGATGCTGGCCTGGGATTTTGAGAATCGCGCCGATGCGTGGTCTGTCCACCATCTGACGGTGTTGTGCTTTCACATCCAGCACCCCAGCCGATACTCACCAGCAGGCTTGCAGGGGGCATTGGAGCTGCTGAATGATGCGGTCAATAAGGGTATTCCCGCTGACAAATTACGCCAGAAACTCAGCGCAATCGCCGACTCCTCAGTCCGTACCACGCCAATTACCAATCACGGCATACCGGGGTCACATGGCAGACTTATCGCATGGCCGCTGATGGCAGCAGATATGACTAAAGACGGCGTAGATGTTTATTGTGAGCGGGTAAAAGCCTGGGCGCGTTCAATCCTGGGTAAACTGGAAGCTGTTCAATAAAATGACAATCATCCTCGGCATTGACGGTGGTGGCAGCAATGTGCGGGCTGCGCTATTTAACTCACAACTGGATCGTCTGGCACAGTTCAACGGCGAAACAGTCAACCCCAGCATTATCGGGCGTTACGAATCCGCACGGCGCATCCAAACGGCGATTCGGTCGCTGCTCGATCAAACCGACCTGACAGCCAAGAGTGTCACGGCTGCGGGAGTGGGTATCGCTGGCGCAGCCAACACCCATTCGCAGGATTGGCTGCAAGCCGTACTGCAAACCGCCCTGCCCCATACCGGCGTAACGATCAGTTCCGATTATGAAATTGCCCTGGTCGG
>JBBSQD010000192.1:0-11990 GCA_038258185.1 Aggregatilineales bacterium | reverse complement strand
TAATACTGAACAGTCGCGCCACCCGGCCAGAAGTAGTAGTGATGATTATCGGGGTCAGCCGATACATAAGTGGTATCGATATCGGCGACGAAGTTACCCGCCCAGTCGATTTCGTTGTTAATCAGCGCGAAGTTAGCTGCGTCGTTACCTGCATAAACTGGCATTCTCATGCAGTCAATGTAGGGAAGGGGCAGGCCGTCTTCGCCCATTTGCCAGTAATTTTCATTACGGCACAGTTCCAGAACCTGCTCGTTGAAATTTGCAACGTTGGTCAGCGGGCCAGTGCCTACTGGATCAGGATTGGTGAAAGTCACCGGGTCATCCACGGCAGAGAAGATGTGCTCGGGTACGATCTGTACCTGACCAATCAGTGTGTCCGCCTGGGTGAAGATCTGATTCAGGTTGAATTTCACGGTGTAATCATCAACTTTTTCTACACTGTCCAGGTAAGGCAGCACACCGGAGCGATCCAGTGCCGGATATTCTTCGAACATGTTGAAGACGAAGATGACATCGTCGGCGTTAAAGTCCTCACCATCACTCCACAGTACGCCTTCGCGCAGGGTGTAGGTCAGTGACAGCAGATCATCCGAGAAGCTGTAATCGGTTGCCAGCCAGTGGGTCGGTGAGCCACCATCAACTGGATTGTAGACGGTCAGCGGCTCGTAAATGCTGGATTTTGTCCATCGGGTGGGATCTGGGGAATAGGGATTAAAGTTACGGACGAAGGCGGCTTGCTGGCCTTCACTGATGACGACGGTGCCACCGCGGGGGATAGCTGTATCCTGGGCAGAAACCAGGCTCATACTGAGCACCAGTGCCATGCTAAGCCCAACGATAAAGGATAATTTTTTATACATCTTTTTGCCTTTTCTCTAACAAACTAACGCTCTATGAAAACATACGAGTAACTGAACACAAAAGATCGTACGGAATATCATTGTTTTCCCTCTAACCCATCACCCCCTTTCGAGTGGTCGTTTCGCGGACAATCAATTCAACAGGAAAGATTCTTTCATGAGGCGTGGTATTTTTGCCCTCAATCAGATCAATGAGTAACTGGGTCGCGGTGACGCCGAGTTGAGCAGTCGGCTGGCCGATAGTGCTTAAGGTCGGCGTGGTATGCCGTGCCACCGGGATATCATCAAAGCCGATAACCTTGATATCATCCGGCACATTTAAGCCGTGCTCATGGATTCTGCGCATTGCCCCTAAAGCCATCAGGTCATTACCCGTAAACAGCCCATCAATACTCTGCTGGATAAGCTTGTGCATCCCCTGATAGCCGGATACTTCTGTGTAATTGCCTTCAATAATCAGCGCTTCGTCAAAATCAATTTCGGAACAGTCTTTCAGCGCTGCGCAATACCCCTGCAAACGTCGGTTGGCAGCGGGCATATTCTGCGGCCCGTTAATCATGGCGATGCGGGTACAGCCTTGCTCAATAAGGTGGGCGACAGCCTCGTAACCCCCCTGGAAGTTATCAATATCAATATAGTTAATGCCGGATGTGATTGGCCCACCGATGACGGTAAAGGGGAAATTGGCCGCTATGAGTCGCGGGATCAGCGTGTCATTATTGACCGCCGCCACCACCAGAATGCCATCGGACAGGCTGTTGCCCAGGATGCGCTCGTAATACTGATCGCTGGTTTCATCACTGTAGCCCACCCACAGCATCACCGCGTAGCCATTTTTCCGCGCCTGTTGGATCACATGCTCGGTGACCATCGCCAGAAACGGATCACTAAAAGTGAGTGACACCGGTTGCGGAATAACAAGGCTGATCACCTGAGTGCGCCGCGTGACCAGTGCCCGTGCGATGTGATTGGGCTTGAACTGCTGCTCCTCAATCACTTTCAACACATGCTGCCGTGTGGCGCTGTTCACATTCGGGTGATTGTTGATGACCCGTGAAACGGTTGATCTGGAAACCCCGGCGAGGCGGGCAATATCTTCTAAGTTCTGGTTCATTTTTTCGTTCTGAATAAACTTTTTAAGTTTTTGAGAGCGCTCTCAAAATATTTTCTTTACTATACACACACTATTATGGTTTTGTCAAAATCTTGATGCGAAGTGCCAGTTTTCAGGCTGGCGGGTCAGATACAAGCCACTTTTTGCCACTTAAACGACCGCCGAATAGATAGGTTTCCAATGTCCGGGGGGTTATTTTGTAGCGTATGGATACACCGGCTATCCCTGTGCGCTGCATCCCTTGAATTGGTGTGTAATGGGTTTATCCTTCCCGTGCTAAAATCGGCTGCGTAAGCTAAAGAACATTATTGCAGACAGAACGATAGGAAAAACTTAATGAAAATTGGATTACGATCACATAACGGAGCGGAAGATCGCCTGCTCTACGCGCAGCAAATCGGCGCGGATGGAGCCAGCATCTGGGGTTGGGCGGTGCCAGACTATAAAGTGCGTGGATTCCTCGTGGCCGATGATGTCCGTATGATGCGCCGCCGTTTTCAGAAATATGACATGGAACTCACCGGCATTGGGCTGGGCGGGCAGGTGATTAAAAATCAATTGCTCGGCACACCGGAGCGCGACGAAGATCTGGCTAACGTCGCCCAGACCGTCCGCGCTATCGGTGAAGCCTATGCCGATAAGCCCGAAGACGCGCCCGTAGTCATCATCGACCAGCGCCTGACCTACTGGCTCAATGACAGCCACTATCCCCACGGACGCCCCGGTTATCATGACAAACCCAATGGACGCGGTGGCACTACCCTGCTGAATTTCGATTATGAACCCGCCAAAATCAAAGACAATCCGATGGGCGAAGTAAGCTACGAAGAAGCGTGGCAGCGTACCGCCTATTTTTACGAGAAGATTGTGCCTGTCGCGGAGGAATACAAAGTCCGCCTCGCCACCCACCCGGACGATCCGCCGCTGAAGCATTACTGGGGCGTGGAGCAGGTGCTTACCGGATTTGATGGCCTCAACAAACTGCTCGAAGCATATCCTAGCCCCTATAACGGCCTGCTGTTTTGCATCGGCACCATGCAGGAAGCCGGTGAAGACGTCGCCGAACTCATCCGCTATTTCGGCTCTCGCGATAAAATCTTCTATGTGCATTTCCGCAATGTGACCGGCGTCGTCCCCAAATATCGCGAAGTCTTCGCCAGTGAAGGCGACGGTAACATGATCGAGAATTTCAAAGCACTCAAACAGGTTGGATTTGAGGGCTTTGTCGTGCCAGACCATCATCCCGGCATTATTGGCGACGACGACTGGCAGGAACGCAGCCGCGCCTGGCATGTTGGTTATCTCAAGGGCTTGATTCAGGCCGTCGGTAAGTAGGGCACGATCATGCTGATTATCGACGCTCATCTGGATTTATCGTGGAATGCGCTTCAGTGGAATCGCAACCTGCTCGACTCGGTCTACACGACCCGCACCCGTGAAGGCGGCATCCCCGGCAAAGCTCGCGGACAAGGCACCGTCGCCTTCCCGGAAATGCGACAGGGCAGGGTAGCCCTCAGTTTCGCCACTTTGCTGGCACGTTCCACCGGACGCGCCGTGCCCTACCTCGACTATGACACGCCCGAACAGGCTTATGGAGTCGCGCATGGTCAACTGGCCTATTATCGCGCACTGGAACAAAACGGCTGCATCCGCATCATCACCGATGCCGCCAGTCTCAAACAGCACATGGCCGACTGGGAAACCTGGGAGGAAAACGGCGCGGATGATGAAGCTGCGCCCCCGCTCGGTTTTGTCCTCTCGATGGAAGGTGCAGACCCCATCCTCCACCCGGAGCAGCTTGAACAGTGGTGGCAGGCCGGATTGCGCTTACTGGGGCCAGCGCATTATGGCCCCTGCCGCTATGCCGGCGGCACCGGCACCGATTTCGGCCTGACCGAAATCGGCCAGGGCTTGCTCCCGGAGATGCAGCGCCTCGGTGTTGTGTTAGATGTGACCCATCTGTCCGATCCGGCCTTCTGGCAGGCGCTTGAGCTTTACGAAGGCCGCGTCCTCGCCAGCCACCAGAACTGCCGCGCACTGGTGCCGCATCAGCGCCAGTTTGATGATGCCCAGCTCAAAGCGGTCATCGAGCGGGATGGCGTGATCGGCGCGGCTTTCGATACCTGGATGCTGCAACCCGGTTGGGTGCAGGGCGTAACCACGCCGGAAAATGTCAGCATCAACACCGTGGTTGACCACATTGATTACGTCTGCCAGTTGGCCGGAAACAGCCGCCATGCCGCTATCGGCACCGACCTTGACGGTGGTTTCGGTAAGGAGCAATCCCCGCATGACCTCGACACCATCGCTGACCTGCAAAAAATCCCCGCTTTGCTGACCGCACGCGGCTACACCGAAGCAGATATCACTGCCATCATGCACGGCAATTGGCTGCGGCTGCTCTATGGTGTCTGGGAGGAAACCACATGAACCGCTTTGAAGGAAAAATCGCGCTGGTGACAGGAGCCGCGCGCGGCATTGGCAAAGGCATCGCCCTGACATTGGCGCAGGAAGGTGCCGATATTGTCCTCAACGATCTGACGCGCAACGCCGACGCCGAAGCCACCGCCGCCGAGATCGAAGCACTAGGTCGGCGCGTCCTGATTCTACCCGCTGATGTCTCCGACCGTGCCGCTATGCAGGCCATGTTCGTCGAAGCGATTTCAACATTTGGCCGGCTGGATGTGGCAGTCGCCAACGCCGGCATGTCCATCCGTGAACCGGTGCTGGAAGCCGACTGGGAGCATGTCCGTAAAGTGCTGGAAGTGGTGCAGTTTGGCGTGTTCCATACCTGCCAGTTCGCCGTTCAGCAGATGGTCAAACAGCCTCTAATCGGACGCTCACGCGGCAAAATCGTGATTATCGGCTCGCTGCATCGTGAGCTGCCCATCCCCACCAGCGCCGCCTACAACATGGCGAAAGCCGCGGTCAATCACTTTAACGGCACGCTGGCCGCGGAAATGGCCGAGCATCGCATCAATGTCAACATCATCAACCCCGGCTGGATCGACACCCCCGGTGAGCGCAAATTCGCCACCGATCAGGAAATGATCGAGGCTGGGGAACGCATTCCCTGGGGACGCCTCGGCTTACCGGAGGATATAGGCAAGGCCGTGGCTTTCCTCGCCAGTGACGATGCCGACTACATCACCGGCACCGAACTGACCGTCGATGGCGGTTATCGTTCCGGCCTGCGCCTTCCTGGTGGCGACAAAATGTAAAACAATGGCAGATTATGACTAGCGTTGTTGTGTGCTTTTCAAGTCCCTCGCCCCTTGTGGCTGCGAAGCGTCCCTGTGGGAGAGAGGGATTTAGGCTGAGGGCGCAAAGCGATTAAAAAAGGGCGACATACTATCGCCCTTTGTCAAACAAACCTACTCGCCCAGATAGGCGATCACATCAATCTCGACCAGAATCTTGCCGATCATGCTGCCGACAGTCGTACGCACCGGCTTAGGATCAGGAAAATATTCGGTGTACACACTGTTGAACGCCTGAAAATTCCCCATGTCGCTCAGGTGAACGGTGGATTTCACCACGTCGGCCATCGTTGCGCCCCCGGCTTCGAGGATCGCCTTGATGTTTTCCAATGTCTGCTTAGTCTGATCAGCGATGTTGTCCGCCATTTCGCCAGTGGCAGGATTCGCTCCCCCCTGACCAGCGACGAACAGAAAATCTCCGGCGCGGATCGCCTGTGAATATGGCCCGGCGGGAGGTGGTGCGTTATCAGTGCGGATTGCGGTCTTCGGCATAAAAGTGCTCCTTGTGCATGTTTGAGTAAACGCCCTAACTATACCGCAAAATCGCTTAAATGCGCGGCGGCCCTTGCCGGATGCGCTCATTCATCCGCGCCGTATAATCCGCTGTCCATTCGTCCTCCCAACCCATCCCAAACCGCCACGGATCGAGATTTTCAATTTTGTTTAGGGCAGAATATGTCCTAATTGTGCCAGATAATCAGATTATGAGGTAGCGACAGACTTCCTCACAACATGACAAAACAGAGGAGACACAATGTTTAATCCAGCCGATTTTCCCGAGCCCACCCTTATTTCAGTCAACGGTGTGGAACTCGAAGTCTTTGAAGCAGGCCAACAAAATGCAGGAAAACCGATTGTACTCTGTCACGGCTGGCCAGAGCACGCCTTTTCCTGGCGGCATCAGGTGCCCGCACTTGTCGCAGCGGGTTACCATGTCATCGTGCCAAACCAGCGGGGTTATGGCAACTCATCCCGTCCGACTGAAGTAACAGACTATGACATTGAACACTTGTCGGGTGATCTCATCGCACTGCTCGATCACTACGGATACGAAGATGCCACCTTTATCGGTCATGATTGGGGCGCAATGGTTGTTTGGGGACTGACCTTATTACATCCGAACCGTGTAAATGGCGTGATAGCCCTGGCCGTGCCTTACCAGGAGCGCTGGGAAAGACCCTGGATCGAGATGATGGAAGTTATTTTTGGTGGCGACTTCTATTTTGTCCACTTCAATCGACAGCCAGGCGTCGCGGACGCCGTATTCGAAGAAAATACCTTCCAGTTCCTCCGCAACATGTACCGCAAGAATCAGCCTGTTGCAGAGCCTCAGCCAGGAATGATGATGATCAATCTCGCCAGAGCAGAAAAACCACTCGGTGAGCCTATCATGAGCGAGGGCGAACTGGCCGTTTTCGTCTCTGCCTTCAAAGCATCAGGGTTCACGGGTAGTGTAAACTGGTACAGAAACCTTGATCGAAACTGGCACTTACTGGCTGACGTCGATCCAATCATCCAGCAGCCTGCACTCATGATCTATGGCGACCGGGATGCAGTCGCGAAGTCTGAAAATTTAGCAGACTTCGTACCCAATGTGGAAGTAGTCAATCTGGATTGCGGTCATTGGATTCAGCAAGAAAAGCCGGAAGAAACAAACCAGGCGATTTTAAAATGGCTGGAACAGCATAGTCCCAGGAACGTTTCAAGGCTAAGCATGCTCCCCGGCTTGACCTTTAGTGCACGACAGAAGTAAGAAAGATTGTAAAAAAAGTGTTTATCAGCCCCCTTCCCGAATTCGGGCTGCACCAGCGTCCATTCGGGAGAGGGCTGAGGTGGGGACTAGTGCGGAGTAATATTGCTCTGGCTACTTTGACGCGGCGGCCCTTGCCGGATGCGCTCATTCATCCGCGCCGTATAATCCGCTGTCCATTCGTCCTCCCAGCCCATCCCAAACCGCCACGGGTCGAGATTTTCAATCCACCATGTCACGCCGATTTCGGCAAACGGCGTGACCATCTCCGCCGCCTGTGCCGGGTCATCACCGGGAGTCTTTCCGCCCTGCACATAATCGAATGGGGCAGGATTATCGCCACGTTCACGTTTGACCGCTGCCATAATCTCGCGCCATTCCACCACGCTGATCAGTCCGCGCCACTTCAGCGGGAAAAATCCATCCCATCGGGCAGCCCGTTTCAGCGGTGCGCTTTTATCCCAGCCCCCGCCAACCCATATCGGAATGCGCGGCTGCTGAATCGGCTTCGGCAGAAACACACTCTCCTTGACCGTGTAATACGTCCCCTGATAACTGAATGCTTCGCCGCGCCACAACCCGGCCAGAATATCCAACCCTTCGTTGAGTTTGGCCGCCCGCACACGATCATCATTTTCCTCACCAAATGTGCCGAAATCGCGCTCGGCAGGCGATCCCAGCCCGACCCCCATCACAAACCGTCCGTCCGACAGCCGATCCAGCGCCACAGTTTCCCGCGCCACTTTCCACGGTCGCCGCCGCGCCAGTGACGTGACCATCGGCCCGATGCGAATCCGCTCTGTGGTCATGGCAATTGCCGCCAGCGCAATCCACGGGTCAACCAGCGGATGCACCGGCGCGGAATACGCCACATGATCCCACAAAAAGAAGCCATCCCATCCGGCTTGTTCCGCTTCCCGCGCGATCCCCGCCAGATAGCGCGGCTCGGCATATTCAGCAAACGGCGGTAAACTGATTCCGAATTTCATCCCATTTCATCCTGCTAAAATCACACTGCAACCTCATCGAGAATAACCTCGATTGTACTCAGAGTCCCACTCTCAAACCAGAACACCACTCGAAACACCTATCTGTTCACCAATTTGCCTACGCTTCCGAACCCGAACGGGGTTCAGCCAGCAGACTATATTGCCATCATCAATTCTATGCTGAAATGCAGTTTAGCTGGTCTTATAAGGTTTTTTACGGGTCAATTCCCATCCAAGGTCTAAAATTCATTGAAGTATATCTTTTTCCAAATATAATAATAACTATTCCCTAATTATCCAGGCTAAACCCCATGACAAACCACGACACTAAACTTATTGGAACCCTTGCTAAAGCGTTTATTAATAATGTAAAGGTTGATAATACCTATAAGGATGTTCTAAGGGAATACAATCTGGAATCCATTGCAGATGATGAATGGGTTTCTGTTAAAACGCTCAATGAGGTAATGGCGCGCCTTGTTACAAAGCGTCAATCGTTTGAATCAACCTACGATATGATTGCTGTAGGAATGGCTGCTGCCAGCAATTTAGAAGTGCCCGCTGGAATGACGTTTGTTGATTTTCTCACGGCTCAGAATTCCCTGATCCAGGAAGTTTATATGGGGAAAGATAAAGGGGGTGTTGAGCTGGAGATGTTAAGCGATACCCACTATATCGTAGAAGTAAATCTACCCTGGCCTGACGATCTTTTGTACGGAAACTACTACGGATTTGCTAAACGGTTTCTCCCTCGCGGGACTGCTTTTCATGTGGGCAGGATTCAATCCAGCGATGATTCTGGAGCACGATTAAAGTTAGAAATTAAATGGTAAACTCTGGAGAATAACTTATCAGACACCTGTAAAGTTTGTTGAGTATCAGATAATCCGCTTTTATCTGTCCCCAACCCGACCTCTGTTACAAAACACCCATCCAGATAGCCGATCCCGCGCGCGTCTATTTTTGATGCGGTTGCCTGACAGATAGCACCCCGCGTACCCCTCAAAAACGGGACAAATGACCGGACACCTGTCCACCCCATCCGCCCTGTTTCGTGATACGCTAACTGTAGGGACACGGCCTGCCGTGTCCGCCTGTGAGACACCATTTTCACTTAAATTCCAACCTTCTGCTGCGCACATTTTTTTCTGCGCAGCAGCAGCAATAAAAAATCCCCGTCAGCCAAATGCTGAAGCGGGGATTGAGCGAGGTGGCGTGGACGTTATTCAGAATCCAATCGTTTGAGCAACGCCCGTTCCTGACGATTCTGCTCGCGCAGAAGCATCCGCTTATGCGACCACACCGGCAGTTTGTCGGAGGTGGGCTTTGAATTGCGCTGCTGCATCATGGCGCTTTGCTTGGCTTCTAAAGCGGAGATATACGTTTCCAGCGCATCGGCCACATCTGCCGAGTGGGCCGTGTCCAGATTGCTCAGAATGGTCGTGATTTGAGAAGGGCGGTCAGATAAGTTCATAGAGTACCTCTTTCAGTATTTGATGATGTTCCAGGGCAGTGGACTGGTGTTCGCCTTACGACTTATCGGAACTGAACATCCGTTTGAAATTCTCTTGTTCGGCTTTCTTGCTGGCCGCGTCATCGGCTGCTTTAGTGCGTCGCGCCACGCTCATCCAGCGATGACCATTCGCGCTGGACATATAAAACAGCGAACCCAGAACTGCGATGATCATCACAATCAGCGTGGTTCGGGCATCATTCGAGTTTAACGGCTCGGCGCTGGCCTCCAGTGACGTGTCTGACGTGGCGACAAAGTTGACATCTGTGCCGCGCAGAACCGTAAATGTACTCGTCCCTGCAGGCAGCATAAATTCAAAAAGCTGGCTGGTGTCGCGACCCGTACCTTCTGTGGCTGACCGTCCGCTTAGCGCTTCCTGGTCACTCGTGACTGCAAACGCGCGACTGCTCACCAGTTGCCCCGGCACTTCAGCATCAGACGCATTGATCACTGTGATCGTCCCGCCGCCAGCCACAAAACTGAGGTCATTGCCACTGTACGAACGGGTGCGCAAAGAATCCGCACCCCAGATCACGGCGCCAACCAGAATTAAAGCAGCAACTAAAACTCTCCAGTTAAATTTCATTATTTTTATCCTTCTCTTTAAGCTCGCTAAATAGCTGTGCTGATTGAACCCCTATGGTCAGCAGTCAGCGATAGGGGAGCCGAAACACACCTGAAATGGCGTGCGAAAGTAACGTATCCTGTGAGGTGGAGTCGGATGCCTGGAGAATCCTTTGAATGCCTGCTCACACTGAGACAGACATTCTGCGGACCGCATCAAACCTGAAATTGGGGATCAGGGTGAATAAGGCACACGGCCTTATGCACAGCTATTTCTTCGGGTTAGATTTTTTCGGTGGAGCACTGGGGATTTGCGGGTTCGCGACGGTCGTTTCCTTCACGTCGGGACGGACCTTCTTTTTCTTCATGCCTGAGCGTTTATCGCCCATAATGGTTTTTCCCTATCTGCAAACATAACAAGTTGTTAAATGTTGTCTAGGGTTGTGTTTGGTGAGGAAGCGATATCTGAATCCTGTTTAAGACAATAACGAAGATTCAGCAGGCGTCATCAAACTTGGATGGTGGGGATGTGGAAAATTCGATCATCACAGGCATTTTTACCTGTAATGATCATGCTTTCCGACTATACTCATCATACGTTGACTTGTGTTGTAATTGTGTTGGAAAAGGTCTTCCCCACTGCGCACGGCGTCACTTCTGACTTTCGGTCACCACCGTATCGAAACTCGCTTCTTCATCGACCTGATCCGCCCACACTTTGAAGGATAACAACTCCGTGCTGCCAAAAATCGTCGCGAAGGCCACATCCACCGCGTCACGTCCCCGCGCAATCACCACCCGCCCAATCCGTGGGAAATTGTGCCGTGCGTCGAAGGTACACCACACCCCGTCGATATACACCTCAAACCACGCATGGAAGTCCATCGGTGCCGGGTCAAATGGCACGTTAATGTCCGGCAGATAACCACACACATACCGCGCCGGGAAGTTCAGCGCCCGGCAGAAAGCCACGCCCAGATGCGCAAAATCCCGGCAGACACCCTGGCGCTTCTGGTAAGCCTCCCACGCGGTTGTGGTGGACGATGAGCTTCTCGACACATACTGAACATTGCTGTGCAGCCAGTCACACACCGCCTGAACCTGCGCCCAGCCGCCCTCAATTTCACCGAACAACGCCCACGCATCATTGATGAACAGGTCGGACGGAGCCAGCCGACTCGGCAGTAGATAAACAATCACTTCGTGCGGCAGATTTTCGATGGCGGTTTTGGGCAGATCAGGAAAGACGAAATCCGGCGTGGCAGGCATCGCCACCAGCGCATGATATTCGACTTCCAGCCGGCCAGCCGGCGCGACCATCCGCCACACTTCATTACCATACCCATCGAAATACTGCGTCACCGGCGCGAACGGCGTAACCTCGCGCCGTTCTTCAATCAGATCATGATTGCCCGTGTGCGATGGCCGGATGATAAACAGTAAAGGGGTTTCCTGCGGATATTAATAAACGATTTTGCAACCTACATGAACGTGCATTGATGTTGAGCCTTTTTATCTAATCCGATCAATCTCACCCGGCTAGATAACATGCCTTGGCTTATTCTGCAAATAATGGGGGGATTTCGTGCCAATTTCACACGGATTCATCATCTAACCCGGCGAAATACTCCAGCAGGTAGCGATGCACGAAAATATACCCACCGCCAACCTTACTAGGAGATTATCCCATCTAACTTGGCCACAAAGAAATTTTAATGTGCAGGTAAGGAATGAGAGGAGTATTTCCGCTGCGCTGTTGAGGATATCATCATTCATGTTGCCCATTTTCTTTCTTTAACGCCTTATTTTATAACCAATGGTCAAGAGAACTTTAAAGTTAAAAATGGTAATTTAGTTGCGTGAAGTATATCTTTTAATTTATTTAACAAACCTATTTGCAACTAACCACAAATATTGATAAAATTTATATATATAACAAT
>JBBSQD010000191.1:0-12009 GCA_038258185.1 Aggregatilineales bacterium | reverse complement strand
GATGCTGGAAGAGGTCTTATCCGGCCTGGACGAATTCTTAGGCTTTTAACGAAATACCCAATCAAATCAAACCGAGGGCGCAGCGATTGCGCCCTTCTTTATGTCCCGCAACTTTATGATGAGGAGAAACCAGAATGGCGACCTATACCGTTCTTATTCCGGATAATGTCGACCCGGCGGCGCTGAAAGTCTTTGAAGGACTGGACGCAATTAAGGTGATCGCCCCCGGCAATATGAAGCGTGAAGAAACGATGGCGGCGATTGGTGAAGCTGATGCGCTGATTATCCGCAGCTCGACCACCGCCGATGCCGAACTGCTCAACGCCGCGCCTAAACTCAAGGCGATTGCACGCGCAGGTGTCGGTGTCGATAATGTCGATATTCCGGTGGCAACCGCCAATGGCGTGATTGTGATGAACACGCCGGATGGCAACACCATCGCCACAGCGGAACATACCTTCGGCCTGATGCTGGCGCTGGCGCGGCATATCCCGCAGGGGAATGCTTCGCTCAAAGCCGGCAAGTGGGATCGCAAATCTTACATGGGTGTGGAACTGCGCGGCAAGACGCTGGGTATTATCGGCTTCGGGCGCATTGGCCGCGCCATCGCCAAACGTGCGCTGGCGTTTGAGATGACCGTGATTACCGCCGATCCTTATATACCGGCAGATATTACCGCCGATCTGGGTGTCGAACTGGTTGATCTGGACACGCTGTATGCCCGCTCGGATTTTATCACGCTGCACAGCCTGATTAACGACGAAACCCGTGGCATGATTAACAGCGCCAGTATTGCCAGAATGAAACCCGGTGTGCGCATTATCAATGCCGCGCGTGGCGCACTGATTAATGAAGCTGATCTGGCTAAAGCCATTGAATCCGGTCAGGTGGCCGGGGCGGCGCTGGATGTTTATAACGAAGAACCCCCGGCGGCAGATAATCCACTGCTGGCGTTGAACAATGTCATCGACACACCGCATCTGGCGGCCAGCACGTCTGATGCGCAGGTCGCGGTGGCTGTGGACGCGGCGCAGTTGATTGTCGATGTGCTGCTGCACAACAAAACGAACAATGTGGTCAATCCCGCTGTGCTGAAGGGGTAAAACTGCCAGCGGACGCGAAAAATGGCGTCCCTACATTTCAGCTCTTACGAGGGACGGCATTTGCTGTCCCTTGACTTTTTATCCCCCGCACTTGTGAAAAACCTCCAAATTCTGAAGCAGTGAAAAGCGCCTTCCACTACAATAGATAGATAGAAAATATTATTTCTCAGGCAGGAGCAACCTTATGGCTACCGTGGTGACGATTGAACGGCATATTCTGGAGCAGCAGAATCGCTTCCCGCATGCAACCGGCGCTTTTACCGGCTTACTTTACGACATCGCGCTGGCGGCCAAGCTCATCGCCCGTGAAACCACCCGTGCTGGCCTTGTCGAAATTCTGGGTGCGACGGACGATGAGAATGTCTACGGGGAGCGCCAGCAAAAGCTGGATGTGCTGGCGAATGACATCATCATCAAAATGAACGATCATACCGGGCGTCTGTGTGCGATGGCCTCGGAAGAAAGTGATGACATTATTCCTATCCCGGATAAATTCGCGACAGGGCGTTATGTGCTGCTGTTCGACCCGCTGGATGGTTCGTCAAATATTGATGTGAATGTGTCGATTGGCACGATCTTCGCCATTCACCGTAAAATCAGCCAGGGCGAGAAGGGGACGCTGGAAGATGTGCTGCAACCGGCCAGCAAACTGGTGGCC
This sequence comes from Aggregatilineales bacterium, assembly GCA_038258185.1. Taxonomy (GTDB): domain Bacteria; phylum Chloroflexota; class Anaerolineae; order Aggregatilineales; family Phototrophicaceae; genus JAIOHN01. The sequence continues at coordinate 10,248 of JBBSQD010000191.1, read as the reverse complement.
GCCGGTTACGTGATTTATGGTTCCAGCACGATGTTGGTGTACAGCACCGGACAGGGTGTGCATGGCTTCACGCTGGATCCCAGCGTCGGCGAATTTCTGCTCAGCCACGAGAATATACAGATTCCGTCTGAAGCCAAATACTACAGCGTCAATCAGGGCTACGAAAAATACTGGACGATGGGTATGCGCGCCTATGTCAAGTGGTTGCAGGGTGTCTATGGTGAGGGGCATACGCCGTTAGGCCATCGCTATATTGGCTCGATGGTGGCGGATTTTCATCGCAATCTGCTGCGCGGTGGAGTGTTTGCTTATCCCGGTGATTTGCAGATTGCGAATGAACCGTGTGGCAAAATGCGCCTGATGTTCGAGGCGCAGGCGCTGGCTTTTCTGGCGAGTCAGGCCGGGGGTTATGCGTCGGATGGTGTCGGCAGCATTCTGGATATTCAGCCCTCGTCACTGCATCAGCGTGTCCCGCTGTTTATCGGCAACCGGACACTGGTCGAAAAAGCGGAAGACTTTATACGCGATCAGGATCAGGAATGGATTAAGGCGTATCTGCCTTATCGCCAGGGCAACCGTAAGTCACTTTAAGCTGCCAATCTGACGATTCAGCACCGCTGATTGTGCTGGCGTTGACTCTGAAATTCGTCATGTTATAATCGCGCCGCGTTAGCATCCGGCCAGCGAGGATTAATCCAGCAGGGGATTTCAGCCTATCCAACAGCGTGAATCGCCCTGTAAACTGGTTGGGTTGTGCCGGGATAGAACACTGCCGGACGAACCGCAACGCCCTGACCGTTTATTGTGATTATGGCGTGGGCACCATCAAAGAGTTTTGGAGTAGCAGCATATGGGGCGAATGAAGCTCTGGTTTATTGTATTGACGCTTTTATTAGTGATGACTAACCTGTTGAGTGCGCAGGATGAACGTTTGAATAACCCCGGCCTGGAGGAAGGCGGTTCCGGTGCCTACACCACCCGGCGTGGCGGTGAGTTCCCGATCTATCTGCCCAGCGCGTGGAATATCTGGCTGGCTTCCCCCACAGGGGAGTTTTTTAACCGCGGTGACCGCACCACGGTCAACCCGCATCCCGGCCCCGGCCCATCACCTAAAGAAGGCGGACGGGCATTAAATGTCGATTGCGGTTATGTGACCTGTACCGTTGCCATTTACCAGCAGGTGAGTGTCGAAGCGGAAAAGAATATTCAGGCCAGTGCCTGGGCGCAGGTCAAAGCCTGTAATATCCCCAGCAATAGTGATAGCTGTGGGTCAGCCGTCGAGTCTGGCTCACAGACGCGCATCGGTATTGACCCTAACGGCGGCACCGACCCCAATGATGCCGATATTGTATGGTCGAACTGGGCGCAGCCACATGATCGCTGGGAACAGATGAGCGTCGGCGCGACCACAACCGGCACCACCGCGACTTTATTCCTGTATTCGCGGCAGGGCTCAACCGCAGATTTGAACCGAACCTACTGGGATCAGACCAGTTTAACCGGTGGGGGCAGCGGTGGCACGGCTGCCGGGGCTGGCCCCGCGGCGACTCCGGTGCCGACTGCGCCGCCGTCTGTGGCGTTTGTCACCCCACAAAATCAGCGTGAAGATGGCTCGATTGTTCATGTGGTGGGTGAAGGTGATACGGTTGACAGCATCGCCGTCGCTTACAGTGTGACCCGCCAGCATATTATGGACCTCAATGGCATTTCCGACCCGCGCATTATCAGCATCGGCCAGGAACTCCTGATTCGCGAACCGCTGCCATCGGAAGGCACCAATCTCAGCGAAGAAATTGAAGACGAGGATAATCCCTCAACCGATGCAGAAAGCACCGCAGAAGCGGAAAGTACCGCAGAAGCTGACAGCACAAATGCTGGTGAAGAAGCTGAACAACCTGCCATTGAAACGACTGAAGAAGCCGGTGGTGAGGCAGGCGCCGAAAGCACGGAAGAGGTTGAACCAACTCCATCCGAACCGACCGCAACCCCGGCACCTGCGCCGGTGGTATCGGTGGCCGATGGGCAGGTTGTGCCGGCGAATGATCCCTCCGCGCTGGGGGCAATCGTCTGTGTGGCGATGTTCAACGACCTCAATCAGAATCGCATTCAGGAAAACGGCGAAGATCTGCTCCCCGGTGGGACGATCAACCTCAATCTGAACGCGGAAATGGTGGATGGTGTGGAAACCGATGGCGTGTCCGAGCCGCACTGTTTTGAAGCGTTGCAACCGGGCGGTTATGTAGTCGCTGCCAGCGCGCCTGCCGGTTATGGCCTGACCTCCCCCAATCAACTGCGTTTGCAGGCGCTGGCCGGGGTGAAGATGGATGTCATTTTCGGCGCTGCCGAAGGTGTGGAGGCGATTGTCGCGCCCCCGGCTGACAGTGGCGAGCTGGAAAGTGAAGCCGTTAGCGGCGATGTGCAGGACGCGGCAACGGATAATCTGCTGGCGAACAGTGGCCTGATTATCTTTGGTGTGGCGGCGGTGGTCGCGGTGGCCGGACTTGGCCTGTCGCTGTTTATGCGCCGACGTTAAACGAACCTGATGAGTTTCACGCCTGGAGAGGAAAACACAATGCGTTATTTAGGACTCCTGCTGGTGATCATCGCGCTGATGAGCAGCCCAGTTCAAGCCCAGGCTGGTGGTCAATTCTGTGTCCGGGCTTTTGAAGACCGCAATGGTAACGGCCAGTTGGATGGTGGTGAGCCCTTTCTGACACGTGGCGTCAGCGCCAATCTGCTCAATGTGGATGAGGTCACGGTTGCCAGCGCCTTGCTGGACGATTCACCGACGGCGGCACAGGGTGTCATCTGCTTCCAGTTTTTAGAGCCGGGGCAGTACACGTTGTCCATCTCCACGGCGGATTATACACCGACCACCCCCAGCAGCTTTACCGCCACCATCAGCGCAGGAACCCTGCCGACGGTGGTGCAGTTTGGTGGGGAGCGCATCAGCGCCGCGCCGGTTGCCGTGGCCACGCCAGCCGAACCCGGCATCTTTGACCAGGAAAATCTGCCGCGTATTGTGCTGGCGGCTCTGGGTATGCTGATTGTGATCGCGGCGATGGTGGTGCTGGGCGCCTTGATTTATGCGCTGGCCTTCCGCTCACGTCGTCCGGCACGGCCTTACTATGTCCCTCAGCAGCCCGGGGTTGATCCCCGTGTGGCGACCGGTCAGACGAATAAGATCATCACCATCGGCGAGGATGATTATATCCCGGATATGCCGGACGATATGGCGATCAGGCCAGATACGCCGACACCCGGCTCGGTCCCGATTATCACCATCGAGGATGACACGTTCTCCGACGAGGATACCGACCAGATCAAGCCGATTTAATCGGTTAAATTTCTGCGAAGAAAGCTGACTGATATCCTTGACCCTAACCCCGGCCTTTTAGGTCGGAGTTGGGGTCTTTTCTAAACACCCACATCCGCTTTTTATTTTCAGGAAGCCCCTTGATGGCCGACCAACCCGTTCCCATGATTTCCAGCGCAGATGCGCGTCGTGCCGCCCGTAATGCCGGGTCGATTGCAGCGGCCAGTGTCATCAGCAAAGGTGTGCTGTTTGCCTGGTATATCGTGCTGGCGCGGTCATTAGGTGCTGACCATTACGGCATCTATGGCACGGTCAGCTCGTTTATTGCTATCGGTACCGCGCTGGTGAACTTCGGCATGGGGCCGATTATGATCCGTGACATTGCGCGAACTCCGGCTCTGGCGGGTAAATATCTGGCGGCGACCCTGTTCATGCAGACGTTACTGGCGTTGCTGGCCTATGTGCTGGTGACCGGTGCATCCGTATTGACCGGTTATCCGACAGACATTCAGGCGTTTCTGGCGCTGGCGGGAATCAGCCTGATGGTCGATATCCTCGGCAATATGACCAACGATGTGCTGCTGGCGCAGGAGCGGATGCTGGCTTCGTCCGTCGTGTCGATCCTGCATATTCTGCTGCTGGTGGGTCTGGCGGCGCTGGCGCTGGTGTCGGGCTGGGGATTGCTGGGTGTCTACGCGGCGACTCTGCTGGCTGGCGCGGCACGCTCGGCAGCTTTATGGCTGCTGGTGCTGCGCGGCGGGGTGCGCCTGCAACTCCCGCTTGACCGGACAGTGGCGCGGGTGCTGCTGGTCAATGGCGCACCGCTGGCGATCTCTGCGTTTCTGGCGCTGGCCTATCAGCATGCCGATAAACTGATGACCACGCGGCTGATGAGCACCGTCGAAACCGGCTATCTGTCCGCCGCGTTTGTAGTGATCTTCGGCGTGGTCGAAATGCTGAACACCACTGTTCTGATCGCGGTCTATCCGATGATGTCACGCTTTCATGATGCTGGCGAAACCTTCGGCTTTATCGTCGGCAAGCTGAGTTTTTTCACGCTGCTGGTCAGTCTGCCGCTGGCGCTCACCCTGTCGATTTTTTCTAGTGCGCTGATCGTGCCTTTGCTTGGCTCCAACTATTTGCCGACCGCTGATGTACTGCGCATTCTCATCTGGTATGCACTGGTGTCGATGCTGGTGAATGTGCTGGCACAGGGCATGATCGTCCAGAATCGCCAGCGGCGTTTGCTGACGATTCGCGCGGCGGGGCTGGCGGCGAACATCACCATGAACGCGCTGCTGATTATCCCGCTTGGTATTTTTGGCGCGGCGCTGGCGTCGTTTCTGGCTGAACTGCTGGTGCTGGCCGTATTACTGCGCGTTTTTCGCTCGCCGGGGTGGGCGTTGCAGCAGACTCTGATTGCGTGGCTGCGTCTGGCTGTGCTGGCTGTCGCGGTGGCGCTGGTCATGGTGACGCTGGGAAGCATCCATGTTATGATCGGCCTGATCGCTGGTTTAGTGCTGTACGCCGTGGGCTGCCTGTACAGTCTGGCCGCCGACGATTGGGATTTGCTCTACCGGCTGGTGGCCGCTATGCCCGGTGGCGGGCTGGTGCTGCGCTACTGGAAGCGCGATACTGCGCTGAACTGGTAACGGCATCCACCTGCAAGGCTGGCATCAGGGTTGCTGTGGGAGACGGATTTTGTGCCTCGATTATTATCCCGACTGGCTTTAAGCCTGACATTACTCATCACGCTGTTAATCGGCCTGACGCGGACACTGGCCTACGACGAAAGTTACTCACAGGCGTTACGCGATTTTCTGCGCACCGATGGCCCCTGCCGCGATCTGTGTTTTATGGGTCTGGACAACCAGCTTGATGCTGACCGGGTGATCCGTATTTTGCAGCAGCATGACTGGATCGGCGCGATCAGTGTTGACGAATCCCCGCGTGGCAACCGCACCATCACCTGGGAATGGAGCGGCCAGCAACCCGCTTTTATCCACAGCGACGACCCCGGCAGTGTGCTCATCATCTATGAAAATGTCAATTACCCGCAGGTCGCGTCGTTGCAACTGGGCGGGAGTTTTACGCTGGGTGATCTGTGGCTGGCGCTGGGTGTGCCCGATGGCGGGTTTGTCTGGCAGGAGCATTTTGCCAGTTACAACGAAGGCGGTCTTTTGCTGCGGATGGAACTCGACTGTCGCCATTTCTGGCGCACCGCAGGCACTCTTTCCACCGGCAGCGACAATACACTGGCGTCTTATGATCTGAAGGAATTTCGGCATAACGTTTGTGTGCAGGAGTGGGATCAGGATTGACGGTGCTGCAACTGGGTCTGAAGCATGCGTCGGCTGTGCAGTGAAATGTAGTAGAATATTCCTGTCGAAGCAAACAGACTGGAAAAGTGTGATGCGCTTTTTAAACTCCGTGACTCATCGGCTGTCTGAACGTTGATGCGCTGTTATAAACAGCGATGAAAAGTCTCGTCTGGGCCGCATGGATTTTGTCGCTGTTTTTTACGCTGGCTGTCGGCGTGATTAATCTGTCGGTGGCGGATGATGCGCCGTTGCAGGGGTTTGTGCTGGAACAAGCTGATTGTGATCTGCCGTGCTGGCAGGGCATCCAGCCGGATAAAAGTGATGTGTCCACCGCGATTCGGATTTTGCAAAATCATCCGTGGGTGGGCGAAGTTAATCCCGGTGGGCCGAATATCTCCTGGGGCTGGAGCGGTCAGCAGCCGGATTATATCGACGTGACCAAACGCGGGATGCTCGCTACCGATTGGGATCGCGTCAGCAGTGTGGCGATCCCTGTACAGTTAACGTTTGGTGATTTTATGCTGGCCTTTGGTCAGCCCCAACAGGATTCGTATGTGGTTTTGCGCGGCACCCCGCTGATCGCCCATACGGCGGTGTATCCCCAATTCGCACTGTATGGCATGCTGTCGTGTCCCCTTCAGGTGCGGCGCATCTGGTCACAGCCGGTGACGTTAATCATGGAACTGCGCTTAAGCGAGCGCAATACTAATCAGGGAGATTTTGTCGACTATCAAACGCCGTTATGGCGGCGTGAGATGTCGGTATGCGAAAATGAATGAGGAGTGTATGGATAATCTGAATAATCTGCCGGAGCGCGAAGCAACCGACTCGCGCTTAAAAATGGCCTGGCAGTGGCTGCATAAACAACCACCGTCGCTGTTGGTGGTGCGGGCGATTGATCAATTGAGCCGCCGCCTGACCGGGGTTTCGCTACGGCGTTACAGCCAGGTCACGCCGCAATTGCACGTAGGCGGTCAGCACGACAGCCGCGGAATCAGCCAGATGCAGGCGCGCAGCATTACGGCCATTCTCAACCTGCGGCGCGAGTTTGATTACACCGGCTCTGCGCGGGTGATGGATCGTTATCTCCATCTGCCGATTGAGGACAACACCGCGCCATCTCAGGCAGAACTGGCCGCTGGAGTGCGCTATATCACCGAGGAACTGGCCGAAGGTGGCGCAGTCTATATTCACTGTGGCGTGGGGGTGGGGCGTGCGCCGACTCTGGCCGCGGCTTATCTGGTCAGCACGGGATTAACACCCGCCGAAGCCTGGACGCAGATCCGCAAGGTGCGCCCGTTTATCTGGCCGAACCGTCGCCAGCGCCGCAGCATTGAGGAGTTCGCCGCGTCGCAGCAAGCCCCAGTAAAATAGTGCTGAAGCGCCTCGGCTCGATCTGGCTGCGTTACGCGCTGAGTTTATCGGGTGGATTTGCGCTGCTGATCGGCGTGATTTACATGCGGCCCTATGACGATAGTGCGCTGCGTACTTTCTTCATCCCGCCAGCGGAATGTGCCGCGCCGTGCTGGTTAGGTGTGCGCCCCGGTGTCACCCGTGTGGATGAGGCGATCCGTCTGCTGGAAGCCCATGACTGGATTGATCATATCGAACGCAGCAGCGCCTTTTATGATTTCGAGTGGAGTGGCCGCCAGCCGGACTGGATTGACAGCAGTTTCAGCAGTCATTTTCGGGCATCCGGTGACACGGTGGAGAGTATTCGTATCCGCACCACTGTGCCGCTGGGGACATTGTTTATCCTGCTGGGCAGACCGCAGACCGGCCTGATTAACCCGCCGCTGAATCAGGCCGGTCTGCGCCATACGGCTGTCTATGCTCAGAACGGCGCGGAGATCAACAGCCTGATTTTATGCCCGATTGTGCGTGACACGTTATGGCAGTCCACGGTTGAGATTCAGTATCGCAATGTGACCGCGCTGTATCACCCCTACACCTACAATCTGGCGGACTGGCTGGCGCTGCGTCCCTGTCGCTGAGGTTTCAGCCTGTCAATTTGGGAAAATCGCATTAAACTTTGGAACTTTGCGGATGTAATGTTTTAAGCATCTATCCATAAATTCATGTGGTACGGACACGGCATGCCGTGTCCGTACAATAAAATCTAATTTTCGTATAGATTCTAAGCAAATATATAATCAGGAGAGATGACACGATGGTTAAATTGCTCAATCGTTTTTTGATGTTTGTGGCGCTGGTCGCATTAAGCGCCGCCTGTACCACCGGCCTGCCCAACCGCACACCCCAGGCGCCGCAGGGCTCTGACAGCGGTGCCAACAACACCCCAGCCCCAGCCGTGAGCGGCAAGCAGTATGATGCCGCGCCGGAAATGCAGATCGACCCCGCCAAGACCTATGTGGCGCATTTTGTGACCACCAAAGGCGAATTTGATGTCGATCTGTTTGCCGCCGAAGCGCCGATCACCGTCAACAATTTTGTATTCCTGGCGCGCGATGGCTTTTATGATGGCATTAGCTTCCACCGCGTGATTAAAGAGCCTCAGTTGTTTATGGCGCAGGGTGGTGATCCGACTGGCACCGGTGGTGGTGGCCCCGGTTATCGCTTCGACGACGAACCCGGCGCACTGGCTTTACCGCATGACAGCGCGGGTATACTCAGCATGGCGAATGCTGGCCCGAATACCAACGGCTCACAGTTCTTTATCACCTTTGTTCCCACGCCACATCTCAATGGTGTCCACGCGGTTTTCGGCAAAGTGGCCGGGGATGGTATGGACGTGGTTAATCAGATCGAGCAGGGTGACATCATCGAGACGATTGAAATCGTCGAGAGTGCCGCCTAAAAAGGGTCAGACGGGCGGTCACAAGCCGCCCGTTTTTATGGGCTTCTCATTTGTGAAAACCACATAATTTCCCTATACTCAAGGCATATTCATTATCAACAGGAGTTGAACACATGGCTAAAGAATACAGCAATCCACCGGCAATGGGGATTGACGCCACCAAGAATTATACGGCGCATTTTGTCACCACCAAAGGCGAGTTTGATATCGAACTGTTCGCCAGCAAAGCCCCGATTACCGTCAACAATTTCGTGTTTCTGGCCAAAGATGGCTATTACGATGGCATCGTCTTTCACCGCGTAATCAAAAATCCGCCGTTTATGGTGCAGGGTGGCGACCCCACCGGTACCGGTCGTGGCGGCCCCGGCTACAAATTCAATGATGAAGCCAGCGCCCTGGCGATTCCGCATGACTCCCCCGGCGTGCTGAGCATGGCCAATGCCGGTGTCAACACCAACGGCTCGCAGTTCTTCATCACCCATGTCCCCACGCCGCATCTGAACGGCAAACACGCGGTTTTCGGCAAAGTGACCGGTAACGGCATGGATGTCGTCAACAAGATTGAACAGGGCGACAAGATCGAGAGCGTCAAGATCATCGAGTCGTAGTAATCGCCTACCCCTAACCCCGGCCTTGCAGGCCACCCCTTTCCCCGAATTCGGGGAAAGGGGACACAGGGGATAGGGGTTTTGTCAAAATTGAATACGGACCCTTAATTAGCGCGGCTGGCGCTCTGTTTGTAAAATAACCTTATTCGCTGGTAAACATTCACACGGAGGCACTATGCGCCACAAATTTTTTAATCGGATGGTCACCAGTCTGTTGGTGGCGCTGGTGTTGAGTAGCCTCGGCGCGGTCGCCGCCCAGGATGATGGAACAACCACCTATGTGGTGCGTGAAGGCAATACGCTGGATGAGATCGCGGCGTTTTTTAATGTCGCGCTGGACTGCATCGCGGGGGATAACAATCTGCTGGGTGTCGAAGAACTGACGGCGGGGCGTGAGCTGATCATAGCCAGTGATTGTCCAGCGTATGAAGCCCCGGCGATGGATGCCGCAGACGATGCAATGGCCGCTGACGAAATGGAAGCGGATGAAGCCGAACCAGAAGCTGAGATGGAAATGGAAGAAACGCCCGAACCTGCGCCTACCCCTGAAGGTCAGGGCGGTGGCAGCGCTGAAGCCGTAAGTCCGGCAGCGCCATCCGGTCAGGGTGGTAGCACGGTGACTGCATTGGGTGCCGATCGGCTGTATACCGTGGTGCGTGGTGACCGTCTGGCGATCCTCGCCCGCAATTATGGCGCGTCTGTGCGCTGTCTGGTCATCGCCAATAACATCTTTAATCCAGACCTGATTTATGTCGGTCAGTCGCTGTTCATCCCTGAGGATTGCAGCGTGTACGATCAGGTTGGCGGTGACGTGATTCCCCCCGGCGCACCCACCGATGGCAACACTGTGATTTTGCGCACCCAGACCGGCTTTAAGGAATACACCATTCAGGCTGATGGCAGTTATATTGTGCGCCCCGGTGACATTCTGGACTTTATCGCGCTGGCGTTTAATGTCGATACGCAGTGTCTGGCGGCGGGTAATCAACTGGCGAATCCCGGTCGGCTACAACCCGGCCAACGCCTGCTGATTAACCGCAGTTGTCCGGCATGGCTGGGGCCATCCGGCCCGATGCCATCTACCGGTTTCCCCGGTGCGGTCGGCTAAATATACTGAGCTAGAAAATCAAACGGGCTTGATACCAATCAAGCCCGTTTTTTATTAAGCGGGTCGCCTGCTTAATT
>JBBSQD010000190.1:0-12014 GCA_038258185.1 Aggregatilineales bacterium | reverse complement strand
CGCGTGGTTGTCGATACTGGCGAGTTTGATTTTGCTGGTGTTTTTGTCCGGCGCGGCCAGCGCTCAGGTGCTGGCGGTATTGGTCGGCGTGTTTGTCATCGCGTTGCTGGCCTCGGTGGTCGAGATTCAGCCAGAGACCTTAATGCCTGCCGTGCGTAGTTCGCCGCTTAAACGGATGCGGATGAGCGCCGAAGCGCGTGAAGCCACCGACCGCGCCCAGCGCCGCGGTGAATATTATCTGAGTGATATGACCCTGATGGACATCGGTCTGATTAGTTCGCAGGCCAGTAACGAAGGCATGGTCATGCGTAAGAGTCGTACCATTTCCGGGGATGATGATGGTGTAAGGCCGTTTATCACCTTGCAGGTAGACCCCAAAGATGCTGACCGCAATGTCATGATTCGCTTCGAGATTATCGACCATAACGGCCAGCGTCAGTACATTCACGAAATGAAAACCTACCTGCGTGATGGCGAAATGAACATTCTGGCGGATCATCATCTGCCGCTTATCAGCAATATGCAGATCGGCCAGGGCGGTGACTGGGACTTACGGGTGTCGGTCGATAGTGCGCTGGCGGGGATTCTATCGTTTGCAGTCACACCCTCACTGGTTCAGCGCGATCGCCAGCTGTCACGGCGCTCACGCTTAGAGGACTTCGACATTCAGGAAGACGACTCACCAGCGAGCCTGGAAGAGTTGATGCGCGACCAGCAGTCCAATCGTCGTAATAATACAAGGTAAATCTGAGGTGATTTATGCCGAATAATCGCCGCTTTTCTGAAGTTGGCTTAGGCCTGTTTTTACTGTTTTTAGGTCTGGTCGCCCTGGGTGAGGGCGGTTTCTTCATGACCCTGCTGATTCTGGCCGGGATCTATCTGCTGGTGCGCCAGTTCGAGGGTGGCCGTATGCCCTGGGAACGCCAGGATGACCGCGAACGCATGTCTCCGCGTCGCGCCTCGCGCCGTGATACGTCCGACGCGGACGATGATGAGGATTATGGTGACTACGAAGAAAGCGCTGGCCGGGAACGCATTTATGCCCATGCCATCCGCGCGGTGGAAGAAGCCGGATTAGACCCGGAAACGACCAAAGTGCTGACCACCGATATTGGTGTGATGGCCTTCAAGGATGACGGTGAACCCATGATTTACCGTTCGCGTCCGGTGCTGGATGATATTGACTATCTTCAGCCGTTTGTGCAGTTGCGCCTGTCGACCAAAGCCATTGGCCGCATCCGCTTTGAGGTGGTCGATAGTGATGGACAGGTGTTATTTGTCCACGAAGACCGTCACCAGTTGGAACGTGGCCGCAATCTCATCAGTCCGGCGGCGCGTCTGCCGATCCATGATGCGCAGGCGATGCACGAGGGCTGGGAAGTGCGTGTAAGTGCGGATGGCGTCTTGCTGGCGACTCATCATTTTCGCTGGCAGGAGAGCACGACCAAAGTGGTGCGCCGTCATTTGAGCGAAGATGGCGAAATCAGTTCCGAATTGCGGGCGACAATGGCCGAAAATCGCCTGCAGAAGATGAGCCTGGATGATCTGCTGTTTGACCAGGAAGAAGACCCAAACGAAAGTCAGCGTCAGCAGCGCCGCTGATCTTAAAACAGCGATGAATCAAAAGAGCGGGAACAGTGTTTGTTCCCGCTCTTTTTATTGACGCTTTTGCGGCATTTCGACAGTTTCTCTTTGCGCAGGTGCGGAGCGTCCATACATCCGGCTGAGGTCAAGGCCATAATAGGCCGCTGTGTTGACCAGAATCAGCATCGCGCCCGCTTCATCCAGATTACCCAGGAAGGGTATCACATCGGGAATCAGCTCAAAAAGTCCCGCTGTTGGGTTAAGCAGATAAATCCCGGCGATGGCAGCCAACGCCAGAATCAGCATTTCTTTGACTAAACGTTTCATGTTTTCCTCTTGGATTACGTAATCTATAGTTTAATACGAAAAAACACGTTTGGGGTTGCGAACTTGGGTGCTTACGGTTATCTGTATACAATAAGGCGACCTTAAAAACACGAAGCAGGCAGGACTCCATGACGATTGAAGTAGTCTGGGACGATGAAGCGCACACCGTGATCCGGCATATTTTTTCTGAGCGCTGGACATGGGAAGAATTTTTCGCGGCGATTGATGAGGCTCAGGTGATGATTGATACGGCACCGGGGCCGATTGGGGTCATTATTGATGGCCGTGCGGAGACTATGCAGATGCCACCCAATATGCTGTCGAACGGGCGCACGGTCTTGAGCAGGGCACATCCCAGAACAAAGATTGTGGTGGTGGTCATCAGGAACCCATTTATCAATGTGATGGTGATGACCCTCAGCCGCATTTCCGGCGCAAGAGGCCGGACGCTGCTCAGCGTGGATAACATCGACGAAGCGCGGCGGCTGGTGCATGAACATCTGGCAAAAATTAAAGAGTGAGAACCTGTGTCTAAAGGATTGCAAGCATGGCTTATGAAATGATTCTTGTGGAAACGCCGGTTGCAGGTGTGGGGCTGATCCGTCTCAACCGGCCTGAAGCATTGAACGCCCTGAATGGGCAGCTTACCGATGAAGTTTTTACCCAGATGGAAATTTTTGACCGTGACCCAGCGGTAGGTTGTATCGTGCTGACCGGCAGCGATAAAGCCTTTGCCGCAGGCGCGGATATTAAGCAGATGCAGAATACCGACGCGGTGACGATGCTCAGCGGTAGCGATTTCACCGACTGGTCACGGATGATGCGCATTGGCAAGCCGATTATCGGCGCGGTGTCCGGCTGGACACTGGGCGGTGGCTGTGAACTCGCAATGCTGTGTGACATGATCGTTGCTTCGGAAAGCGCGAAATTCGGCCAGCCGGAAGTCAAACTCGGCATTATGCCGGGGGCGGGTGGCACCCAGCGCCTGACTCACGCCGTGGGTAAAGCCGTGGCGATGGAGGTTATGCTGGGGGATCGGGTCTTAACGGCTGCCGAAGCGCTGCAATACGGACTGGTCAATCGCGTGTTTCCGCTGGAAAGTTACCTCGACGAAAGCCTGAAGCTGGCTGAAAAAATCGCCGGGATGCCGCAGGTAGCCGTGCGTCTGATTAAGGACGCGGTGAACAAAGCCTATGAACTGAGCCTGACCCAGGGTCTGGACTACGAAAAACGCAATTTTTATTTGCTGTTTGGGACAGAAGATAAGGCCGAAGGCATGCAGGCCTTTATTGAGAAACGTGCGGCACAGTGGAAAAACCGTTAACGATTTTTTATACTGCCAACCTGCGCGGCCAGCTTGATCTGCTGCCACGGTTACACACCTTTTTGCGGCAGCTCAAAGCGCAGCCAGTCGAAGACGACTCCACGGTGATGCTGTGCGCGGTCGAGCCGGTTCAACGCCAGTTTCTGCTGCTCGATCTCGGTGCGGCCTGCTCAGAGGATATGTGGCATTGCGCGGTTACAGGTGGACGGTCAGCGCTGATTGTGATGGATGCGATGGGTTATCAGGCGGCGAATGTCAGCGGTTACCTGACCGATGAAGGCCGTTCGCGGCTGGATGCCAATCTGCTGCAACTGGCTCTGATTGACGAAACGCAGGACTGGAATCACGCAGAAATCACCGTAACTGCAAACGCTGACCTCACTGATCGTCCTCATGCACTGACTATTGTGGCTGTTCCCGGAGAGCGCACACATCTGGAAGGGCGGGTTTTACATTTGCGCGCGGTCGAAAGTGGACAGGTCGGTGTGGTGCATCTCAACAGCACGGATGGTAATGGCACACTGGCGATCAGTGGTTATACGATTCTCGACCTTCCCGCCAATACGCCTCCCGACCCGACGATTACCGCCACCGTCGATTTTGTCCTTAGCGAAGCCCGTTTATTCCAGAAAAAACGTGACAAAGACCAGTAGTTTATCCCCTCACCCCCGGCCCCTCTCCCACGCTCGTTCGCTGCGCTCACTGGGGAGAGGGGAGCAAGAATTTTCAAGTCCCTCGCCCCTTGGGAGAGGGATTTAGGGTGAGGGCAAAGTGCATAATAACCGCTAGGCGTTCAGGCTTAACCGTACCGCGCTAATCACATCTTCGATATCTTCTTCCGTCAGTTTTGCCGAGATCGGCAGGCTGACCGTCTCGCGGCCAATGCGCATGGCCTCGGGATAATCTTCCGGTTTCCAGCCATAGGTCTGCTTGTAATAGGTGAATTCTGGCACACTGAGGTAATGCACACCCACGCCGATGTGATGGCCGGTCATCGCATTGAGGAAGTTGTCACGGCTGATTCTGGCGCGCTCTTCGTTCACACGGATGGTATACAGGTGATAGGCGTGGCGCGTATCCGCTTCCGGGTCTGCCGGGAGTGAGATGGGCAGGTCGGCAAAGGCTTCCTGATAGCGCTGCCAGACAGCCTCGCGGCGAATCCAGTATTCATCCACGCGCTTGAGCTGATGCAAACCAATAGCGGCCTGCAAGTCCATCATATTGTATTTGTAACCGGGTGCGACCACATCATAGTGTTTGTAGCCGTCAGCGCCGAAACGCTTCCAGGCATCTTTATCCATGCCATGCAGCGACAGCACACGGACGCGCTCGGCATCCTGTGCATCACGGATGGTCACCATACCGCCTTCACCGGTGATGATATTCTTGGTGACATAAAAGCTGAAGCAGCCGAAGTCGCCAATTGTCCCGGCTTTCTGGCCTTTGTACTCGGTTTCGATGGCGTGGGCGCAGTCTTCAATGACGACCAGATTATGGCGCTGCGCGATATCCATCAGCGCATCCATGTCACACGAGCGGCCTGCCAGGTGAATCGGCATAATCGCGCGGGTGCGCGGGGTGATTTTCTTCTCAACTTCTGCCGGATCAATATTCATGGTGATCGGGTCAGCATCCGCCAGAACGGGGGTCGCGCCGGTATGAATGATCGTGTTGACCGTCGCACAGAAGGTCATCGGGCTGGTAATGACCTCATCACCGGGGCCGATCCCCACCGCCAGCAGACTCAGATGCAGTGAGGCTGTGCAGGAATTGGTGGCAATGGCGGAATTAGCGCCTTTATAAGCCTTAAAGTCTTCCTCAAAGCGATGGGTTTTGGGGCCAGTGCCCAGCCAACCGCTGTTCATACTGTCCAGCAGTTCGTTAATTTCAGGGTCTTCGATAGCGGGTGAACCAAAAACCAGAAAGCGATCTTTGGTGCGTACCGGATTTTTTGCTGTGGAATTTGTGGTAAGTGTCATAAAAAGCTCCCGGCGCAGACGGCCAGTGATAAGCGATCAGTGCGCATTCATCATATCATGGAGGCGGCGCGACCATCGATAGGGATTTATACCACAGCCGAATCGCCTAGCTGGAGGTGGATTCGCCGCTTTTGCCCTCCACAAGTTCCTTCAGATCCTTCAGAACAGTCTCATAGCCGGATGCGGTCTGGTCGTAACGCTTCTGACGAATATCATCCGGCAGCGCATCAAAGCCGGTTTCGGTCACGGTAATTCGTGTGCCGTTATTTTCTTCGTCAAGCAGAAACGTGGTCGTGATATCAATCATGTGATATTGCTCCTGTGGCGGCCATTGAATGCCAAACTCACGCGGCGGATCGACCACACTCACCGCTGCCAGCATGAAATCTTCGGGTTCGCCAAACTTGACCGTCGCGCCCACTTCAACCGCGCTGATCTCCCAGTAATCGCCCCACCACTGCTGTAACTGCTGCGAATCGGTAATGGCATCCCACACGCGTTCGCGGGGTGCTGCAATCCAGATACTGCGTACTACACTTGACTGTTCCATCTGTATCTCCTGTATATGCAACCTTTAAGTTGCAAATAGTCTAATGGAAAACTTGTTCTGATGCAAGCCTTTACTGTGCAAAGCAAACTTTGTGCTGTAAGCGTGTTTGTGGTTCAATCATCGGACGAATACCTGATGAGCCTTAGAGGAAAAACCGACGTGGATATTGACCCCAAAAACTACCCGGAACGCGAAGTTTATAAACTGATGACCGCGACGATTCTGCCGCGCCCCATCGCCTGGGTGAGCACCATCAGCGCAGACGGTCAGCCGAATTTAGCGCCGTTCAGCTTTTTTAACGCGGTGTGCGCCAACCCGCCGACTGTGCTGTTTTGCGCGGGTGTGCGCAGTGCAGACCGTTCACCCAAAGATACTTATCACAATATCCTGGCGACGGGTGAGTTTGTCATCAATTTTGTGACCGAGTCGCTGGCGGCGGCCATGAATATCACCGCGACGGAACTGCCTGCCGATGTGAATGAATTTGAGCGCGCCGGTCTGACCGCAGCGCCGGGGAAAGTCGTGAAGGTGCCGTATGTCGCGGAAAGTCCGGCGCATCTGGAATGCACCCTGCGCGAGATCATCACCATTAATGAGGAACCGGGCGGTGGTTATGTCATTATGGGCACTGTCGTGCATATGCACTTTGATGACTCGATTTACCGCGAAGGCAATTACATTGACCTGGATGCTTATCAGCCGGTCGGGCGTTTAATGGGGAACAGCTACTCCAAAGTGACGGATCGTTTTGATCTGGTGCGGCCACCGTCGGAGATTCGGGCCATCGATTCGTAGCGCTACCATGCGGAGAGCATGCTGCGGACGCGATCATAGGACAAGGCGTAATGCAGGACGATAATCACGCCTAAGATGAGCGCCAGTGTGGGTTGTTGCGCCGCATTGAGCAGCAGTACCGCACCGCCGAAATAAATCGCTTCAAACACGAGGCGCAGCGGGCCGGGTATCTCGACCGGAGGTTTCTGCGGGTCAACCGATGTGCGGAAGATGCCCCAGAAAGCGGCGGCAATTAAAGGCAGGCCGACACACCACAGGATCTGTGCAAGGGCTTCATGTTGCGTCCAGCCCCAATAGGCCATTGCTGCCAGTCCAGCCAGTTCCAGCAGGAAGCGTAAGCCAAGATTAATTGGATTTGAACTCATTTGACCGCCTTTTTAGGTTTTGTGTGATGTTGCGGCAGCGTCGTAAACGATCTGAGAAGACTTAGAAGTCCGGTTAAAATTATCGATAATGACTCTGAAAAGCCTGTTTCTATTCGGTTATGAAAGCAAAATGCCCAAACTGGTGAATTAAATTTAGTTGATTTTACACCAATTCCGTGCAATTTTTGATTGTGTGCGTTAGCATTGTGCGTAGAACGGTACGTCGTTAAGGGACTGAGCCTTGTTTAACGACGCACTAAAAGAACTTAAAAGGAGTAAAGTGTATATGTTAAATTCGCGTCATAAAACATTTCGTTTTATAGGGGTACTCATGGTGTTTGCCATGTTGTTACCGATGGTCATCGGCGTGGTCAGCGCGCAGGATGAGCCGATTGTGCTGAACTACAGCTTCGGCCCCGGCGATGTGCCTAGCCTTGATCCCGCAGTCGCAACGGATACCAGCTCCATCCAGGTGATTATTGAACTGTTCCCCGGTTTAACCCGCCTCCACGAGGAAACCCTTGAACTTCAGGGTGGTGTTGCTTCTTATGAAGTATCCGAAGATGGCCTGACCTACACTTTCAGCCTGGCTGAAGGTATCCCCTGGGTACAATACAATGCCGATAGCGGCGCAGTCGAAGAAGTGACCGATGCTGATGGTAATGTCCGTTACCTCACCGCCGGTGACTTTGTGTATGGCTGGCAGCGCACACTCAACCCCGATACCGCCGGTGACTATGCTTATGTGCTGGCCCCGTGGGTTGCCAATGGTAACGAAGTGAATGCTGGTGAGGCCGCCCTTGAAGAACTGGGTATCGTCGCCGTAGATGATTTAACCATCGAAGTGACTGCCACCGAGCCAGCCGCTTTCGTGCCGAATGTCTTCGGTATGTGGATGGCGAGTGCCCAACCTGAATGGGCAATTGAAGAATTTGGCGACGAATGGACTGAAGATTATGCCATTCAGAGCTATGGCCCCTTCGCCCTCAAGGAATGGCTGCACGACGAAAGCCTGACCATGATTAAAAACCCTTTCTGGATGGGTACTGACAGCATCCCCGTGCCGATGATTGATGAAATCTACAGCACCATGCTGGAAGAAAGTGCTCAATTGGCGAATTTTGAAGCCGGTTCGCTGGATATCTCCAGTGTCCCGCTGGCTGATATTGACCGTATCCGCGCCGATGCCGACCTGAACACAGCCCTGGCTGTCGGCCCCGGTAGCTGCACCTACTACTATGGTTTTAACCTTGCCAAGCCGCCGATGGATGATGCGCGTGTTCGCCGTGCGCTGTCGATGGCTGTTGATCGCCAGTCGATCATTGATAACATCCTCAAGGGTGGGCAGGAACCGGCCTTCTTCTTCAGCCGTCCGAACCTTGTTGCCGCCCCCACCAGTGAGCAGTATCCTGAATACACCATTGGTGAAGATATTGAAGCCGCGAAAGCCGAACTTCAATCTTACCTGGACGACAACGGCATCACTCTGGAAGAAATGGCACCCATCACCCTGATGCACAATGAAAGCGAAGCGCATCGCGTGATCGCACAGGCTGTCCAGCAGATGTGGTCGGAAAATCTGGGTGTTGAAGTGCAGATCCAGACCCAGGAATGGGCAGTTTATCTGGAAACCCTGCGTGAAGATGCACCCCAGGTCTATCGTCTGGCCTGGTGCCTGGATTACCCGGATGCCAACAACTTCCTGTGGGATGTTTACCACACCTCCACCAACCCGCGTGGTAACTGGAGCAATGCCGAATTCGATGCCCTGGTCGACGAAGCCCGTACCCTCACCGACGTGGATGCCCGTCGTGATCTGTATGCACAGGCCGAGAATATCCTGACCAACACCGAAGCTGGCATGATTAACTTCTACTACTACACATCATTGTCGCTGACCCAGCCCTGGGTGGAACGCACTTACTCGCAGCTGGGCAACCAGTACTTCGAGAAGTGGAGCGTGGATACCAGCGCCCGTCCATAATGCTGTGATAAACCAATAAAGTAATAATTGGAGCGATGAGGTTCACCTCATCGCTCCAACTTATCAACTTCTGTGGCATCTCAGCATGAGTATAAGGTCAGTTTATTATGGCACAATATCTTTTTCGACGTATTCTGGCAATGATTTCGGTCTTATTCATTGTTTCCGTCATTACTTTTTTTGTTATGCATGCTATCCCCGGCGGCCCTTTTGACCGCGAAAAACCTCTCCCACAGCGTACCGTTGACCAATTGAATGCGAAATATCATCTGGATGAGCCGCTGGTCGTCCAATATCTTTATTACATGGGCGATATTGTCGTGCCGCGCATCACCCCAGCGGTGCAGTCCCGCTCGGTATCAGAGGATTACCTGATTAATATCCCCCTGCCCGGTGGTGAATCAGCCCTGCGCTGGATGAATTTTGGTCCGACCTATCGTTCGCGGGGGCGCTCGGTCAACAGCATTTTCCAGGATACGCTACCGGTTTCGATGCAATTGGGTGTCGCGGCGATGTTAATCGCACTGGCGATTGGTATTCCGGCAGGCATTGTCGCCGGGTTAAAACGCAATACGATTTACGATTATGCCAGCATGAGCATCGCGATTGTTGGGGTATCCGTCCCGGTGATTATCTCCGGCCCGGTGTTGCGGTATTTATTCGGTGTCCAGCTTGGCTGGTTGCCGCCAACCGGTTGGGGCGGCATTGAGTATATTATTATGCCTGCGTTTGCCCTGGGTTTCGCCCAGTCAGCACTGTTAGCACGATTAACCCGCGCCAGTCTGTTGCAGGTTCTGAACGAAGATTATATCCGTACGGCACGGGCGAAAGGCCTGTCCGAGCGGGTGGTGGTCAGTTTACACGCGCTGAAAAACGCCATGATCCCGGTTGTGACCGTGATCGGCCCTTTGTTCGCCTTTCTGGTCACAGGCAGTTTCGTCGCAGAACTCATTTTCGGCATTCCTGGTCTGGGGCAATATTTCGTCACCAGTATCTCCAACCGTGATTACCCGGTGATTATGGGTACAACGCTGTTGTTTGCCTTCTTTATTGTATTAGCCAATTTGTTCGTTGATATTGTCTATGTCTGGGTTGACCCCCGGATTAAGTATAGTTAGCAAGGAGTCCGTTTATGTCAGTCGCGCAGCAATCAAACTCAGGCAATGTCACCAGCCTGAATGTTAAGGACAAGAAGAAAGGCGAGGGTCTATGGTCAGACTCGCTGCGCCGTCTGAGCCGAAATTATATGGCGATGATCGGGCTTGTGTTGATTATCATGTTTGTTCTTATGGCCTTTTTCGCGGACTATCTGGCACCGAAGAGTTATCGTGAACAAACCCTGACACTGAATAATGCCGCACCACAATGGGTGATTGATCTGTTCCCGGTGATGCAGGCAAAAGATGATGGCGGCTATGTCACAGTGAGTGATGATTACATCATGGGTGCGGACTCACTGGGGCGTGACCTGTGGAGTCGCATTATTTACGGGTCGCGGGTGTCATTGGCTGTGGCGTTTGTTGGCCCGGTGGTGGCGATTGCGGTCGGACTCACATTGGGGCTGATCGCGGGTTATTTCGGCGGCTGGGTAGATAATCTCATCATGCGGCTGGTGGATATTGTCTATGCTTTCCCTACATTGCTGCTCATTATTCTGATTATGGCGTTTTTCCGGGGTGGCGGCTTCAGCAATGCTGATTCGAGTGGGCTGGGGGCGGCACTCTATAATCTGGACGTGGCAACCGGTGGCGTGATTTTCATCTTCATCGGTGTGGGTCTGACCTCATGGGTAGGGCTGGCACGGTTGGCGCGTGGACAGGTATTGTCCATCCGTGAGCGTGAATTTGTCATTGCGGCGGAGTCTATCGGCGCGACCAGCCGCATGATTATTCTGCGTCACGCATTACCGAATATTCTGGGGCCGATTATCGTCGCGGAGACGCTGGCGATTCCGTCCTACATTCGTTACGAAGCCTTCCTCAGTTTTATCGGTCTGGGTGTCAATCCGCCGATGCCAAGCTGGGGCGCGATGATCTCTGAAGGGTCGCGTACGATTGCGACCTATCCGAATCAGACTCTGTTTCCCGCGCTGGCGTTGTTCCTGCTGATGTTCGCCTTTAACTTTTTAGGCGATGGTCTGCGCGACGCACTCGACCCACGGATGCGCGGTAACGATTAATCACCGCGGTTCTAGGCACTGCCGCAAAATTGGATAGAATACTCTCAGGGGATGGCAATAGCTTCCCCTGTTTTTTCTTTATAACCGGGTGCACCTATGGAAAAGTTTCAGATTAAAACGGTTGAGAACGCGGCGGAATATGCTGAAGCCAGCCAGTTGATCGCGGAGGCATTCACTTACGGCAATCGCACTTCCTACCTGCAGGCAATACAGTATGAGCAGCGCCGTCCTCAACAGCCGGGTTTCCGCTACCAAGATCATTATGTGCTGTGTGTGGATGGCCGGGTGGTGTCGAATGTGTATATCAGCAGCCACAAACTGCGCTATGGTGGCGTGACCCTCAAAATGGCCGGAGTTGGTGCGGTGTGTACGCAGGTGCGCTATCAGGGCAAAGGCTATAACGCGGCATTGCTGCGTGCCTGTATGGAGGCGATTGGTCAGCGGGACGTGGATTTAGTGATGCTGAACGGTATCGCGGATTATTATCACCGCTTTGGCTTTACCCCGGCGATTGCTGACTACAGTATTGAAATTTCCGCCAAACAGGCGGCAGCATTGACCAGCGTCTATAAAACCCGATTAGCGCAGGCTGAAGATTTACCGCAGATGCAGGCACTTTATGAGCGCTATTGGCTGGCACAGCGTCCGGCGCTCTTCCGGACCGAGGCGCAATGGCACTGGCGCTGGCTGGATAATCCGCCGAGCTTCGGGCAGATCGTGGTCGATGCTAACGATACGGTGCGCGGCTATATTGGCGGCCGGGGCGCTACCGCGTCGATTACCGAAGTGGTCGCGGATGATGTTGCCGCAGCGCAGACCATTCTGGCCGAAGCGGGTCAGCGCTATCTGGCAGAAGGCGCAAGTACGATTCGCTGGTGTATGCCGCCGGATGATGCCTTTATCGACCGGGCGCGTCAGCTTGTCGAT
>JBBSQD010000189.1:0-12016 GCA_038258185.1 Aggregatilineales bacterium | reverse complement strand
GAACACGGCCAGCCGACGGGTCTGTTGCAGGAAACCGCAATGGGGCTGATTAATCGCGCCATGCCCGAAGTCGCGGATGCCGAAATGACGACAGCGATCAAAGCGGCCAATCAGCATCAGCTGACGCTGGGCATTACCAGCGCGACCGATCCGCTGCTGACCCCATCGATTCTGGAAGTGTATCGACGGTTAGAAGCGGCGGGTGAACTGGCGGTGCGCGTCAATGGCCTGCCGATTCGGCGTCCCGATGGTGGTAAGGAAACGCTGCCCTTACCAGAGCGTTTCATCAGCGATTTTCTGCGGATTGATTGCGTCAAATTCTTTGGGGATGGCGGCCTGAGCGGGGCGACAGCGGCCATCAGCCAGCCGTATAAAATCACGGGTGAGCAGGGCGTGCTGCGCTTTGAAACTGAAGATCTGCTTGAGCTGATGTGGGAGGCACACCATAACGGCTTCCGCATCGGTATCCATGCGATTGGCGATGTCACCCTCGACCAGACGATCACCATTTACGAAGAACTGCACCGGCGTGAACCGAACGGCCTGCGCCATCGCATTGAGCATCTCGGATTGCCCAGTGCCGAGCATCTGCAGCGTTGTGCGGCTTTGAACGTGATCGCGGTGCCGCAGACGGTATTTTTACCGGCGTTGGGTGCCAGTTTCCGGCGTTATCTGCCAGATGATTTTATGCCGCGCTGCTATCCGGTACGCGCGATGCTGGATGCTGGCTTAACTGTGGCGCTTAGTTCTGATGCGCCAGTGGTGCCGGATGATAGTCCGCTGTTGGGGATGAAAGCCGCCATAGATCGTCAGGATCATCATGGTCAGGCCATTGCACTGGAACAACAAATTAGTGCCGCCGAAGCGCTGTATGCCTATACGATGGGCGGGGCGCTGGCCAGCGGTGACGAAGCCAATCGCGGCAGCCTTACCCCCGGCAAATGGGCGGATCTAGTGGTGTTGAGTGCTGATCCGCTGGCAGTGGAAACGGACGCCTTGCTGGATATTCAGGTGCAGCAGACTTACGTGGGTGGTCAGTTGGTCTACGAGGGATAGATAAACAAATAACCAGTTGTGTCAGTTAACCCTCTCACCCCAACCCCTCTCCCCCGAATTCAAGGGAGAGGGGCTATCAAAGTTCAGTATGATTACTTCGTGGAGTACCACGCCAGCACATTGCCCTCAGTATCCTGAAACAGCCCGTAGAAACCGGCCTGCCCCATTGCTGTTTTGGGTGTAACGGTTTTGCCGCCTGCCGGTTCGACTTTGGCGATGGCCGCATCCATGTCATCATCTTCTGCCCAGATATAAATCAGCGGGCCTTTGTCGCTCGGCTCGAAGTTGTCCGTCTGGTCAAGTGAGAAGCCCACACCAAATTTCTCGGAGTTCATGATGGTGGCGGTTTTACGCACGCCCTCGTCCACAATTTCCGGTTCGCCACCAAACAGGCTGGTGTAAAACTTCAATGCGCGTTCAATATCCTTCACCGGAATTTTGATCCAAACCACTTGTACCGTCATCTGCTGAACTCCTTTTGATGCGAGATGTTATGTATTCTGCTGAACCCTAATTTACGATCAAATGTTCTATTTGTCAATCGCAGTGTCGTTCATAACTCAGGGCTTCTCTACTTGATAATTGATTTATCATACGATATTCGCTGTTCACAAATTTTTCATAGATTATTTTGTGTGTACTATAACCTAATGGACGATAATCTATATAACGTTATCTAACATTTATAAAGGCACTAAAATGAATTTCTCTAAGAAGTTATTAGTTGGTTTTGCATTTGGCTTCGTGCTGATGCTCACCTCTATCTCGGCATTCGCTCAGGATGGCCGTATCAACGCGCATCATCACTTCGGTGGGGATGCCCTCTATTGTAACGACGCGGATGGCTGCGAACTACTGAACATGAACGGCGAGTCGCTGTGGAAAGTGGCGCAGTCGGCGATTGATGAAGCGATGACCACGGCCTGCGAAACCCGTCAGGCACAGATGATTGAAGCGGGTGCAGGCACTTACGGCCCGGCAACGCTTGAAATCGCCTGTTACGAAGGGTTGGAGCCTGCTCTGACGCTGATCGGCATGGACGAGTGGGGCAAAACCAATGCCATGCAATTCGGGCCGGATTACCAACCCGTCAACCAGCCCACTTTACCCAATCGCTGTGCGATTGATCTGGGAGCGTTTGGTTTTTCCAGCTATGATGGCATCCATGTTTCTGTGGGATATGACATCTGGTTCAGCGGGGATGACGGCGGGATTTTCGATGAAGATTCCAGCTTCCTGTACTGGTCATCCACCAGAGAAGGTCTGCCAAACTGTAGAAACTACGTCAAGTAATCCAGCCTGAATTCAGTAGCTATAGTTTTCACGCAAAAAACAGGGCAGCCATACGGATGCCCTGTTTCTATTCTGGATGTTGAGTCTTAGTCCCCGGACTGCACTGGCTTGGCATTCTTGTTGCCATTGCCGCTGCTATCGGTGGTCATACTGTTCAACACCTGATGCGCCATCGTGGTCAGTTCCATCGGCAGGATGAATTTGGTGGCCGGGCTGGAACCGACCTCACGCAGCGTTTGCAGGTATTGCAATGTCATCGTGTTCACACCGATGCCCCGTGCCTGATTATCAATCGCTTCGATAGAGGCGGCGAAACCCTGGGCGCGCAGCAATTGTGCCTGACGCTCACCTTCAGCCTGCAAAATGGACGACTGCTTCATACCCTCGGCCCGCAGAACGGCGGACTGCTTATCACCTTCGGCCACGGTAATGGCGGCTTCACGTTCACCGGACGCACGTGTAACTGCGGCACGACGCTCACGCTCGGCGGTCATCTGGCGATTCATGGCATCCTGCACATCGCGCGGTGGCTCAATCTCGCGGATTTCCACGCTGGTCACTTTCAGCCCCCAGCGCTCGGTCACTTCGTCCAGCTTGACACGCAGTGTGTCGTTAATCTGCTCACGCTTGGACAGCACATCATCCAGCGTAATATCACCGATGACCGCACGCAGGGTCGTCGTAGCGATGTTGGTGGACGCGCTGACGACATCTTCCACCGCGATCACCGAGAGTTTCGGCTCGATCACGCGGTAGTAAACCAGAAAGTCAATCGCAATCGGCGCGTTGTCCTGCGTAATGGCGGTCTGCGACGGAATATCCAGAAACTTCTCGCGGATATCGACCTTGATGGCAGTTTCGATCAGCGGGATGACAAAGACAAATCCCGGCCCACGCGTGCCGCCATAACGTCCCAGGAAAAAGATGACCGCCCGCTCGTATTCCTTCAGAATGCGGAAGGTACGGATGAGCCCGTAAAACAGAAAAAGCCCAACTAAAATGATCAGCAGGGGTGTAAATTCATTCATCGGCCTTGCTCCTTAAAAGTTGAAATCTACTCATGCCCGTTTAATTCACTGCGCTTGTGCTTGATGCCCTCGACATGCACCAGCAAGCCTTCACGCTCCACAATGACCACTTCGCTGCCTGCTTCAAGCGGTTGATTGCTGACAGCCGTCCATAACTCTCCCCGCGCCTGTACAGTGCCGGTGGGGTTTAATGCTTTGACCACGCGTCCACTTGCCCCTACCAGCAGATCATCTTCCGTCAGGACAGGTTCGCGGACTTTATCCAGCATGGGCAGCAGCAGATACTGGTGATACAGGGCGGGGATAATCACCGTCAGGCCGATCAGAATGGGCGATACCGTCAGGCCATCAAACAGCAACCAGCCGCCGATAACCTGCAAAGCCAGACCGCCCAGGGCAAAATTGGCGTATTTGCGGTCAACCAGCGGGATCACGATAAAGCCGGATACCCCGATTGCGATCAGCACGACAGCGACCCAGTTTGTGGGCAGATTAACCAGCATGACCCCACTGCCGATGAGCGCGGCCACAGCCAGCACTTCTGTCAGGCCGGTGCCTGGGATGTAACTGGCAGTTACCCCCAGCCATAACGCCACCACAACGACTAAATAGACGATGTTTGGATCAATTATTGGCATAGGATTTACTCCATAAACTTAATCAGTTGTGATATACACAACTCTCTTTAATTTTAGATGATTGCTTCTGCAAAAAATCCCCAAATGATTCGGGGTGCTGCGGTTCATCTGTAATGTCTGTTTTCATTATTATACAATCTAAGCACAGGGTCTAGTTTTTAGTGGATTAAGTTTTAAAAAATTAATGGTTTTTATAATTTTATTGACTATAATGAAACGTTAAACCGCCTTGAATCAGGTACATGGAATTGAATACGCAGCCGACCCTCATGCCCAATCTTGCAATCAATAACACTCGTATGCAGAACGATTTCGAAGAGATATCGCGTATTGGGGTAAAGCCCCATGGCGGTATTTGTCGACCTGCCTTGTCGAAAGAAGATTTAGAAGCCCGCGCCTGGTTTGCAGACCAGATAGAAGAAGCGGGCTTTTTAGTTAAAGATGATGACGCTGGCAACCTGAGCGCGGTGCTGCGCTGCGGTAATCCTGACGCGAAAACGCTGCTGATCGGCTCGCATCTGGATACCGTGCAGAACGCCGGACGCTATGATGGCACAGTCGGCATGATCGCCGCGCTGGAATGCCTGCGGACGATTAAAGAGGCGAATCTGCATTTGCCGGTTGATCTCGAAGTGATTGACTTCACCGATGACGAAGGCACCTGGATGCCGATGTTTGGCAGTATGAGCCTGACCGGACGCATGCCGAAAGGCGCGCTGAAGGATACCAACGGCGAAAAAAGCACCTTCCGCGCCGCGTTGACCCGCGCCGGAATCAACCCCGATCATATCCACCGGGCGAAACGTGAACCCGGCAGCCTGATGGGTTATATCGAGCTGCATGTCGAGCAGGGTATTCGCATGGAACAGTCTGGTGTTCAGATCGGTATTGTCAATCGTATTGTCGGGCGCAAGTCCTATCATGTCGTCTTTCATGGTCGGGCAGGGCATGCAGGCACAGCGAGTATGACCGAACGGCGTGATGCGCTGCAAGGCGCGGCGCTGTTTGTGATTCAGGCGCACGAACTGGTGCGCGGTCAGTTCCCGGAAGGCGTCTTGAATTGCGGTAACCTGCAAGTGAAGCCGGGTGCCATGACGATTATCCCCAGTGAAGCCACGGTCATTATGGAAGCGCGACACGTCAATGAGGAAAGCCTGATGGCGATGCAGCTGGCGTTGGGTGGTCTGGCGCAAAACTGTGCGGAGTCGTGGCGCTTAGGGTATGATTTCACCAGCACCAATCACATCCCGGTGGCGCATATGAATGATCAGATTGTCGGTGCCATCGAACGCGCCTGCGAAGAAATTGGCGTGAGTTATACGCATCTGTCCAGTTATGCCAGCCATAATGCCCAGGTGATGAGCCGTTTTGCCCCCGCAGGTATGTTATTTATCCCCTCTGTCAACGGAGTCAGCCATAACCCGGAAGAATTCTCCCGCTGGGAAGATGTGATTACCGGCACCAATGTCCTCCTGCACAGCATTGTCAATCTGGCGCTGACCTGAGTCGACTTTACGATGCGTGGATAAAGCGGGTGGTCAGGCGTTCGATTGCCGCGTCGTAAAACTCATGCGTGACGTTAATCGCGTTATGAGTTGAGATTTCGCTGACGGCTGGCGGCAGGGTATTATCATCGAAGCGAAAGCCATCGACCAGCAGCGGGATAATCGGCTTTTGCAGTTGCAGCGCATAGACGATTTCCTGCTGCACCCACTCCGACTCTAAGGTGACCGGCGCGAGAATCGGCACGAAATAATCGCAGTTTTCGATAGCGCGTTTGATGACCTCCGCGAATTTGCCCTCATCAATACTATCCACATCGAAAAACACATTGATATGGCGGTCTTTCAGGCTGTTGGTGATGCAGCGTGCCTGCCCCCAACTCGGGTCGCGACGGTAGCTGATAAACACCAGCGGCGGATCGTCTTTTGTCTGGCTTAGCGCCGCAGTACGTGTGCGGTTGAGCCACAGCACTGCCGCACCCCCTAAAACAGCCAGAATGACCAGCGACACGACCAATAAAATGGTCATGTTCACTGTGTCCGGTGGTGTTAAGTTATTACCCGGTATTGGTGTCGCTGTCATCTGACCAGTAGCGCTTGCACTTGGTTGAGGGGTGGAGGTTGAGTCGCCTGTCGCCTCGGCTACATTGGTGTCCTGCAAAGTGGGCATCACTGTCCGTGCGTCAAGTGGTGCGTTCTGGTTGGTAAGCATCAGACCGATCATGACAATCACGATGATGCTTGCTATTAAGGCAATGATAAGCAGGGGTAACCGAGAGCGGCTTCTGGTGGGAGCAGCCGGTTTGGTCACTGGCCGAGCAGGTGCTGGCCTCGGTGCAGGCATACTGGGCGCCGGGGGAGGCAGCGGGGCGTTGGTCGATCTTGATGGCGCTTCGGCTTTTTTGACCGTATCCGCGAGTTCTTCGATTTCATCATCATCTGCAAGATCACTGAAAAATACGTCATCCGTAGGTGACTGGCTGGATTCGCCGGAGGGTGCCGAGACTTCTGCCGGCGGTACTATGGGTTTGGGTTGCAGCACCCGATTGACCGCACTGTAAAAGCCAAACAGTGCTTTGTTGCTACCCTGGCCGCTGGTCAGGTCAAAAACCGGACTTTCTACGCTTTCCGGTTCTGATGCAGCTTCTCTGCGGGTGCGGCTGACCGCACGCGAATCACCGCGCACGATAATCGTTTGCAGCGGTTTATTGAGGCGTACAGCTTCGACTAGTTCGGCCTGTCGCTGCGGGGAGGTCTGCGCCTGCGGTGAGGCCAGATAAATCACCAGATCGGATCGGGCAATGGCGGCATTCATTTCAGCCGCATTCGCTGTCGTCGCTAAAGTAATGCGCAGGTCATCATAACTTTTTTGCAGGGTCAGGCGGATTTCGTCGACAATCACCTGATCCTGCGGCATGGCACTGATAAAAATTTGCGGCATGGGTCTGACCATTCATGGTTGCGGCTCACCCCAAAATTGTAGCATATTCTGTCGGGTTACACGCGGTCAGCATAGCGCAACTTCGCGCCATCAAGAATCACTCCCCCATGACAAAATTGACCATTCTGAGTAACATTCGCTATGATTAAGACAATTCTGAGTAAAGTGAGAGTAGTGATATGGGTAAGATCAGTGTCGCAATTATTGGGCTGGGACGCCTGGGTTCTTCGGTAGGGCTGGCCTTAAAACGCTATAACAGCCGTTCCGACGCCAAACATGACTTTGAAGTGATCGGTGTCGAAGATCGCGCCGCAGTTGCCAAAGACGCGGAGAAAATCGGCGCGGTGAGTAAAAGCGTCCGCAATCTGTATGATGGGGTGCGCAACCGTGACATTGTGGTGCTGGCGCTGCCTTACGCGGAGGTGCGGCGCACGTATCAGGCCATCGGGCAGGATATACGCGCTGGCGGGGTCGTGCTGGATATGTCCCCGGTGAAGATGCCCTCGCTGGGGTGGGCCAAGGAATTTCTGTCGAAAGAAGTGCATATGGTGGGTGTCACGCCCATTATCAACCCCAAATACCTGTTTAATGGGCTGGATGAAGCCAACGACGCTCACGAAGATTTCTTCGATAACGGCAATATGATGCTGATGCCAAGTCCGTCCTGCATCCGTGAAGCGGTGGAACTGGCGTCGGATTTCTCCGCGCTGTTGGGTGGAAAGCCTCATTTTATGGACCCGGCGGAACATGACAGCCTGTTCGCGGCGACCAGCAGCTTACCGGCTGTGCTGGGCGTAATCGCGTTTTATAATCTCGCACGTAACCCCGGTTGGGACGATATTCAACGCCTGACCAATCCCGATTTTGGCCGCCTGACGCATCACCTGTATGACACCCACCCGGATGATCTGCGCGATATCTGGCTGCACAATCAGGAAAGCCTGCTGCGTTACACCGATGGCATGATCGAGTCCTTGCAGTCTTTCCGCGATGTGCTGGCGGCGAAAGATCGCAGCGCACTGGAAGCTCTGCTGGTGGAATCTGCGGATGGTTATAGCGGCTGGATTAACCGGCGGCATAACAACAAATGGGATGATCGCAGCAATCCCTCAGCACCGGGTGCGGGCGAAACCATTATGTCCAGCCTGATGGGGGGCTTCCTGTCGAATCGGATTAGCGGCAAAGGTAACCGCGACGAGGATTAACTAACGCCCTAATGTGTAGGCGTAA
This sequence comes from Aggregatilineales bacterium, assembly GCA_038258185.1. GTDB lineage: Bacteria > Chloroflexota > Anaerolineae > Aggregatilineales > Phototrophicaceae > JAIOHN01. Next base: position 3,828 of record JBBSQD010000189.1, on the reverse strand, counting down.
CGGTTGATAATCTCATCGGCTGAGACAATTTCACCGTCGTCAAGCTGGGCGCGTTTAATCAACAGCCGGTCATCTCCGGTTAAAATCACCGTGCCTTCACCTGCACGAATATCAATGACTCTGCCGGGAATACGCCCAACATAAGCGCGGGTTTCTGGCAGTTTTTCTGCCTCCCAGATGCGCAATGTCTGGCCGTTGAGATGCGTATAAGCGCCAGTATAGGGCTTGGTCGTCGCGCGGATGAGGTTGCAGATGCGTTCGGTTGATGCTGTCCAGTCGATCTGGAAATCTTCCGGCAGCAGTTTGCAGGTATAGGTGGCGAGCGATTCGTCCTGCGATGTGCGTGGGGCATCCCCGGCGATTAAAGCGGGGAGGTGTTTTTCCAGTAAATACAGATACGTATCAGTCACGCGCTCCATGACCTGCGCAATCGTATCGGTGTCGCTGATGGGTACTGGTTGCTGGCCGATGATTTGTCCAGCGTCCACATTTTCGACCATTTCAAACAGCGTCGCGCCGGTATGATTCTGACCGTTGATAATCGCCCAGACAGTCGGCGCAAACCCGCGATATTCGGGTAAGAGTGAATCGTGAAAGACGTAAGCTCCCAGCCGCGCTCTCTGGTAAACGGCGGGAGGGATCAGATAGCGCCAACTCACGGAGAACATCAGATCAACGGGGGTGCTGTCCCAGAATTGCTGCCAGCGTGAACTGCCGACCTGTTTGCTTTCGAAAAAATGGCCGCCGACCGATTCGGTCAGGTGACGGATGTCATCCAGAAAAGGGGGTTCCCACGGATCTTCGCGGAAACTGAAGACGGTGAGTTCGACATCAGGACAGGTTTGTGCCAAATGCTCCAGCAGACAATAACCTCGCTGGGTGGCACAGAACAGTGCTATTCTCATTTTCATCCACTTTGATAGTTCTCATTGCAGCGGTGAAAATGATAGCGGGAAGTGACCCTTAAAACCAGCGATGATACCAGAGCAGCACGGAATTGGTTAAAAATCCCTGCTTCTGGTAAAGGCGCTGGGCGGCAATATTACGCCCCTGCGTGACCACGGTGACATAGCTTATCTGCTGCTCCCAGAACCAATGGAGCGACTGCCCCAAAAGCTGACTTCCGATGCCTTGCCCCTGCGCATTCTCTGCAATACCAAATAAGCCAATTTTCGCAGGTGCAGTCTCTGTCGCCAGATGACAGGTAATATAACCCATCGGTTCGCCATCCTTTGAGGCGACGATGACCTTATCGGCATAACCATGACAACTTTTCTCGATCCAGATGGCGTACAGTTCCTTGCATAAATCTCTGGGGAAATTGCGGTCATGAAAAAAACGTGAGTCCGCATAGATGCCACGGGCGATAGCTCGTAAAGCAGGCACATCCGAATCCTCACAGGAACGGATAATATAGTCACCGCTAATGGGAAGCACAACCGGCTCAGCGGTAATTTTGCGATCCAGTGTAAGCCGAATATCGACAAAGTTGAAACCGTTTTTCTCAGCTATACAAATTGCATCCGCATCATCAGGGGCGATGGAGTAGTACAGACAATCAATGGTTTCCTGATAAGCCCAGGCCATTACCTGATGCATCTCCAACTGAGAAAGTCTTTCGCTGGTAACCCGTCCGATCCGTTTGTCGAAAAAGTTAGAGTCCCATTCCAGATACTCACCTAACTTGTCAGCAATCATGAGTTTTCCATTTCTACTTCGGCTAAAAGGGAAGCCTGCGAGACGATCTCTTCGCGGATGACATAGCTGGGCTTGTCCATCATGCGGAAGTGCATTCTGGCCAGATATTCACCAATAATGCCCAGCGCGAGTAGTTGTGCGCCGGAAAATACACCGATGATCGATGCGAGAAAGGGGAAACCCTCGACCGGTGTGCCTTCAATCAGGTAACGGCCAATGACATAGACCAGCACCACTAAACTAAAGAAGGCCATCACCAGCCCGATCATGCTGGCAATCTGAAGCGGCATCACGCTGAAACCGGTCATCATGTTCAGGGCGTGGGTGACGAGTTTGCGCAGCGTGTAGTTGGATACGCCGATAGTGCGCTGTTCATGGCGAACAGGTATCGAGGCAAATCGAGTGGTACCCCAGGTGAGCAGGACATCAATCGAGACGAATGGCCCCTGATAATTCTCAAACGCTTCGCGGATCTGTGTGCGGAAAATGCGGAACGCGCTGACTTTACGGGCTGTCTCCGCACCCATCGCGCTTTGCAGAGCGATTTTCGTGACCTGTGAGGCCATATCGCGCAGGAAACCGTGCTGTTCGTGCTGCGGGGTGCCATACACGACATCGTAACCTTCATTGATTAATGTCAGCAGATTGGCGATTTCTTCTGCCGGATGCTGAAGGTCATCATCCATTGTGACAATGTATTCATACCGGGCGCTGCGAATGCCACATAACAGCGTGTTGTGCTGACCATAATTGCGCATCAGGTTGATACCACGCACCCAATCGTGGGATTGCACCAGTTGTTCAATGACCGGCCACGTGTTGTCTCGGCTGGAGTCGTTTACCAGAAGAACTTCAAATTCATCAAACAGCGTGGGGAGAATTTCGCCCAGCCGGTTAATGAGTTTGGGCAGTGAGCCTTCACTGTTGTAACAAGGGATAATGACAGAACCATTGGGTCGCATATATAAACTGCTTATCTCATACTATGTTTGAATCTGATTGTAAGGCATATAGCGCTGCTGTTAAATAAACCTTTCGGCCTAGTATCGATTTAAGCACCCTCATCGTCTGTATTGACCGGCAGTAGTTGCACGGAAGACAGGCCGTATAATTCGGCTGCACAGCGATTCAGACTGTCAGCAACGTCATCTGCAAGCGGCTTAAGCCCGACCATTTTCCCCAGGTCAACGCGCAGCTGGTTGGTGACGACATCCTGTGTGCCGTTTTGCGCGGCGGTCAGTAAGGTATTTTCAAACGCATCCCACTCACTGGCATAGTCTCGCAGCGTAGGCAGTAATGCGATATTTTCCAGAGTTGTATTAACCGGCCCCAGCAAACAGCAGATGATAACGACTGGCACTAGCCAGCGCGGTAACAAGTCAGTGGTGGCTTTAGTGCCGGTTTTGAGGCTGATTCCCATCACATAACCCCAGCCGGCAGCAGTACACACCAGAATAAACATGGGGATAATGAGCACGCGGCCAGGGGGTGTGGTGGATGTGGCATAGACAGCCGGAGTAATTGCGGCAGTAATCAGTGTCAGGCCGACAGCAGCGATAAAAATCAGCAGCAGGCGAACCTGGCGGTGGCTCAGGATGTTATTCTGTTGCGGTGGGCTGATTTTATTGGCGAATAAGCCGGATAAAATCAGAACGACCAGCAGCGGCAGTGGCCCAAAGAAAATGACCGAGGCCGATAGTACACTCAACGATCCAGTAATCACGCCTCGAATAAGCGCAAATAAAGAGGGTGGCGGCGGGTAATTAGCCTGACGAACAGCGTTGCCGGGGGCAGTGAGTACCAGTGCCAGCGCGATCAACCCACCCATCAGGCTTAATGCCACAAAGATCAGCACCTGTCGCCGACGGGTGCCAGCAGGCAGAGTCACAAAAGCGATGATCGCCATAATACCTAAAAGCGGAATTTGCAGAGTCGCATACACTTCGGTGAGTCCGCCCCCAGCAAAAGCTAAGCCAGTGTTCGAAAGACGACCAACAAGATAAAATCTTGTGGCATGAGCAGACGAATCGATTTCACACTGACAGACGAGCAACTTGGGACGCTTGAAGCAGCCATCAACACGTCGCCGCATCCGGAGGTGCGGCAACGGGCGATCGCGGTGCGGATGCT
>JBBSQD010000188.1:0-12127 GCA_038258185.1 Aggregatilineales bacterium | reverse complement strand
ATCGGTTGGGCTGGCCCAACGGGCGGCTTCCGTGTTGAAGCGATTCATAAAACGATAAGCGTGACGGTCACGCCTGACTCCCGGCGCGACTCGATCCAGATAATCCTGCGGTGGACGATAGGGCAGATGCGCCCCCATCAGATTGAGAAAGGCGAACAACGGTTTTTCTTCGCCGCCGCTGCTATGCTGCTGCCAGTAGCCGATGAGATCATCCACAGAGTTTTCGGTATGGCCGGTATAATTGGTGATACGTGTCCACAATGGCACCAGCAGCGGATTCATCGACACGCGGAACAGCAGATCGGAATGCGCGAAACGATTCTGTGTCGGTCGCGCGAAGCGCCGCCAACGCTTGTCGATCTCGCGACGTACACTACTTTTCGAGGAATCAAACGGACGATTGACCGCCGCCCCGGCATAATTGTAGAAGTGATTAAAGCCGCGTTGCAGGCCGTTATTCAACACACCCACCAGCGGATTATTGCAAAAGCCGACTGTTTCGTAACCATCCCCACGCAGGATTTCGGCCAGAGTCGGGTGCATGCCGGAAAGCTGAGCATTGCCCTGGGTCACACCATGCGCGCTGGGATACAAGCCGGTAAAAATGGAAGTGTGAGCCGGAACGGTCCACTGCGCCGGGGCAATCGCCCGTTCAAACAGGGTCGCGTCCTGAGCAAAGGCATCCAGCGCCGGGGAAGTCTCACGCTGATGCCCATAGGCCGAAAGCCGGTCACGGCGCAGCGTATCGAGGATAATCAAGAGCACATTGGGTTTTGCCATATTGACCTGAGAATAATGAGTCACAATAAGTCATGGGGGAATACGCCCAGCACACCTGTTACAGATTGTGTTAACTCCCCATGCGGTAATCTTAACATAGGTGCCGGGTGATTGGCATAGTCTTGTCGGGGGATAAATGTTGCACGGGTGGTCAAACAGAATCCTCAAAGGTTGGGTTATAATAACGACACAATCATCCATTATTCTGACGGGATACAATTGGATTTAGAACAGGCAAGGCAAAAAGGTAAGCCAATGAACGACCATATTGAAACGCCACCCACTTTAGAACAACTCCATGCCCGACGTGATGAAATTCTGGCACTGGCGAAAAGCTACGGCGCATCCAATGTACGCGTTTTCGGAAGCATTGTCCGCGGTGAAGCCACACCCGAAAGCGATGTGGATTTACTGGTTTCCATGCGCGAGGGCGTGAGCATGTTTGATCTGGTCGGCTTATGGCTGGATTTGCAGGAACTGCTTGGACGCAATGTAAGCCTGATTACCGATGATGAACACCCACGCCGGGACCGCTTCATGCGGCAAGTGCGAAAAGATGCGGTAGTGCTGTGAGCAAAACCACAGTGGATTATCTACAGGACATACTTCAGGAAGTGGATGATATTATTGCCTTCACCAGCGAAGGCGAAGATGCTTTTATGAAGGATGTCAAAACCCAGAAGGCCGTTATCCGATCCTATGAGGTTATAGGCGAGATCAGCAAACGCCTGCCGAGTGATTTCCGCACTGCACACACCGAGATTGATTGGCGAAAGCTCATCACTTTCCGGGATTTTCTGGCCCACAATTACGAATTTATTGGGCTGCGTTATGTATGGGATGCAGTTCAGGATGCATCTAATCTCCGTGGTACTATAGAGTCATTCCTCGCTAATTTAACCGATAGCGAAGAATCTGATAAAACTTAAGGGTTCGTCTGGAAAATTTTCACTAAGGGTGGCAGTCAACGCCGCTATAACTAGCGCCTTGATTTTAGTTTTTCCGCGCGATGACATGAAAGATATGCCAGTGTTTGGGCCCCTCAGTAGAGCGGCCATCCTCATCCTCTTCACGCAGATATTCCACCTCAAACCCTGAGAACAACTTTTCTGCCTGGGTGCGAGTAAAAAAGGTCATGTTGTCATGACTGGCCCAGGTGTCATTCACGCCGAACAACTGCCCTACGAAGCGACCTCCAGGCTTGATGCTGTTCACAACCTTACCCCACAGCGCATCAAAATAATGCGGATGGCAAAAAGGCAGACTGTAACCCGCATAGATCAGGTCTGCCGGAGATAACGCCACATCCTCAAATTTCGCGACCTGGGCTTGCAAGCGATCTTCCGCTTCCGCAGGCAGCTTTGCTTTTAAATGGGTGAAGGCAGAGGGTTCACTATCTATTGCCAGAACGTGCCAGCCGTTTGCCAGTAAGAATGCCGTTTCAGTCCCATCACCACAGCCCAGGTCAATCGCGTGACAGATGCTTTCTGCGTTAAAGCGACCCAACACATTAATTAAAAGCTCGCGCGGTTCGCGTCCGGTAATATTGTTGTAGAAGTTGACCCAGTTAAAATCCTGCTCGTTCATCACTATATCCTATCGTTATATCGTTTCCTGTGAGAATATATCGGGCTGAGATAATGTGCATAAGTATCCAGCTTACAAATTCGTATAAAAAAGTACGGACTTGTTATTGCATAGATGAACGAAAAAAGCTATATTATTAAATTTTATATTAACGTTACGATGGGGGATAAATAATGCAAGATTCACAAGGACAACCGCTTCAACCCTCTCCGACTGCCCGCGAAACGCCTGATGCCAGTGGCCTGGGCCGTACCGGTGGTCAGCGCACTGCTGAAATCTTCGCTGGCCTACGCGCAGAGCTGATGCCCTCCGCAGAAACACACGCCCTCAGCCTGCGCTCCGGGCGGATGATGGCTAAATTAATGATGCGCGTGGCACGGCCAAAAATCCTGAATTTTGTCCCCATTCGTTTGGGCGGCTTCACTGGGCTCATCCAGCAATCCATCCCGCAAAATACAACCAGCGACATCACGATTGTCGAGATGGGGGCCGGGTTTTCGCCACGTGGTCTGCATCTGGCACGGTTGATGCCCCACGCGCTGGTGATCGAAATTGACCTGCCGGACGTGATCGAGGAAAAGCAGAAACGTCTCAGCCAGATTGCCGGTTTTACCCCACCGTCCAATCTTCTGTGGCGCTCGGCGGATCTGGGGATAACGCCATTAGCGGAAGTGCTGGAAGGCGAACCCGCGGATGTGGTGACGGCGGAAGGTCTGCTGCCCTATTTCCCCTTAGACGAAATCACAAATATTGGTAAATCTGTCCGCGCCAGCCTGAAACCCAACGGTAAATTTATCGCGGATATCGGCTACACCACGCCCCAGGGTGCGCAACAGGCGGGTCAGATCATGAAAATGTTCAGTCGTCAGACCCGCACCAATCCCGGCAGCGTGACCGACCCCGAAATCGCGCGTCAGGCATTTGTCGATGCCGAATTCAGTCAGGTGCAGATGTACAGCATGCCCGAAGTGGCCGAGATGTACAGCCTGCTTCAACCCGCGCCGGATGTGCTGCTTTTCATGGTCGGCCATAAGTAAGAATCAACAGGGCGCGGTCAGTTGACCACGCCCTGATTTTGCGATTTTCGGGTGATAACTTACTGAGAGCTTGCGTTCGCGGTGGTGATACTTTCCAGATAAGCCGGATCATCCCCCGCAGCGACCACATTCGCCACATTATAACGTCCGGTCACATATGACCAGTCGAGATTGCCGCGAATCCACGATTTCAGCACACTGATAAAGCGATCAACCTGTTTATCCATTTCCTTGCCAAAACTGGGAACCGTTGCTTCCAGTTCGACAAAGGCCGCAACTGTGCGGTTGGAATAATCAGCCGCCTCGTCAACCGCTTCCTGAACTGACACACCGCGCTCATACTTAATGGCGGTCACCAGATTATGCACATCCCCACGCGCGTATTCTTTGGGGAAAGAGATCACATCATTGGCCCAGCTCAGAGCATCATTCGCCATATCTGCCAGCCCACGAAGATCATCACGATCGCGGATTTCGTCTGGGAACGACAGCTTCTCACTCAGATAAATCAGATCAACACAGCTTTTCAATGCGCTGGTTTCGCGGCGGTTGACGATATATTCATCAATGGTTGGGACATAGCCCAACGCCCGATTTTCAGCTTCCCACATACAGGCTGTGAAGTAATTACGATTATTTTCGATAAAGCGCTGCTGGCAGCCTTCATCCATACCGTCACACATGCGCTGCCACAACTCCGCCAGACTGGCGAGAAGCGGCCCATCATTTTCGAGCGTGCAGGGGCGCGGATTCTCCAGCAGATTAATCACCTGATTGGCATAGTTCTGCAACTGTTGCGACTGCTTGCCAATTTCCGCTTCGTCAAACTGATCGTCCTGCATAAACAGCCAGACTGTCCAGTCATTCACGATACACAGATCATGAAAATTCGCACTGGGATAAGTCCTTGCGGCGAGTCCACTGAAACACGCCATATCAAAGCGCTTCATCGCTTTGGCATTACGGACGAGTCCGTATTCTTTGGCCCAGAGACGGCTATGTGCTTCCACAGCAACCTGATGCGGGCTCATTCGGGGAGAAAATGGGACAACAAAGCGCGGCAATTTTATCTGCTCTAGCGTGTTCGACACCGATATACTCCATGACCGAATTGTGGTCAAACTAAATTACAATTGTGATTATGGTACACCACAAACTTTATTTCAATGTGTATAGCTTTGAGGATTGTTCCAAGTTTGATAGACAAATTTCACAAACTTATTATGATGGCTTACAACGTAATAACTAAGAAAATAGAAGTAAAAAGAGTGCGGCGGCTAAACCGTACTCTTTTTAATATTTGTAATATACTTTATTAGAAGTCAGAATCAGGAGGTTAACTATTTACTGTGTCACGCCATTTGATGAACTTCTCGACCACCGCATAATCCCACGGTTCACCGATGCCCATAATGATGTGCGTAGCACCCGCTTCGACAAACCCATCCAGCGTCGCGGTTGTGACATCCGCGCTTACCGTTGCCGTGCGCTCAATCTCTGCCGGGTTACGCCCCACTTCTGCACACCAATTATCCAGCACGCCGTTCTTGTGCGCCCAGGTTTCCGGCGGCCCAAAGCCATTCCACAGGTCGGCATACTGCGCGGTCAGCTTCAGCGTGACTTTTTCACCCCCGCCGCCAATCAGAATCGGGATAGGATTGCGTACTGGTGCTGGTACTTCAGCGGCCATCCGCTCCTTGATAATCGGCAGCGATTCGCCCAGGTCACGTAAGCGGCTGCCGGGTGTGCCAAAGTCATAGCCAAATTCATCATAATCGCGCTCGAACCAGCCCGCGCCGATCCCTAAAATCAGGCGGCCATTGCTGATATGATCGACGGTTTTCGCCATATGCGTCAACAGCGCTGGATTGCGGTAACTGTTGCAGGTGACCAGACAGCCGATCTGTGCGCGGCTGGTCAGTGTCGCTATCGCCGTGAGCATTGTCCAGCCTTCAAAGTGATCGCCATTGGCATCACCGGACAGAGGGAAAAAATGATCCCACGTCCAGATGCTATCAACCCCCAGCGACTCGACACGACGCACCGCTTCAGCATAGGCGGGATAGGTGGTGTGTTGTGGTTGAAGTTGTACCCCGACACGAATTTTTGCCATTCCAGATAGCCTTTTCTAAGTCACAAATATACTACAGAGAGTTTACCCTCCGCGCCTGGGAGTTGCCAGAATGCTGAGTCGAACCTCTTCATAACTTTTTCACAAAACCTCAAACCCATTTCCCCGGAACGCCCATAAACTAAATCTATTTGTACTGAGGAAATCTGTTTTATGTCTCCGAAATCATTTTTGAAACTGGGTTCCTTTATGCTGCTGGCAATCCTGATTTTTGCGATGCAGAGTCCGCTGCTGGCGGCGGATTGTGATCAGGCAGGGACGTTCACCAGCAGTGACCCAGGAGCTTTTGTCGGCCCAATTGAGCTTGAGGCGGGCATGACATTCACCATCACCGCCTATAACTCACCGGGTGGTGTGACAGGTATTGTGTTGCTTACATACTCTGGTACGTCACTGTCCAGCATCAGTTCTGACCCAACAAATACACTCAGTTTTACAGCATCTCAGACCGATGGGGTGGTTGCCTCAATGATTTGGTGTAATTGCACACCCATTTATAAATATACGGTCAGCATTTCCGGCTGTGGAGTTGGCCCACTGGCGACAAACCTGCTGGATGGCCGAGTGAATGATCTGCAAGACCGCGATGTTGCCGCCCCAGTTGCCATCTATAGTGGTTCGATTGAAGTTTACGGTATTGACCCGATAAGCGGAGACGGTCACCTGGATATACGCCTTGAGGACGACCAGATTTCAGCAGTGGGGGTACCAAATGAGGCGCCGGTGCTGCTGGCGCAGGGTAAGAACGCCTTCACCGGCATTGATATTTATGTCTATCGTTTACCAACCGGTGAGTTTCAGATCAACACCCATTATGCCGATGGCAAAGCCTACATCTTCCTGTGGGATGGTGAAGGCACGAAGTGGCATCAGGCGTGGTAGTTTAGCGGTTATCGTGACGGGCTAACGCTTTGTTGGGTTAGCCCGTTTAAGGGTTTGTAGTTCAAACTCTAAAACCCAAACTTCATGTTGCAAATCTGCATTCGAACCATGAATTTTATGCCAGGTTTCAAGAAATTCATCCCGTGAAATGAAGCCTTCAGCTACAGCATCTCTTGAGCTGATTTCCACGACTTTTTCTCGACGTAATCCTGTGAGTAGGATTCGTGCGACGGCTTTTTTCCCACGATTGGGCTGAACAGCATAAGATTTGCCAGTCTGGTAAACAGTTCTTTTGGCAACAACAGCGACCTTATCTGCATTTGTAATAAGCTGTTCACCGGGTTTTACAAGACGGCGCGTTTGCCATTTTTCCCCGCGCAGAATTTTATCCAGTGTATGGGCAAATATCATGTGCCGTTACCATCTGTCCTACAGATTTTTACAGGCGCTCCAGCAGGTAAATGCGCGGATGCAGCCCACCCTGGAACACGCGGATGCTGTCCTGCAAGCGCCATAAATGCTCCATTTCGGACAGCACTTTTTCCATCAGCCGGATTTCATGGGTGATAAACGCGGCACGTGCGCCCGGTGCAGCCACTCGCGCGGCTTCCAGCAGCACCAGTGGATACAACTGGATATTCCCCTCGTGTGACCCCACCAACTGCCCCCAGGGCAAGTCCCCCAGCAGCACATCCAGGCAGGCATCCGGCAGTTGCAGATTGGTCGCGTCCATCTCAAACAGATCATACTCATCCGCATGGTCGCTGGCCTGTAGGTTTTCGGTGGCACAGCGCAGCGCGGTCGGGTCGGTATCGCAGCCACCCATAGCCGCTACCGGCCCCACCAGCAAACGCTCGATCATCAGCGTGCCGCTGCCACACATGATATTCAACACGCGATCTTCAGGCTGCGGCTGAGTCATCGCCACCATTGAGCTGGCAATCGTGGCATTGAGCGCGCCTTCCATATCACAGACACGCCATGCCCGCGCGGAGATCGGCTTGGGTGACAGGCGCGCCAACACCTCCCAGCCATCCTCATGAATATCGGCTTTACGCACACGCAGCATCAGGTCGGCTTCGTCTTCATTATGGATCAGGCCGGTGGCTTTGCTGATCTCGTCGCGGATGCGCTGGTACACCGAGGAATGCGCCCCCGCCGCGCTGATGCGGAAGGTCTTAAAGCGTCCCGGCGCGTAAATAGCACGCACGGTTTCGATCTGGCGCAGCAGCACCTGAAAATGCTGATGACCCAGCAGCGCCAACGGACGCGGAATGGCATAATGCTCGACATGATAGACAGCGAGTGTCCGCGTCAGGTTGAGCAGTTGAAACGGATTGCCGTCATACTCAAACGGGATTTCCTCGTCGCGGTCTTTCTCGTGGATAGTCACCCGGTAGCCGAATTCGGACTCAATTTCGGCCAGGGCGTAAGGTTTTAAGCCAGTGACAACCTCTGCTTCGTACAGCGCACGCAGCGGGGTTGATTTCCAATCGGCTTGACGGTCAGGTCTGCGGGTTAAACGTGATTTTGATTTTGGCATAGTCTCCACATTATATAATATGCCGCGCGAAAAAGATGTACCCGGTCAGCCATTCATTAAAAGCATTACAGACCCTTTACAAATCTGATACATTCTCAAGAATTTCGGTAACATTTCGCTTCTATAGTGAAATTAATATTCATCACATCCAAAAGAGGGCTTATGAAAACCTATCGCACTAAATTTGCTGCTTTTGCCCTGGCCGGGTTGCTGATGCTACTCTCAGCCACTGCCACCTTCGTGCTTAATACCGGCACCGTCGTCACTTTTACGCAAGCGCAGATTGCCGAACTCGGTTTTGTCGCCACATAACCCGCTGACCGGCTCCGCTTCTCATATAATGCAGCGGGGTCGGCTCACAGCGCGCAAAAGCGTTACAGACGCTTTACACATCCGTTACATTCTCACGAACTTTAGCAACATTTCGGCTCTACAGTGGGGTTACTGTTCATCACATCGAAAGAGGAAACCATGAAATCTTATCGCACTAAACTTCCTGTTTTTGTCGTAGCCGCTGTGCTGATGCTGTTGTCGGCGGCGGTCACTTTCGCCCAGAACACAGGGACTGTAATCTTCACCGAAGCCCAGATTAATGAAACTTACCGCGTGACCAACCCGCTGCGCAGTTCGCTGACGAATGTCAGTGTGGATCTCAAAGCTGGCGCGGTCGATATTTACGCCACCCACACCAGCCGCCGCGCTGGCACAACCGTCGACACTGTGACCGAGCTTGCACCCGCTGTCAGCGCCGATGGCAGTATCGACTGGACAGTGCTGAGTATTGTGACCACCAGCGGTGAAACCGTCAGTGATGAGATTATCGCCAGTGTGAACACCAGTATCGCCAATTCCTGGGCGAATTACTGGCGCGGACGCACTTTCCGTTACGCTATGACCGGCGTGCTCGTGACCGAAGACAGCGTCAGTTTCGACTATGTCACCACCGGAGCTGAACGTCCGGTACAGCCGACGGTGGTCGCGGGTGATGGTGTGGTCAGCCTGAGTTACACCGAGAGCGAATTGAACGACGCCTATGTCGTCACCACTCCGCGCCGCCAGACACTCAGCGATATGTATGTCGATCTGCAACCGGGTCAGGTGGTTATCTCCGCGACTTTTACGCCGGCTCTGCGCGGTGAACCTATCGAAACCGTCACCACACTGGTGCCGGAGATCGACAACGGCCAGATCACATGGACAGTGATCGCCATTTCCGCAGATGGTCAGCCAGCCAGCGGCGCGACTCTCACCCAGATCAATAACGCCATCGTCAATTCTTGGCTGGCACACTGGCGGCAAAACCTGGGGCCGAATGCGCTCACCGGGGTGGTCATTCTGGATGACAGCATTACCTTCAGCTACAGCGCATAAATCCCACTAAAATCCACGTCTGACCGAACTTCTGACACTCATCATCTATAATAAGGGACGCAGGGCTTGCGTCCCTGTTTTGTTTGCAGGAAGATGATGGTTGGACGTATAAGGATTTTTTATGAATGACAGCAATCTTTTACGGGGGCAACGGCTCTATCTCAGCACCATGAGCCGCGAGGATGCCCGCGATATCTCCGAGTGGGAACACGATACCGAATTTCTGCGCCTGCTGGATGCCTCTCCAGCGCAGGCGCGCAGCATCGAGCAGATTGTCAACTGGCTGGATACCGATAACAAGTCGCGCAATGATTTTCTGTTCGGCATTCGCCTGCTGGAAAATGATGAGCTGATCGGCTGGGCAGAACTGGACGGTGTGCAGTGGACTCATCAGACCGCCAGTGTTGGCATTGGCATCGGCAACCGCATCTACTGGAGTCAGGGATTTGGGGGTGAGGCGATGCAGATCATTTTACGCTTTGCCTTCGATGAGCTGAATCTGCACAGCATTCATCTGACAGTCTTCAGCTACAACGCCCGCGCCATCCGCCTGTACGAGAAACTCGGTTTCACGCACGAAGGCACTTACCGCGAATGTCTGCAACGCGACGGTCAGCGTTATGACATGCTGCTCTATGGTCTGCTGCGGCCAGAGTGGGAAGCTCAACAGGTCAATATCTATTAAAACGGCTACAGCTTGAGGAAATCGTCATACAACGGCTGGCGCGGACGATCATCAATGCCCACCAGCCCGTAGCCATTGTGCATCCCCTGCGCCCAGGGATACCAGACCATCGCTGCGACTTTCCCGGCATGGTTATACTTGACATGCTTGACCAGACTGGTGGCATATTCCGACACATCTTTGGACGGATCATCGGGTCTGTCCAGCACGCCAAACTCGGTAATCCAGATAGGCGCACCGGGCAGCACCTTCGTAAACACATTAATCTCATCATCAATATGGCCGAAAATGGCATAGGGCGCACCCGGCTTTGTCCCGCGCTTGTAGGGGTGCGTCGCGATTCCGTCCGGCAGCACCCCCGGTGGCATCGCCTTAATGGTCTGCCGGGCATATTGCCCACCCAGCCCCGGGCCGCTGCTATGCCCACCCGTGATGATCTGCGTACTTTTGTCATACACCCGAATCGCCTTGATCGATTCGGCCAGCAGATAGGCATAATTTCCAGCAGGCATCGGCACAGATGCGCCTGCCGCCGCTGGAGCATCCTGCTCATTCCAGATCTGATAGGCCTCGACCAATTCATCCGCCGCATACTGCCGGGCGATCTGCCCTGCCATTTCGGCGAATTTCGCGGTCAGCTCGCCCCAGCGCTTGCTGGTCATCGCATTCCAGTCATAACCCGCGCCTTCACCGTACGTCTGATGCGTAAATACCAGAATCACGCTGTAACCGGCTCTGGCATACTGCTCGATAAACGGACGATAACGATTATAGGCTTTGGTCAGGCTGGTATTGCCATAGGTATTGGACTGCGGGTCATACGAGACATTATAGAGAAAGCGTACCCAGCCCATATTGCCCAGCCTTGAGGGGGACGGCTTACCCAATGGATGGTTCGGATCAAGGTTCACGCCGGTCAACCGCACCCGTTCCAGCAGTTCCGCCGAGATCGCCTGCAAAAACCATGCCGCCGCATACCCCACCTGTCCAGCCGGAGTGCGCACATTCAGCCAGCGATCATCCAGCCCCACTTTAACCAGCGTGCGCCCATGCGGTTCCTGCGTTTCCAGCCGCTCATCCACGTCGACAATCGCGATAATCTCGAACTGTGTCCCCGGCTGTTTACGGACTCGCAGATTATCGACTGTGGGTTGCAGACGAAGCGTGTTCCAGTAAATCAGCAAAGTCGGGTCGATCACATCCGGCAGTTTATAACCGGCCAGACCTTTCCCCGGTTGCTGCACTACCAGCTTAATATCCTGATCTGCCGCCACGCCGATGACCTCGCCTTCGGTCACGGCATCACCGCTGCGGACAGTAATCGCATCCAGCCGCGCATAGGTCACCAGATAAGCCGTATCCTGAAACGGCGTATGAATCTGCACATACTGACCATATCCCAGCGCGGTCGGTTGGGTCACGACTGAGGACACGGTTCCACCCACCGCCGCGCGGATCGTCCCACGGCGCTGCGCATAAATTTCCAGCCCTTCATTTTTGCTGCCATCGGGCAGATTGGCATTAAACGCGACCTGAATACTGGCTGGCAGCGAGTCGCTGGGCCAACCGAGCACAAAGCGGTCATGCAGGTGATTGTCGCTGTTGGTCTGTTCACCGTAGCGGTCACTGTTCCGCACGCGCACCTGTAACGCGTCTTTAAGCTGCGCCGGAGTCTCCGCCTGAATGATATCGACACGTACCACGCTCGGATAAATCCGGCGGATATGCGCCAGCGCATCATCATTCAACCAGACATTTGGAGTCTGTACAGCCGTGACATTGCGATAACGATTGAGGTCATTCCCCGCCGGGGAACGGACAATCACCAGCCGTTCAAAGGCGTTTTCGTAATTCTCGGTCGCCTTCAGCCAATCGAAAAAATCAGCATCGGGCAGCACCAGCGCATGTGAAATGCTGGAGTTCGCACCGCCGCCCGTGCCATCCGCGGCAGGTGCGGGTGATGCAGATGCGCTGAAAAGATCACGTAGCCACGCAACAAAGCGCTCGATGGAATTCACGACGGCCTCCGGGTGATGGGCAGGAAAAGGTTAGACTCTGGTTTGATTGTACTATCAAACGCCGCCCTTCAAAAATGGATTTTCGGCAAATGT
>JBBSQD010000187.1:0-12178 GCA_038258185.1 Aggregatilineales bacterium | reverse complement strand
TTTATGAGTCTAGCCAATCTTCATAACCACAGTGGGTCAGTTTCTTTTTTACCGCCTCGAGCGTCTGTATGTCTGGAGCATAGCCCATGGTTTTGACATGCAATGCATCGTTATATACATCCAGATAGCTTTTTGACAGCAATGATCCGACTAGACTCGATGCAGCCCGAATTGTCATATCCTGTCTCAGTATGTAAAGTAAGGGAAGATATTCCGAATCTGCAAGACCATCGGGAAAAACACACTTCAAAAATTGCAAAGTGTCCGTGTCTGGGTTTTCATAGTCCATTATCGTTCATCCCACTACTCCTAGCTTTCAGCTTTAGCCCAAATCCCGAGTTCAATATGCTACGAAGAAGAATAAACAGTGCCTAAAACTATTAATAAATTGTACCTTTGCAGCATCTACTTTCCTTGCTCGTCGTTAGGTGCTTGTTCACATCACTTTCACTTATCGCTACAAAGCTTGATTATTTTGAGAAAACAAAACCTCACGTAATTCTTTTAAGTCGTTAGCTGCTTCAACCAACTTGTTGATGCTTTCTTGCAGCGCGTGTGGAATCTGAATGCTTTGAGAGTCTATCGCCATTTTTAAAATAGTTGCGTGTCCGTGAGCAATTGTAATTGGTGTTGTCATCTCTATAGCTAAGATAGCTAGTTTTTGCTCAGCACTTGCATCTTTATATTCGCCTAAATTCTCATACTTACCCATTTTTTCTCCAATTAGTAACTAAATTTGCCGATACAATCGCTACTTGCCTATCTAACCCTGACGACTGCTCGGCTTTCATGAACGTCCCTCGCGTATCATCAAAACATTTGTGCTAGTTTACCCTTGAAGGAACATTGGATCAAATAAAAAGTACGGATACGGCATGCCGTGTCCGTACCCAGCTTAACTATCTTTGATCTTATTGAGACGGTACGCGCTATTCCGCAGCGCCGCTTTGTATAACCCAGCCGTCTAATTCGCCAAATTTAACATGCCACCATGCCCCATTGTCAGAACAGATCGGGCCATCCTGAATAAGCAAGTTGGTTTCTTTCGGAATTTCCCCGATAATATTTTCCGACAGGAATGAATCGTACAGATGAACAGGTTCTTCCAACGTGACCACCACCTGTCCTGCCTGTTCAAGGTTTGATTCTGGCAGACCGGGGCATTGGATCGGTGCTGGTGCTGCGATATTCTGGACAAAATCTCCGCGGACTGTCGCCCCTAATTCAGGGATATCAAGCAGGGTAAATTTCTCGGATAAACTGCCCAGTCTGACAGGCTGAATGCTCTCCCCCGAAAGGTCATAGTGAATGACATGCTTCACATCATCGATTTCCTGTACCAGCACCACACCGGTAGGCGTACCAAAAGCATAGCGAAGGTCTCCATAGCCATTATGCACATACAAAAAGTACGGCACCCTCCCCGCGACAGGAAATGACTGGGTATGTCCATCACGATAAGTCACTAAAGCAATCTGGATATCTGTTTTATCATTGGCATTCGGTGTCAGGCGCTGCTCACGCTCCGTAAAATGCAGAAAAGCCTGTCCATCCGCTACCCACAGCGGTGTCGGTAAAGTCAGATCAGTCGGGTCAAAAAAGACCACCTGTTTTGAAGCCTCTGCCCCCTCAACCTCAATGACGTTATCAAGAGAATCCCAGGGGGTAAATTCTGGTTGAGTAGGGAAATCGCGATTCCGTCGCGCGCTGATTGTCTCACCTGTCTGGGCTAGCTGGGTGCCATCACGCGGGTTCTGATAGGGAAAGCCATCCTCAAACTGATCAGTGTCGGGATTCCATAGTGTCAGACTACGCGGTGATCGGGAGTAAAACTCACACGCCGTGCAGTTGGGATAAAATAAGATGCCCTCGTCAGTCCAGGCATAGATGCGGGATGGAAAGTTGAACTGTCCACCCGTACGGAAATAGGGTGATGAGCGTCGGGTGACTTGCGCCGATGCCAGATCCACCGTTAACAGCAGCGCGGGATACGGGATAACTTCACTATCAGTCTGCGGATTTACCTCCTGATCGGTAATTTCTCCAATCAGGCCAATGGCGATTTCCGTACCTTGTGCGTTGAAAGCCCCTAAAGAAAAGCGCTCAACGATCACCCCTTCAACCTCAAGTTCCGCACAACATAATGCCGGATTCGCCAGATCCAGAATTTTTAAAATATTGTTATAGGCAACCACAACATAGCGTCTGTCCGGCGAGATGGCAATATGATTCCCTTTAGCAAGAAACTGGTCAACTGGCATAAAGTCAGAGGGAAGGGTCGCAAAGGTTTCCATTCCATCCTCCGTAATCACTTCGATGGTCTGATTTTCGGCATCGTAAGCAAATGCTTCCCAACTTACATCCTGTGCAGACACATTTGCACTATAATGCAGAATCATTCCCAAACTGAAGATCAATAGCTTTTTAAACACACGTCATCCTTCCAAATGAACTGTTATGGATATCTCCTCATATTAAGAGTTAATGGCCTAAAAAAGGCTTATTACGCTGCACTTTCAAATATAATAGCAATTTTTTACAGGTTTTTTGCATCTGGTGCTGTAATTTGAGAACAGGATTTTGTGCGATTAGTGAAGGAGGATGACGAGTGGGTTTTCGAGGACTTGATCGAACGTGGAGCCGTGGAGATCATCGAAGTTACTGTGAGATTACGGATATGGAAATAGAACACATCCGAATCCTAACCATTCACCTAACTGATCTGGGGTTATTATTGTGCTGCGTTGAGCAGGTGAATTAATTTCTTCGAGCATGTCATTGATAGAGCCTGCTTGAGTGATCTCAACAGAACTGACAAGGGCGTTTTCCGATATACAAACCTCAACTTCACCGTTTTGCGTTAATTCACCAGATAACCCATCCGATTCAAGCAAATGGAATACAAAACCCTGTGTTGGATAATAGAGTGTCAGTGCCGTATTTAGCACAAATACTTCTCCACCTGTATCGTGTGCGACAGACACATAACTGGATTCACCTAAAGAGGCAATCACTTCGCCAAGTGTTAGGCCAAGCCATCGAGAACTTATTTCGAGACGTTGTAGATGCTCTTGAGTGCTGACTGCAACTACACTATAGCCGTCTTCATGATTTGCAAAGATGATGGAATAGTTTTCGTATTCTGTACTAATTTGAAAGACATGGAAGGGTGGGTTATCCAAGAGTTGTAACACCCGATCTTCGGCTGTCTCACCGGGCTGGAGACCATTCCAGCATCCCGAAGAGCAATCTTCCAAAGGGAAGAGCTGAAGATCCGGCAAATCTTCTATGGATGGCTGTTGTTGTTCTGGAGGTAATCCAAAGAATGAGCATGCGACAAGTGGTAGTACAAGTGCAATTATGAGCAGAATTGGATTTTTTAGCATGGATTATTCCTGAATTACATGGGATGGATTGACCCTGACTCGATTCGGTGGACGATAAAAATGTCAGATGCAGGTAAGGTGCTCGTAGTCGGCGCGGCTCGACCAGCATGGTACAGGAAAAACCCCCATCTCCGCAACCGGAAAGAGGGGTTTTTAGCTAATGAATGACACAGATAGCTTAGGCTATTCCGTTGCTGGCACAGTGATTTCGTAAGCGGTGCCATCCAGCAGCACAACTACCTCATCACCCAACGCCAGGAAGGACGCGATTTCCGGCTTTTCCAGGAGCAGATCAAAGTAAGCATCGCTCAGGAATTCGATCTTTTCCGTCTCCATCGTGTCCGGCTCATAGGTCGTGTCCATCCACACGGTGCCTTGCAGGATGAAGGTCTTGCCATTCACGGTCTGGATCGGGTTGACGCTCGGCTCCGGCGCGTACAATTCGGTATCGCCATCTGTCGGAGCGCTGGCCGGGCCACCGAGGCCTCCAGCCTGAGTGGTGGGCATGGCCCGCATCGGTGCCTGAGCCGCCGCCATGTTCGCGCTGGCATCCGCCGCTTCGACTGCGCCTGCCCCGGTGAATTCACCTGCCAGTGTTTCCGCTTCCTCCATAAACTCGTCATTGGCGCGGGCACGTCCCTGCTGTGACAGAATATCGTCTTCTTCAATCAGGAAACTCGTATAGGGTGTGATCACACCATAACGCAGGCTCAGATCAACCACACTCTGCACCAGTTCGTCGTTTTCACCCTGCAAACGGATGCTGTTCAGCAGGTCGCCAATGCGGCGTGTCGCCCACAGTTGCGAGATAAACGGCTCGCCACCGGCCCGCTCACGGAAATCCAGCCCTTCAAATGTCAGCGTCATCGTCTCACCGCCCACCTGACCCGTCAGCGTGATGATGTTATTCGGTACCGCGTCACGATAGCGTCCGACCAGGGTCAGCTGCTCACCTGCGAACAGGTCTGGCAACTGCGCGGGGTACATCCAATCGACGCGGGCATCACCCATATCAATTTCCAGATCCGTCATGACCGGCGAGCTGATCTTGTTATACAGGCTGGCGACTTCTTCTTCGATATTTTCCGACGGGCGCACATATGAACCGGCACCGCGATGATCGCGCACAATCGAGTCCAGCAGTACAGTATCCACATCATTGCCGACACCGAAGGTAAAGATACGGACATTGGGTTTAGAAGCGTTCTTCAGATTTTCCAGAATTTCGCTGGTAATCGTGGTTTCGCCCTCGGTCGCCAGTCCGTCCGTAAGGAACAGAACGGTTGTCGGGCGTTCGCCCACCATATCCAGCGCGGTCAGCAGCGCACCGTTAATGTCGGTGCCGCCTTCGGCCTGCTCACGATTAATCCAGTCAATGGCGTCATCCGCACCTGTGCCTCTCGTGTCTGGGCGCATCATCTCACGGGCATAGATGCGCCAACCCGTGCTGAACAAAATCACATTGAAGCGATCCTGCGGATTAAGCTGCCCCAGCACATAAGCCGCAGCCTCTTGCCCCTGTTCCCATTTTTCGCCGCTCATGCTGCCCGACTGATCGAGCACCACAATCACATCTTTGGCGATAATCTGATCGTCCGGCAGAAGAATCGGCGGTTGCACCAGCATCATAAAGAAGCCATCTTCCGTCGCGCTTTCGCGGTAAGTCAGCAGGTTGACGTTGATGTTCTCATTGGCGATACCATAATACAGGCTAAAATCGGCATCCGGCTGAAAGTTGTTGGTTTCAAAACCAGCACGGAACACATTGGCGGTATCCTGTGCGCGGTTGATAGCGATGTTATGGCTGGGCGAGTAAATGGTGCTGATGGGGTCATTCCCCGTCACATTCACGCTGATGCTCATCTCATCAATGATGCGCTGGCCGTTGATCGCCTTGTGCATCGGGTACACATAATGGATCAGGCCGTTATCGACTTCCAGAACCTGTGCATAAGTAATTTCGATGCGGCGCGAGTCGCCGGGGGCAATCGGGAACACATTGGCCTGAATGGTGCTGCTGTTGATATATTCCAGCAGCGCCGGGTCGCGGTACTGGCGCACGATTTCATCATAGATGCCGCGGGCCTCTCCCGCTTCGAGGATTTTCGACTCAATGCGCTGGCCGTCGACCCACATGGTCAGGTCACTCACAGTGGCACCCTGCGGCAGCGGGAAAATAAAGGTTCCTTCGGCCAGGGCATCACCAATATTGGTGAACTGCATTTCCACCTGGGTGGTTGCGATCTGGTTATCAATGTCCACATTCACGCGCTGATAATCCAGCTTGAGCCAGTCAGGGTCGGTAAACACCCCACCGCGGCACGGAGCATCCAACGAGCATGGCGGCGGCACAACCACCTGGGCGCTGGTGGCAGTCGCCAGCAACAAAAGCATCACGACCATTAAGAAGGGTAAAAAACGTTTCATGATTTTTGAAAACTCCTCTAGCAATTTTGTAGTTGCTTAAAGGACGCTGTGGTTGTCAATTTGGTTCCAAAGACTTATAATTAGAACAGATTTTCCATCTAAAATGAGAGGCATAACATGGCGATTTCAGTTCGGAAAGCCCGCGATTACATTTTTGGTCATGGAACATTATTTGAACAGGCGCTGTTTGCCTACGTGTTCGAGGATGGCCCGGTGCAGCGTGTCCATCAATGCCTGCTGTGTTATAAAAATGAGGATAATGGCTGGGGGCACGGTCTGGAACATGATATCGCCTGTCCAGACTCGCACCCCGCCGCGCTGGAATATCTGCTGGGCCTCAGCCGCGATACCGACCTGCCGATCAAAGATCTGCTGCAAGGCACACCCCAATGGCTGGAAAGCATCCAGAACCCCGATGGTTCGCTCAGCAATCCCCCTACACTGGCGGATTATCCGCTGGCGCCGTGGTGGGCAGAATGGGGCGGCCAGACCAGCCCTGATTCGATTGTCGGCAACCTGACGCGGCTGGGACTAGCCACACCGCAGCTCAGTGAACGCACGCGCAAATGGGTGCTGGAGAATGTCACGCTGGAAAAAATCCACGAAAATGAGTGGCTGTTCATGGCCTATCATTACGTCGATTATTTTCTGAATGTGCAGGATGTGCCCGACGGAGAGGCTTACCGCACGGCCACCATTCAGAATGTGGTCGCCTGTGCAGAGAAAATGCCGGAGAAGCAGTATTATGTGCTGCTGCAATTCGCCCCCCGGCCTGAATCAATTCTGGGCATGGAAATCCCCGACCATTTGATTCAGCGCAGCCTGGATTATATTCAGGACACTCAGCAGGAAGACGGTCACTGGAATGATGAACACAATCTGCCGCAGTGGTTTCCCGGTGTGACCATCGAAAACCTGACGACCCTTAAGAATTACGGACGGCTGTAACAAAAAGAGCAGCTCAAAGGCTGCTCTGATTTTTATACCGCGGTGACCAGAATCGGCTTGTCTTTGGTGATGATAACCGTGTGCTCGTACTGAGCCGCCAGACTGCCATCCACCGTGCGCAGCGTCCAGCCATCGGGGTCGGTCTTAATGCGGCTGCCCCCGGTGGTCAGGAACGGTTCCAGCGTCATGACCATGCCTTCGGTCAGGCGGGTGCGGGCGCGGCGGTCATAGTGATGCGGCACCGAATGCGGCGGCTCATGCAGCTTACGGCCCACACCATGCCCGCCCAATTCGGTGATGATGCTGTAACCATAGCGCTGCGCAATTGGCTCGACTGCTTTGCCAATCACATTGATGGGCTGTCCGGCCTTCACCGCACCGATAGCGGCCTTAAGCGCGGCTTTGGTTGCCTCACACAAGCGCTGTTTTTCTGGCGAAAATGGTGGCACCTGCATCGACGCACCCGTATCGGCGAAATAACCATCGAGTTCAGCCGACACATCAATATTCACCAGATCACCGGCTTCAATCACGCGTTCACCGGGGATGCCATGCGCGGCCTCATCGTTGATACTGATGCAGGTATGCGCCGGATAATTATAGGTAATGATCGGCGCTGAGCGTGCGCCATGCTGCTGCAAAAACGCCGCGCCAATCGCGTCCAGTTCCGCTGTGATCATACCGGGACGTACTGCTTCCTGCATATGCTTCAACGTCAACCCCACCACGCGCCCAATGCGCATCAGCGCGATAATGTCTTTCTCGGAGTCAATCGACATCTTCATTTTCCCCTGTCTGTTTTGAGCCATCCCGTCTGTGCAATTTCAGGTTTTATCCCACGCAGACGCAATGCTGTTATCGGTTAGATTATCAAAACTAACACTGTTAATCATACATCACAATATAATCACAAAACAAGGGGTTTATAAGTCCGAATCAGATGATTTAACCACGTATCTCCGCTTTGATTTGCGCAAGCGGTGTGCCAACATTGAACTTGTATTCAACGGTGCCTTTACTTTTCAGAGGGTCCCAACCCGCCTTGATTGCAGATTGTATCGCCTCAGCAACATCCGATGGACGGATCACGGCTGCATTGCGATCATAAAGGCAATCAGGTCGAGAATAAGGAGTATGTACAACTAAGGTGCTGGTCTTTGCTGACGTTACCTGCTCCACGGCAAACCCGTATTTCACCTCAAAAAACTCCTGCCAGTAACTTGGTTTGTGTCGTACATACCAGCGGTACTGAATACCATCTACGGTGATTAAGCGTGAACCTTTCTTAGGAATAGCCATTTTATCTCTTTCCACTTTTCTACTGATTATAACATCAGCGCTGAGCTGAATGATTTTGAGAATAAACCACTCTCCCCATATTTTGGGGGTTATGCGTATAATGAGTGCCTTTCCGATGAGAATTCCGGTACGATTCACAATTATGGCAAAATCCTTTTATATCATCATCGTGGGCTGTGGCCGTGCAGGTGGCAGTCTGGCAAATAACCTCAGCGCCAACGGGCACCGTGTCATCGTGATTGACCGCAAGGAGATCGCGTTCGATAAACTGTCAGTGGAATTCAGCGGTTTCAAGATCATGGGCGATGCGTCAGAATTGCATATCCTGCGACAGGCAAAAATCAGTCAGGCGCATTATCTGTTCGCCACCACCACGTCCGATAACATTAATCTGATGGTCGCGCAGATTGCCCGTACGGTCTTTAATGTACCCAATGTCGTCGCCCGCGTTTATGACCCGGCGCGTGAAGCGCTCTATCGTGAATTTGACATCGCCACCATCAGCCCTACCAAGCTCACGGCTGCGGCCTTTTTAGAATTTATTGATTATAAGGACGACCTGTAACATGCGAATCATTATGGTAGGCGGCGATAAAACCGTTTATTTCCTGGCGCGGCAGTTTGTGGATAAAGGTCATCATGTGACCATTATCAACCGTGAGGACACCCGTGCGCGCGAACTGGCGCAGCAGACTCAGGCATTAGTCGTGCTGGGAGATGGCAGCGATGTGCAGCGATTGGAAGAAGCTGGTGCACGCCGTGCCGATGTGGTGATGGCGCTCACCTCCCACGATCAGGACAACCTGATTTCGTGCCAGATCGCTCAGAAAATGTTTGCTGTGCCGCGTACTTTAGCGCTGGTCAATGACCCGGAGAACGAGGATATTTTTCGCAAGCTGGGCATTACCGTTGCGTTCTCCGCCACACGGATTATCGCCTCGCTGATCGAGCAGCAGGCCACTTTTGATGATATCACCGCGCTGATGCCGATTGCCGAGGGGCGCATCAATGTCACCGATGTTCGGCTCGATCCAGAATCGCCGGCAATCGGCAAAACATTAATCGAATTAGAACTGACCGAAGGCTCACTGATCGCGGCGATTATCCGCAACGACGACGTGCTGGTTCCGCGTGGCGCGACTCGGCTGCAGGCCCACGATCACCTCATCCTCATCAGCCACCCGGAACATGAAGAACAGGATCTGGTGACTTTATGCGGGGTACAGGACTAAGTGCGTTATCACGATTATCTGCGCCAGCGCTATCGCGTTCTGTTGGGTTACAGTGGCGGCCTGCTGATGACCATCGGCCTGTTTTTTCTGGTGCCGCTGCTGCTGCTCTTTTTTTACCCTGATGAAGCCCATGTGATTGATAGTTTTCTGATTGCCGCGCTGCCGCTGGTCATCGGCGGATTTGTGTTGTGGCGCTGGTTTTCGCCTGATGACCCCATGAGCCTGACCTTACAGGAAGGCGCGGTAATCGTGGTGATTGTCTGGCTGGTCGCCAGTGTAATGGGCGGGCTGCCCTTTATCACTACCGTCAATCTCAATTTCACGCAGGCCGTGTTTGAATCCACCAGCGGCTGGACGACAACCGGCCTGTCTGTGGTGGATGTCACGCAGGCACCGCGCACCATATTGTTATATCGCAGCATCATTCAACTGGTCGGCGGCGCAGGCTTTGTGATTTTCGCCATCAGCGCCATCTCCGGGCCAACCGGCGCAGGATTGAGCGCCGCTGAAGGTCGCACCGATCAGCTTGCGCCGCATGTCCGCCGCTCGGCCTCGATTGTGCTGCGCATTTACCTGAGTTATATCTTTGTCGGCGTGCTGGCTTTTAAGCTGGCCGGGATGGGTTGGTTCGATGCGGTGAATCACTCGTTTACCGCCGTGGCTACAGGCGGCTTTTCCACCAAAGCCGAGTCCATTGGTCATTGGGATAGCGCCGCCATCGAAGCCGTAGCGATTGTGCTGATGCTGCTGGGACAGCTCAACTTCCTGACCGCATTTACCCTGCTGCGCCGTAAGTTTCGTCCGGTCATCCTCAATGGTGAAGTGCGGCTGATGGCGCTTTTACTGCCCGTCGCCATGATTTTATTATTTCTGATCGTGACACTGAGCATTTATCCAGCGCAGGATAAAGCGGTGCGCGTCGCTATTTTCGAGAGTGTTTCGGCATTATCCGGCACCGGCTTTGCCAGCGTGAGTTATCTGCCGTGGAATGAATTTGGCTGGCTGGTACTGGTTGTGCTGATGGTCATCGGCGGCGGCAGCGGCTCAACTGCCGGGGGCATCAAGCAGATACGGATTTACCTGCTGTATAAAGGCGTGCGCTGGGAATTGCAACGCGCATTTATGCCTCCGCACAGCATCAATGAACCCGCCGTCTGGCAGGGCGATCAGCGCAGTTTCCTGACAGATCGCACCCTGCGCCAGGTGGCCTTATTCGTTTTTGTGTATCTGTTTGTGCTGATTGCTGGCACGGGGTATATGGCGGCACATGGTTATGGTCTGGCGGAAAGTCTGTTTGAGTATGCCAGCACATTGGGCACAGTCGGGCTATCGGTCGGGGTGACTTCGCTCACGACACCACCCAGTTTAATGTGGGCGCAGACCATCGGCATGTTGTTGGGTCGACTGGAGATTTTTATTGTCGCGATTGGGGTTATCAAACTGCTGAGTGACGGTCGCACGCTGCTGCTGGCCGACGAAAATGATTAAGTCTGTTTAACCCCTCACCCCCGAATTCAGGGGAGAGGGGCTACGTAAGAGTAACCTGATGCGGATTTACTGCAATTCCAGCGAATGGCTTTCGATCAGGCCTTTAGCCAGACTGATAAACTGGTCAACGGGCATCGCGCCCAGGTCTTCATCCGTGCGCAGACGCACACTGACCGTCCCGGCTTCGATGTCTTTATCGCCCACAATCAGCAGATAAGGGATGTGCTGATCACGCGCCGTCCGGATTTTGTTGCCCATACGGTTCTTGCCCATATCGACTTCGACGCGCAGCCCCGCCGCTTTCAACTGTTTGGCGATCTGCGCCGCGTAGTCGTTGTGCGGGTCGGCCACTGGGATAAGCATCACCTGCACCGGAGACAGCCACACCGGGAATGCCCCGGCGAAATGCTCGATCAGAATGCCGATGAAACGCTCCATACTGCCAAACGGCGCACGATGGATCATCACCGGACGCTGGCGGCTGTTATCACTGGCGACATATTCCAGATCGAAACGTTCCGGCAGGTTGTAATCGACCTGTACCGTGCCCAACTGCCATTCGCGTTTGAGCACATCGCGGATCAAGAAGTCGAGCTTTGGCCCATAGAAAGCCGCCTCACCTTCCTCGACCACAAACGGCAAGCCAAGGTCTTCACAAGCCTCGATAATTGCGTCCGTGGCGCTTTGCCACAGCGCGTCATCACCGACATATTTGTCACTTTCAGGGTCCCGCGTACCCACCCGCGCCCGGAAATCCGTCAGACCCAGCGAATTAAAAATGTCCTGAATCAGGCGCACCACATCCTTAAATTCACCCAGAAGCTGCTCCGGCGTGACGAACAGATGCGCATCATCCACCGTGAAACCGCGGACGCGCGTCAAACCGTTGAGTTCACCGGATTGCTCGTAACGATAGACCGTGCCGAATTCCGCCAGACGCACTGGCAGATCACGGTAAGAGTGCATATCACTTTTGTAGATCATGATGTGATGCGGACAGTTCATCGGTTTCAGCAGGAACTGTTCCTGATCGACATCAATCGGCGAATACTGGCTGTCACTGTAGTAGGGATAATGCCCTGACGTTTTGTACAATTCCAGATTACCGATGTGCGGCGTGACAACTGGCAGATAACCATTGTCAATCTGCGTATCGCGCAACCAGCGTTCCAGCGTGTCGCGCAGCGTTGCGCCCTTGGGTTTCCACAGGGGCAGACCCTTACCCACCAGCGGACTGATCGTGAACAGGTCGAGCTTTTCACCGACCACGCGATGATCGCGGCGTTTGGCTTCTTCCAGCAGCTTGATGTAATCCTGCAACTGCTCTGGCGTTTCCCAGGCCGTACCGTAGATGCGCGTCAACTGCTGGCGCTTTTCATCCCCGCGCCAGTAGGCGCC
>JBBSQD010000186.1:0-12180 GCA_038258185.1 Aggregatilineales bacterium | reverse complement strand
CACTATGCTGCCATTGTCATCGACACCCGACCTTCTTTTTCCCTCATGACGGAGATGGGCTTACTGGCCGCCACCGATGCGATTGTGCCGGTCGAGCCCCGTTATCTGGAGACGGTGGGGTTGCTGAGTGTCATCAACAAGATCAATGAGATTCGGGAAGGGTGGCGACATCCCAATCTGCGGGTGAGTGGCATTCTCGTCACGAAGATGGACAGTCGCATTCGCGGTCACAACCAGCTGCTGGACGAACTCAAATCGCATGCTGTGCTGGGTCAGTTGTTGTGTGGGGTCATTCCGCAGAATGAAGCGGTGTCGTATTCGCATCACAAACATCTGAGCATCTTCAACTATGATCCCAAAGCGGCTGCCAGCGTGGCCTATGCTGAAGTGGTCAGTACGTTTGTGCGCCAGATGGCGCGGCGTAAAGGGGCGTAAGCCATGGCCCGCAACAAACGGGAGATCCATACCAGCCTGCTGGACACGGTCACCGCCGATATGCTCGGCGGTGGTGACCTGAACTTTCTACAGGACAACAGCCTGCGGGTGGAACGCATCCTGCTGGAACTGGTGCGACCCGATCCCCTGCAACCGCGGCGGGTGCTGCCGGATCAGGTCTATCAGGCGTTTCATGGGGATCGCATGACCCCGACGCAGGCTTTACGGGAACTGATCCAGTCGGCGCAACTAGCGGCTCGGCAGCATGGACGACCCTTCAGCAATGTCCTGGATCTGCTGGGCAATCCGGATGACGACAACAGTGAGGAGTTGCCCGCACTCTCCCCCGAAGAACAACTGGTGCGTGATCTGGTCAATCTGGCAATGACCATCCGCGATGATGGGCAGGTCAATCCGCTGACAGTCGTGGATGTCTCAGAAGGCGTGACGCGACTGTTTCGCATCGAGACGGGTGAACGGCGCTACTGGGCCACCTGGTTGCTGCGTGATTTCATTCCCGGCTATGAGAGTGATGGCATGATCCCGTGCATCATCATCCCGAACGCATCGGCATCAGCCTTTCGGCAAGCCAAGGAGAACACAGCTCGCTCAGGTCTGTCAGCCATTGCCATGGCACGGCAAGCCGCTCTGCTGCTGCTATATGTTCATAACTATGAGATGCCGAATAATGCAGTTCCCCTAGACTTCTATCGACAAGCATTGGAATTACGTCTTCCAAGAGGGGCATCTGAGGTGGTTTACTCAGCAATGGGAGGCATTACCAAACAGCGGTTTAACCAATACAAGGATTTACTAAGGCTTTCAGATGAAGCCTTTGAACTCGCTGATCGAAATAGTTTAGATGAATATGCACTTCGACCTATTTTACAACTGAGCCCTGAAACTCATGCGGAAATGGTTCAGCACATTATCCAATTTCACTTAACAGGGCGACAAGTGCGGGATATTGTTGAACGGGGAATGGATGACGACTCTTCAAATTCTATCGAGAATGTATCCCCACACGTTCACAGCTTTGTTAAGTTGATGCAGAAAATGAGCGCAAAGGATGACCGGCATTTCATTCGTGATTTACTCAGCCAAGAACGTACTCCCCAAATGGCGCGAGCGCGGATCGAAAGCACAATCACTTTTTTAGTAAACATCAGAGATCAACTGGCTGAAGAGTAGATAAGTCAACGTGCGTTGACTTATCAGGACATAGAATGGAAATGGGAATGTCTAAAAGAAGCCGTGAGCCCCCATAAAAACAAATGCCCACTCAAACGCTAATGGGTGGGCTGGATGACAACGATATGGTTTAACCTAGACCCTTAAACTGTATCACAGTCTCCAGTCCGCTGCAACTGAATCCGACCCTTTTTAGTCCTTTTTCACACGACTTTGGTTTAACTTTGCCTGGAGACGACCATGAATACTTCTACCCTGCGATTGACCGCCCATGATGCCTATGCCTTTCGGCGGGTTTTGTCCAAACTGGATGTGCCCGATGATCTGGTGCTGAGCCCGCTCGCCAGCCTGCTGCTGAAGACGCTCGACCCGCAGCACAATCCCACTGGCTGGCAAACACTGCAAACCCTCGCCACCAGCGATCATCAGATCATGCAGCAGATTATGTATATCGATCCGCAAAGTCCCCCACCGACAAAAACGTCAGACGAGCGGGATGCACTGTACGTCCCGGCTTTGCCCGCTAAAGCTCATCTGGATGCCGACCTGATTGAAGCGGCGGGTCAGGTCGGTCATTTTCACCGCGACTGCACCGATTGGCTGCGCCGCAAATCCCCGATGACCCCCGCCATCTTTCTTGAGTCAGCACCGCTGTGGGCGGCGGGTTTAGCTATCGCCCGGCGCTGTGTGCTGCGGCTGAGCTTCGATGACATTCATCCCAATCTGTATTTCCTGTGGGTGGCGCCGACCACTTACTACCACAAAAGCACCGGTTTGAAGGCCATCACCAAATTGGTGCGGAGTACCTTACAGCATTTACTCCTGCCCGAAACGACCACGCCAGAGATGCTCATGGCGAAACTGGCTGGTCAGAAACCGACCAATTACGACCAGCTGCTGCCGAGTGAGAAGCAGCTGGAAGAGCGCGGTATCCGCTTTGCCGGTCAGCGCGGGATGAGTATTGATGAAGCCAGCAAGATTCTTATTCCTAAGAAGTACATGGAAGGTCATGCCGAAGCGCTGATGCAGTTATTTGATGCCCCGGATCGGCTGGAGCGCGAACTACGAGGGGATGGCAAACTGATCATTTACAACCCGGCGCTGTCGCTGATCGGCGCGACCACCCCGGCGATGCTGGCGCGCTATCTGACCGATACCGAGTGGGAAAGTGGGCTGATCGCCCGCATCCTGCCGCTGACTCCAGCCGAGAAGGATGTGCCCTATGTGGTCAGTGATCCCTCACCGGAATTGCACCAAGTCTTGGAAGGGTTGAAAGCCCGACTGCTGCGGATTCACCATGCCTTCCCGCCGCCCCCGGAATGGGAAGCGCTCTACAACGCGGATGAACCAGCGCAACTGCCTGCGGTGGAAGCCTTGCTGGAACCGGAAGTCATGACCCGCTTCAACGCCTACTCTGAGGCGATGCACGAGTTGACTGATCCCCGGCGCGGTCTGGATGAACGCCTGCGCGGCAATTATGGTCGCTTTCCCGTGCAGGCGATGAAGATGGCGCTGATCCTGACGGTGATGGATTGGGTGGAAGCCGGTGCCAAAGAGGTGCCGCGCATCTCCCTGGCGCACTGGGCACGGGCGCAGCTGCTCACTGAGGAATATCGTGCCTCCGCGCACCGCCTGCTGGCTGAACTGAATGTCAGCCAGGATGTGAAGAATGAGGAGAAGATCCTCGACTTCATCACCCGTGTGCAGACCGAAGCGCCACCAACCAAGCGAGAAATTCATCGGGGCACCGGCATCAAGAACCGCAAGGAAGCTTATCTGGCAGTTGATGCGTTGCTGGATTCAGGTGTGATCACGGTGCTGGAGCGGAAAACCAGTGGCCGCTCAGCCCAGGTTTATCAGTTGGCTGAAGACTAAAGGCACTTCTGGCAGGGGTTATGCCACAAGTCAGAACTTGTGACATGTGACATGTGGCATTTCCACTGCCGAAAGTTTATGAGAAAGGCGATTACGTATGATTGATGTGGACTATCTCAAAGCCCGGATCGACTGTCGCGAGCTGATCGAGCGGGATCTAGGCAAGCCAAAATCCCGTCATGCTCAGTACAGCAGCTACAAGTGTCCGCTGCACCGAGAAACAAAGGGTTTCTCACTGGTGGTGTATGCCGATCACTGGCACTGTTTTGGCAAATGTGGTCGCGGCGGGGATGCGCTTGGCTGGCTTCAGGCTTATCACAATCTGTCCTTTCACGCAGCCTGTAAACGTCTGGCAGTCGGTGACCTGCCGCGATTGGCGCAACCTCGCCCCGCACCAGCCTTAAAGCTGCCAGCCATCTCGGAACCGCCAGATGTCGCCTGGCAGCAGGCAGCACTGAAGATCGCTTACAAGGCGATGGATACTTTGTGGAGCCAGGCTGGTCGGCGAGCATGGCACTATCTGGAAGTCGAGCGCGGACTGACCGAAGCCACGATTATCGCGGCTGGCCTGGGCTACATCCCCGGCCATTATACAGAGTGGCAAACGATTGCAGGTCTTAACATCCCCTGTGGCATCACTATTCCCTGGTTTGCGGACGGTGGCATCTGGGGCATCAAGGTGCGGCGGGCGGCGGGGCAGCAGCGTTACCAGCAGGTCAGCGGCGGGAATATCAGCGGCAGTTTATATGTGGCCGATGACATCCAGCCCGGACTACCGCTCCTGATTACCGAAGGCGAGTTTGATGCCCTGATTGCCCAGCAGGTCGGCACTGGCCTGATCTCAGCCACGGCGATTGGCAGTGCCGCCAACCGGGACATCAACCCCCGCTGGTTCCCGAAGTTCATTGCAGCGCCGAAAATTCTGGTGCGGATGGATGCGGACGATGCAGGTGAAGGAGCGGCAGCGCAGATTGCGAGCTTATCGCGGGCGGTGAAATGTGTGCAGGTACCACAGGGCAAGGATGTCAATGACTTTTACTTGCGTGCGGATCATGGAGTTGTTCAAGCATGGTTAGAGGCTGAGTTGTCGTAAAAATCGGATGACCCTGTAGCGAGGCTTTGAGATATTCAGTCCCCCCGTAGGGGCGAGTGTGCTTTGCAACTTAACAGCGCGGGCGGGGAATACACCATTCAGATTGTTTCAGTCCCCCGTAGGGGCGAGTGTGCTTTGCAACAACGTCAGAGTGTTCGTTTCGCGATGGGCTATTGAGTTTCAGTCCCCCGTAGGGGCGAGTGTGCTTTGCAACCGCTTAATTTTTCTGAAGCGCTCAAGTCATATTTGACCTGTAAAGCATCAAAACGCCAGAAAACGGCCTTCTCGCAAGTCACTTTTTCTACCATACACTCAAAAATCATTACTGGCAAGTGATTTTGACGAAACTCGGTTATTGCACGAAAAGTGGGGGGAGTTTCGTCAGATCCATTTTGATCCCAGTTCCCCGTAGGGATGTGCCACCGCAGTGACAACAGAAATATCTCTAGCCGGAGTCATAATAGCGATGGTTTCAGTTCCCCGTAGGGATTAGCCACCGTAGTGACTGTCAGTTGACTTCATAGTCATATCATAGCGAGTTCTATATAAAAGCGCAAGTCAGCGCAACAAAATTGATTGGTGCGCGGGCATTACAAAAAAGAAACCAAAAAGTGTGGGAATCGGGGAATCGGCTGCCGATTTTAAGTCCCGAAAAAGCAGGGTGAACTCGCTGGGACGCTATCGGATCACCCCAAATGCGCTGTTTGCGACCCGGTGTCACGTTTTGAAGTCAAACGAGAGAGAATTAAGTCAACGTATAATAACGGCAGAAATTGAAGTCACGGCGGAAATTCATGAATAATTTGGGAAATTAGGGGGTAGCCCTCAAGCACAGATTATTTTTCTGGCTATACTGAGAAATGAAAGAGGGATTACTTATAGGAGGATGTGAATAGTGGAATATTATATGGAGCGGGATCCGTGACTGTCTATAAGTTTAAACTCAGATTGATTAGTCCGGCTTTCATTGCTGGGACAGACAAAAACATGCCGGAGATGCGGGCAGCTTCAATTCGAGGGCAGCTTCGTTACTGGTTGCGGGCCATGATCGGGGCATCGACCAGTTCGCTAGCAGATGTATGGCAGAAGGAAAGCAAGGTCTTTGGTTCAACCAGTAATGGTTCAGCGGTCAGCGTGCGAGTCTATCGTGATAGTCCTGAGAAATATGGGTCATATGCAATGTTACCCCATCGGGCGAATGACAATCAGCGTTCCTATCAAAAAGCCTTGAATCCCGGCCAGCTCTATGATTTAGAACTGGTTACACCTCCCGGCATGAAACTGCCCGATGATGTACTCAATGCACTCAAGTTATGGTCATTGTTAGGGGGGATTGGACGGCGTTCCCGGCGGATGTTTGGCGCGGTACAAATTACAGCTAATGAAGGCTGGTACAGTCCACCGCAAGACTCGGAAGCGCTCGTTACCTTGATTCGGGATTGCCTGAAACAGGTTGCCTCTGCACCACCAAGTCATATCGTGCCTGATTTTCCCACATTAAACCTTGCACATTCGTGGGTTATAGTTGGGAGAATAGCTTATGACGACTACGAAGCGGCAGTCAAAGAGTTGTTTACTAACATTTTACGTCGATCACCGCACCTGGAGCGGGAAAAAGCGTTTGGTGGTATCAGACCACGGCGTTCATCGCCACTCATTGCCCAGATCCGCCGAATCCAAACAGATGAGGGCAACCTGTATTATCCTATTCTGACAGCGCTGCGATCAAAACCAGACGATACCCATTCCGGTATGAACTGGAAACATCTCCAGGAGTTTATGGAAGAGGCGGAAGTATATTTTCATGCCGACCGGGTCTGGGGGGGCTGGTAAATAATGACACATTTATTTCTATTTCAGCTTGGCCCTGTGCAGTCCTTCATTGCAGCGGGGCGGCGCACCCAGGATTTATTTGTTGGCAGTCGGATGCTGAGTGAATTGTCACGGGCCGGACTCATTGCCGCGTGGTCCTCATCGGACTTCAGGCTGATATTTCCGATGGTGATGGACAACGGAGAGCTGCCACAAGGGATACCGCACCGTTTTGCGTTTATCAGTGATGACGAGCCGCAGATGGTTACAGATAACGTTACTCATGCAGTACGTGACTACTGGCGTGATGCATTTGCATTTAAAGTGTACGAATTTTTGACGGATCGGATCGGTGTGGGCGACTGGCAGTTGACTTTCGAGCGTCAGATGGATGACTGGATCGAGTTTTATTGGGTAGCTGTTCCCTATGTTCAGCAGGATCACGGCGGCACTCTAAAACGCGCGAATACCGCTCTGACTCAGCGTAAACTGCTGCGGCACTTCCCCCAGGTCGAGGAACCAGGGCGCAAATGCACGCTCACTGGGTCGCAATCCGCGCTCAATTTCGACTGGGAACGCCTGAAGAAGCGCCTCAACGATCAACGTAATATCGAGTTCAGACCCAACGAGTACCTGGGCACGGTGGCATTGGTTAAACGGCTGGCACGGCGCGCAGAGTGTGACCTGGGTGTGGTCCGCAGACCGAGGTCGACACGCTTTATCGCCGGTCTGACGGATGACGAAGAAGATGAGCAGGACGAACCAGGTCGTCGCCAGGAAGGCTATCTGGCGGTACTGCACATGGATGGGGATAAGATGGGGGAGCATTTATCCGGATTTACCCAGCTTGAAGAACATCAGGATTTTTCGAGGAAGCTGGCTGCGTTTGCTGACCAGATTGTCCCGGAGATCATCGCCGCACATGGTGGTCCAACGGCGCAGTTTATTTATGCCGGGGGAGATGATGTGCTGGCACTGCTGCCATTAAGTCATGTACTCCGCTGTGCTTATGAGCTGCGTAAAGCCTTTTATACTTTGACTGGTTGTACTGCCAGTGCAGGGATCGCTATCACGCCTTACGATTTCCCGCTGGATGTGGCGCTAGAGATGGCCCGTCAGGCTGAGCATATGGCAAAGGAAGGATATGGTCGTGATGCAGTAGTGGTGACAGAGGCACACGGTTCTGGCACGATCCGACATGCGGGCGGCAAATGGCCCATTATTGATCTGGTTGAAAAACTATATACCCACTTCAGTGAAGGCGAACTTTCCGGCAAGCTGGGATATGACCTGCTAACGGTTGCTCATGATCTGACCGGGCACGTGCAGCCGGAGGCTCGGAAGGCCGAAGTCACACGGTTGTTGCGCCGCCGAACTGCTGAAGGTGTTAATGACAATGCCAAGCAAGCTATCGAGCAATTAGCCGGCGAAATCACGAGCTTCGGGGATATTGAAGACTATGACACACTCATATTTAATTGGGAGAGTATAGCGCACTGGGCGATCCTGGCACGCTTTCTCGCCCAGCCCACACAGGAGGTTATCGTATGAGTGGTCAGTGGATTTTTATCCAACCCCAGGATGTCTTGATGTTTCGCGACTCCAAGCCCTTCAGCGCTCAGCAGAATTTTGTTGCTCGTAGTCAGTTTCCGCCTAATCCCCAGACCATGCAGGGGGTGATCCGCACACATTACCTGGAGTCACAGGGGGTCAATTGGAAGGATTACGCTGCAGGGCGAGAACGGCATAGTATTTATGATGCCGTGGGTCATGCCGGTTTTGCGGATCAGCGACCAAGTCTGGGAGCACTTAAAATCATGGGGCCTTTCGTTGCAGAAGACCATGACAATGGAGTCGAATTGTTAGTTCATGCCCCTCTTGACCTGGTGTTCGATGAAGAGATGCAGGAATTTGCAACGCTGAAACCAGCTGATGTAGTGGATTTCCAGACAAATCAGCCGTTCTTAGACTGGAAGCCACTCATACAACCTGAGGGCTACAAACCTTTAGAAAAATGGTTGTCTCAAAGTCAATTTGAGAATTACCTTAGTGCGAAGGAGATCACTGGGAAACTGCGAGAAGATGTGTTTGACTACGAAGACCGCATGGGGTTGGGGATGAATCATCAGCGGCGCAGTCATGCGGAAGGATTGCTTTACCGGGCACGCTTTGTACGCTCGCATGAGCATGTCGGCTTACTGGTGCATCTCAACCAGCCATTGTTAGCTGAGTCTGGGTTTATTCGTATCGGTGGTGAGTCGCGCTCAGCGAAATTTAACGTTGTGAACGGGTTTGCGATGCCAAATGTAAACCACACAGGACGATTCAAAATTGTTTTGCTGACACCTGCCTACTTCAGGGAGGGATACCGGCCTGAAAACGGTGATTGGTCACCGTGGGTGGGAGAAGGCAAACTGGTGTCGGCAGTTGTTGGTAAACCGTTGGCAATCAGTGGCTGGGATGTGGCACATAATCGACCCAAGCCGCTGCGGCATTTTGTACCTGCGGGTAGTGTCTATTATTTTGAAGGGGGACATGTATCAGATAATCCGTTTACTGAAACACCACCGGATACAGCCGATTTCGCGGCTATGGGGTTTGGTTGTATTGCTATTGGCACCTGGTAAATCAATAAATCTGGAGAAATATGATGAGAGAATTGGCACTTTTTTTATATACAGAGACCTCGTTGCACGCAGGCACAGGGAGCACGGTTTCGGCGGTGGATTTGCCTATCCAACGGGAACGGACCACACGGCACCCACTGGTACAGGGGAGCGGCATTAAAGGCGCTCTACGCAGCCAGTTCCTGAAGACTGATTATGAAAAGGCGCTTTTCGGTCCCAGCACTGACGACATGGATAACCTGCGACAGTCACGGCGCGAGAATGACAGTTATGCTGGGGCACTTTCAGTGGGGGATGCTCGGATTGTGTTGTTCCCGGTTCGCTCACTGACAGGGGTCTTTGCTTATGTCACCTGCCCAATGGTGCTGGCACGTGCGCGGCGTAATATTGCTCAACTGCCTGATTTCCCACAAGAAGTGAAATCAGGTCAGGCAGTGGTTACAGCGCGGTCATTGGTCACAACCAGCCGGCAGGTGGTGCTGGAAGAATTTTCGTTCAGCGTCATGGAGTCGGCTGAGGTAGATGGGTTGGCTCAGTGGTTCGCAAATCACGCTCTGCCTGAAGGGGGCGAATATGATTACTGGCGGCAGAAATTGCCTAACAGCCTTGTGATATTGTCCGACGATGACTTCACCGAATTTACGGTGAACAGTACGGAGATTGTCACACGAGTACGCATTGACAGCGCTAAAAAGACAGTTGAACGCGGCGCATTGTGGACACAGGAAGCGCTGCCCTCAGATACGCTGCTGATGAGCATGGTCAATGTTTCCGCTTCACGCGATGGGAATAAACTGGAAGCGAGTGATCTGGCAATAGGGCTGAAACAAAGCGTTCCTGCACGTATCCAGGTGGGCGGCGATGAGACGACCGGGCAGGGCTTTGTCGCGCTGCGCTGGTGGTCGAGTGAAAAGGAACAGACAGCATGACAACTACTTCACAGACTTTACAGCAGGAACGCGCCGCCAGTGCCTGGGCACAGATCGAACAGGTAGAAGCGGAAAACGAAAAGTTTAGGAAGGAATATGGTTCGCTGATTCGCGGGCTTCCGGCGATGATTCTTAGCGATGGACTGGCGCAAACATTGGCTTTCCTGCTGGCAAAGGGCAAGGAAGACCGAACAAAGCCTCATTTCGCCGCCTATCAGCATCTCTCTGCCTACGTATGCCAGCGTTTGACTGCCGACCGGGATTTATTGCAATGGGTGCTGCATGAATCCAGTGGCGATTACCGTCGTGCGACCTCCGAGTCGCTGGCATATCTGCACTGGCTCAAGCGTTTCGTGGAGGCCAAAGACTGGCGGAGTGACGAGGGGTAATATGGCTTACGAATATCTTGTCCCTAGTGACACACAACGTTTACTGCAAGCTAAAGCTGACCAATGTCTGAATCTTGGTTTGACCCTGGCACGTTATATCCCACACGAGGCCATTCGCAATGATAATGTGATAGGTAAAAAGAATGCCAAAGTTCGCTCAGAATGGTTGGCTCAAACACTTAAGCGTTTTACCGGCTCGGCCTTGGAAGATTTAATTGTGGCCAATCTTACGCGTTGGATGGCTCTGACAAACAATGCCTCACGCTTTGAGATGCGGGCTAGGGGACGGATCATTGTGGGACTAGGTGGCAAAGGACCGCTGGAATTCGGCATTACACTGCATCCAGTTACTGGCTTGCCTTATATCCCCGGAAGTGCTCTCAAGGGTTTATGCCGTAGCTATGCTTTGCTTACACTCGCAGCCCACGCTGAGATCAACGTAATAATCGAATCGGAAGCACTTAAGCAGCTTGATGAATTGCTGATAGCTGGAAATTACGATCATCTACCTGAAGCGCTCCATTATCGACTAGCGTTTGGCAGTCAGGAAAACGCCGGGGGATGTGTTTTTTACGATGCAGTTTTGAAGTATCTTGATCCCCGCAACTCAATTTTTACGCTGGACGTTATGACACCACACTTCGTCAAATACTATACCAATGGGGGTGGTAAGGCCCCGGATGACGGTGATAACCCCAATCCGGTCAGCTATGTCACGGTAACTGAAGGGGTTTCATTCGTTTTTGCAATTGGTCAGCGGGGTGGTTTTATCGATACAGAAGATACAGTTAAACAGACACGGCGCTGGCTGCGAAAGGCCTTGCAGGAACTTGGGGTTGGTGCCAAAACAGCGCAGGGCTATGGCGTTTTCGCACCGGTGAAGCAAAAGTAATTTTAGTTATGATGCTTAGGAAACCATCCCATGTCTGAACTCTGTTCGGTGACACTGGCCGTTCAGCCGCAGCGCGAAGCGCAGGTGCCTGCCTGGTTGGGGCGGGCAGCACAGGCCAATTTCCTGCATACGCTGGAAACCCTGCATCCGGTGCTGTCGAAACTTATCCATGATGCACCGGGGGCCAAACCCTTTACGAGCAGTACGTTGATGGGAGGGCGCAAACAGGATGACCAGCTCTATGTGCGCCGGGATGCTACTCTGCACTTGCGCTACGCCACGCTGCATCCGCAGTTGACCACGCTCTTTCAGCAGGGGATGATTCCAATGTGGAAGGAGGCAGGCCTTGATTTGCACGGCCTGCTGCTGCGGGTGCTGGCCGAACGAAGTGAGAATGATGAGGCGGATTACGTTCAGTTAGTCGATGAGGCAAGCGATAAGCCGTTTATCAGTTTCTCCTTTACCTCACCGACTTCATTCAAGCGGACAGGGGGGTATTTTACGCCCCTGCCACAACCGGAACTCGTGTTCAGCAGCCTGCTGGATCGGTGGAATGCATTTGCTCCCTTTCGACTACCAGAAACCCTGTACGATACCATGCACGCTGAAATTGTTATTGATCACACCAATATTCAAACGGAGATCCTCACGTTTGCTAAGGGGCAAAAGGGGATTATCCCCGGTTTTACGGGCAGGGTGACCTACCGTTTGTTGTGTCGTCCAGCGGAGCGACGCTATCTCCATGCGTTGGCGCAGTTTGCCCAGTACAGCGGTGTTGGGGTCAAGACGACGGTGGGCATGGGGCAGGTGTATACTGTATGACCAGTCCGGTGTTCCTGGCCACGCTGGGGCAGCGCCCAGAGGCGATTACGATGGCGCTGGATGCGTTGCTGCCCCGCTACCATTATGATGAAGTGCATATCCTGCATACGGATCT
>JBBSQD010000185.1:0-12246 GCA_038258185.1 Aggregatilineales bacterium | reverse complement strand
CGACACCCTGGATGAAAATCAGACCAACCGCATAGCCGAAGCGCTGTTCACCGCGCCCGATCTGTCGCGCACGACCATTTATTTCTCACACTATCTGCTGGAAACCTGCCGCCAGCGCGGACGCATGGATATGTACTTCCAGCGTCTGGCCGACCTGTGGTATCCCCTGCTGGATAAAGGCTTAAAAACGACCCTCGAAAAACCAGAGCCGAGTCGTTCCGACTGTCACGGTTGGAGCGCGCATCCGCTGTTCCACAATTTCGCGACGATCCTCGGCATTCGCCCTGTCAGCCTCAGTTTCCGCACAGTAGAGATCAGGCCGCAGTTGGGCGACCTGACCCACGCCAGCGGGACGTTAGTGCATCCACAGGGGTTTATCCGCGTGGACGTGCAGCGAAACGGCGCTCAGATCAGCGGCGAAATCGAGTTACCCACAGGTGTCACCGGCACACTGATTGCAAATGGACAGCGCGTAGCATTGAAAGCAGGCTTAAACACTTTACCCTGAACACTGTACACCTCGATGACTGACGACTTATGACTGGAGAAAAATAATGATATGGGGTTACGCCCTTGTCTGGATGAAGCAGTATCTTGAACTTGATCCTGATCCACTGTACGCCAAACTTAAATTTCTGAAAAAATATGGGCTGAAAACCACCGGAATCAGCATTCAGGAAGTGGGCAAAATGAGCGAGGCCGAACGCGAGAAACTCGGCGCGTTTCTGGAAGACAACGATCTGTGCCTGACCGTGCGTCCACACATTGATTACTTCAATGCCGACATTGATGAAACCAAACGTCAGGTCGAAACCGGCGCGAAACTCATCGACCAGTATCGCGGCCTCACCCGTACACCTCTCGCCACCATCGGCGTGGCACGTTATCACCGCTTCACGTCTGAGCCTTCATTAGCCCAGCAGCTGGATCGCCTCGCGGCGGTGCTGCCGCCGCTGGCCGCGGCCTGTGCGGAGATGGATCTGCCCTTCGGCATCGAAAATCACGGCGATTATTATTGCAGCGACCTGGTTGAATTGTGCCAGCGCGTACCGCATCTTGGCATCTTTCTCGATACGGGCAACACCTTCTTAATCGGTGAAGCGCCTATGCCCGCTTTCGAGATCGCCGCGCCCTATGTGGTCGGGTCGCATTTCAAAGACCACCATGTCAGCCCTCGTCTGGATGCGCGTCCGCTGCATTTTGAGGTCGCGCCGTCCGTCATTGGTGAAGGGGATGTCCCCCTGCGCGAATGTTACGCCCTGCTGAAAGCCAAAGCGCCGCATCCTGACCGGCTGGTCATGGAAATCGAATTGATTCCCCCATCAGAAATTGACCCGATAGACTCGGTTGAGCGCAGCATCGCCTTTATCAAAAGCCTGGAGGCCGAAGCATGAGCGATCAACTAACAATCGGCATTGTCGGCTACCGGGGTATGGGGCGTGGACTGGCGCAGACCGCCGCCGAACAGGAAGATTTTCGCATGATCGCCGGTTGTGATCTGGTGAAGGAACGCCTGCACGATTTTGAAGCTGCCCACCCCGGCGCCAAAGGTTATACTGACTATGCGCAGATGCTGGCCGAAGCCAAACCGGATGTCGTCATTGTGGCGACGAATAATGTCACTCACGCGCGGCTGACTATTCAGGCGGCGGAAGCGGGTGTGCGCGGCATCTACTGCGAAAAACCGATGGCCAGCAATTTTGGCGATGCTCAGCGCATGGTCGAAATCTGCCAGCAGAATAATATCGCACTGGTCGTAAATCATCAGCGCCGGTTGCTACCGGTGTTCCAGAAAATGCGCCAGCTGATTGATTCCCGTGTGCTGGGTGAAGTCAGTCTGATTCGGGCAAGCTGTGCGGGTGATGTCCTCAGCGATGGCACGCACCTGATTGATATGGTGCGTTATCTGGCCGGGGACGCAGCGGTCAAAACGGTACTCGGCCAGGTCTATCGCCTGCCGCCCAACCCCGACGAACCCAAAGGCAGCGGTTATGATGTGTCCGGCGGATACCGTTACGGTCATCCCATCGAGAATGGCGCGATGGCCGTGCT
Organism: Aggregatilineales bacterium; assembly: GCA_038258185.1. Classification (GTDB taxonomy): domain Bacteria; phylum Chloroflexota; class Anaerolineae; order Aggregatilineales; family Phototrophicaceae; genus JAIOHN01. The sequence goes on along the minus strand of JBBSQD010000185.1, from coordinate 10,194 downwards.
TGATTTTGAAACGGGTCTGCGTGCTGAAATTTTCACCGGGGCGATGCAGCCCAAAGGCGGCAAATATCAGCTGTATGAAGTCTTTGGCAGCGAGGGGCGCTTGTTGCGTAATGGTGACGGCGCCAATCCACCGGTGTTGATGCAAAGCAATGGCCTGTGGGAGCCAGTTGAATTATCGGCTGAAGCCGCCAACAGCAGCGATGCTATTGGGGAAAGTTTCACGCTTTTGGCGCGCACCATCCGCAATGGGGATTCGCATCCGTTATCCGGCGAATCGGCGCTCAAAGTGCAGGAAATCGTCATGGCAATTTACGAATCCGCCCGGTTGCATCAACGGCTGGAATTGCCCTTGCAGCAACCCCGTTTCCCGCTGGAAATCATGCTGGAAAACGACGAGTTGTAAGCACAAAAATCTCTGTGGGGGCTTTTTGCGCCCCCACATTTCATGGAGGAAAACGCATGGCTATCGCCTGTTCCACATCGGTAGGCACCAATTCATCGCTGGCGGAAACGCTGTCAAGCATCGCCAGCATCGCTATCCCAAACGTCGATCTGCTGGTCATTGATGGCTGGAAGCACATACATTCGCAGGCATTGGCCGACGATTTTGAAGCCACCGTCGCCCCGGTGGATGCGCTGCTGGCGCAGAATCAGCTCAAGCCGATTGCCCTCAACAGCGGCGTAAGTCCGCAGCTTCATCAGCGCAGTGCTGAGATTAACGCCCAACGATTGCGGGAAATCGCGGCGGTGATTCGCTTGATGCAGCATCTGGACATTACCATCGCGGCTATCCAACCGCGCCAGCCTGACCGTGATCGACCGTATAATGACGTGCTGGCCGACTGCGTGGCGACTCTGCGCGAACAGATCAGCATGGGACGCGAGGCAGGCGTGACCTTTGCGCTGGAGCTGCACGTCAATTCCCCCTTCGAGACGCTGGAACAGGCGCGTCAATTGCTCGACCAGATGCCCGATTTGCCGCTGGTCTATGATCCGACCCATTTTGTTATGCAGGGGATAGATCTGCGCGAAACCGGCTGGCTGATGGAACACGCCGCCCATGTGCATTTGCGTGATGCGGATCGTGACAAAATGCAGGTGCCGTTCGGCACAGGCGCGGTCGATTTTGACTGGCTGTTAGGCACGCTGAAAGATCGCGGTTATAACGGTCATCTGTCGATTGAATATCTCGAAACCAGTGACTTTGATGTGCTCGCCAGTGCGGCCAGATTGTACGACACCATCAGCAAATATTTTTGATTTGCGGTATGGTTAAGCCTTCACGATGACTTTACCCTCTCAGGATGTTTCCATGAGCCAATCCAGCGCGCGTCCACCTCAGCAAATCGGCCCCAATACCGGCTATCATGCCCCACTGGGTATGGGTGGTTCTTTCTATGGCCTGTCGGATTACAATCAGCAGGCCGATGATTTACTGGCCGCGATGGCTGTCGCGCTCGATGCCGGAATCACCCATTTCGACACGGCGGAAGGTTATGGCGGCGGCGAATCCGAGAAGCTCATAGGGCGCTTTATGGCCGAGGACACCACCCGCCGCGACAAAATGTTCCTGGCGTCCAAAGCCAACATCAACGACATGAGCCAGCAGGCTGTTCTGGAAGCCATCGAAAGCAGCCTTAAACGCCTGCAAACGGATGTGATTGACCTGTACTACATCCATTGGCCGCGCACCGGTAAAGACCTGCGTCCGCTGATGGAGGGGTTAGAAATGGCGCGCGCTCAGGGCAAAATCCGCGCGGTGGGGGTCAGCAATTTTTCAGTCAAGCAGATGCAGCAGGTGGCTGAAGTCGGCACGATTGACGCACATCAAATGGGATACAACCTGCTCTGGCGCTTCCCGGAACGCGATATTCTGCCGTATTGTGCTGAAAACGGGATTGCTGTGGTGGTCTACAGTGCGCTGGCGCACGGGATTTTGTCCGGCAAATATGCGCGGCAACTGAGCTTCATTGAAGGCGATCAGCGCTGGCGCATCACGCTGTTTCGCGATGATGTCTGGCCGCAGGTATATGAAGCGGTTGAGCAGTTCAAGCAGGTGGCCCAACGCGCAGACCATTCGCTGGTGCATCTGGCTTTGCGCTGGCTGCTGCATCAACCCGCGGTGACTGCCGTTCTGGTCAGCGCGAAAAATCCGCAGCAGGCGCAGGCCAATGCAGATGCCTTAAGCGGCGAAATTCCATCATGGGTGTTTGACGAACTCGATCAACTCAGCGCCAGCGCCGCCCAGACCATCCCCGACGAGGGCAATCCGTTCGGCTATCATCCGTAAAAATTTCATCTCTGCCATGAAGCAGGCCACTCGCTGAAATCGCTGATCACTTCATCATCAATGAGCAGCGTATATAATTCCTCCTCTGGAAAATCATTGATTCTGATTACCCAAACGTGGTTGTCTATTCGAGCGCGATAAGGATACTCCCCATCGTCGGTCTTTTCCCACGCGACTCGAATATTAAAATACCCCTCAATCATCCGTTTGCACCCCACTTTTGCGCCCACAAGTTGTAAAGATGTGTAAAAAATTCCGTGTTAAGCGCTCTTAGGCGCTCAATAAGCCCTTTTTAGGCGCTTGGTCGGTAGGATGAATTCAAGGTTAACCTAACGAAGTCCGTAACAATCTAAGCCACTCGCCATAAGCTTCACTCATTGATGGCGATCACTTGGAAACAGTCAGTAATTTTATCCATTCCATCATAGTTTATATAAGGATACATCCATCATGAAACACGTAACACTTATTATCCTGATTCTACTGCTCGCCATCGGGGCGACAGGGGCGCTGGCCCAACCCGGCGGCTTTGCCCCCAATCCAACCGCCCAACCACCGGATAGCGACGGTGACGGTCTGCGCGATCCTGAGGACGGCTGTCCCAACCAGGCTGGCCCACGTACCAACAAAGGCTGTCCAGAAATTACACCCAGCCCACAGCCGCCACCTACCGGCCCGACACCCACCGGCCCGCCTGCTGATAGCGACGGTGACGGCGTCATTGACACCAGCGATCAATGCCCAAGTGAACCCGGCCTGCTGGAGCGCGCTGGCTGCCCCGAACCGGATACCGATGGTGATGGCTTCCCGGACGTCCGTGACGAATGCCCGGCTGTCCCCGGCAGCATTGATACTAACGGCTGCCCGCCTTTCACACCGCCGACCCTGCCCGCAGATGCTTGCTTTATCACCCCGGCCACACGCAGCAACGTGAACGTCCGCCAACTCCCGGATCTTACGGCACCTGTCGTCGGTTCACTGTTCCCCGGCGTGGTCTATGAAGCTGAGGGTTATGTCATCAAAAACGGTACCGATATCTGGTTCGTCCTGAAAAATTATGAACTGAATGTCGGCGTACTCCCTGGCACCATCGGCTTCAGCGCCCGTGTTGCGGTTTTAGCATCGACCTGTACCGAACTGAATGCAGGTGCCAGCGATAGCGCGGCCAGTGATGATCTGGCCAGCAACGAAGGTCCCGATGGCCCGGGCGTGATCGACCCGCTGGCGATGCAGTGTGCTACAAAACCCGGCACCACCCTGGTAGAAGCTTGCTGGTGCCCCACCAATGACGGTGATTGTGTCAACCAACTGGTCTCCATCTGCTATGGTGGCAACAGTTATATCGAAGAAGGGCCGGATACGACCGCCTGCTGGTTCGAAGATGATGGCGAAGAAACCCGCATTAATGATCTGGTGCAGCGTGAAGATGATGGGCCGGACGTAGGCGGCAGAATAATTTTTGTCATGCCGGATGACTCATCCAATGCGAACGGGCCGTTTAGTGACCTGGATTGCAATACCAATGGCATTCCTGATCCACTCGAACACCCGGCACCTGATTGCGCCACGGATGATCTCACCATCGGTGACACTGGCAACACAGAGGCCCAAGAAGACCCGATATGGTGGATAAATGTGCTGCCATTGATGTGTGGTGGGGGCCCATGGTTCATAAATGCCGTCCCATATAACTTTAATGGGGATTACATGGAGTTTACTGTTATCGGCGCTGGTTGCCTCTAATAAACATGCAAAACCTGTGGAGGGGCATACACCCCCTCTACACTCTGATTTCAATCTCGACAGTTTAAGAACTCAAGGAACAGGAATTACCATGATCATCACTAGAGAACAGAAAAAAATCGTCCAGGTCACCTTTGGTCAGGTCATGGATGCTGACCACCTGGCGTCCCGCTTTTATGAACGCTTATTCGCGATTGATAGCAGCACCAGAGCGCTGTTTCATGGCGACATGACGGAACAGCGTATGAAACTTATGCAGACCATTGCCGTTGTCGTCGGCAGTCTGGACGATCTCAGCGCGATTATCCCCGCCATCAAAAGCCTGGGCCAACGCCATGTGCAGTATGGGGTCACCATTGAGCATTGGAACAGCGTCGGCGCGGCACTTTTATGGGCGCTGGGCGATTCATTCGGTGAGGCATTCACGGACGAAGTGCGTGACGCTTGGGCCGCAGCCTATGGCCTCATCGCCCAGACGGCAATTGCCGCAGCCTACCCCCACCAAGAGACAACCAACTAATAGGAAGTCATCATGATTAAGCGCACACTCTTTATCCTTTTTAGTCTGTTAATGCTGTGGGCAGTCCTGCCGGCGGCGGCGCAACCTTTGCCAGCCAGCCCGTGGTATGCGGTGGTCTATCAGCCGGAAACCGACACCCTTCACTGGATTAACGCCGGTGGTGAACAGGGGTCAATGCCCCGGCCCCATTTGCCCAACGAGGCACAGTATCGCGATCTGCGTATCTCACCCAATGGCCGCACTCTGGTGATAGTCTCCCAGTTAAACAGCGGTTTTGAAGGCATTGGGATCTACGATTTCGAAACCGGCGCCTTCCTCCAGGCTCATCAGGCACAGGCCGGTGAGAGCATCAATCTGGGTGGAGAAAACATCTTCACGGCCAATTCGCAGTATTTCGCAGCAGGCTTTTTCTCTGGCGACTTTGCCAGTCCGGCATGGCGCGTGATTCTGTTTGAAGCCCAGACCGGTGTGGCTACCGCTTTTATCGACCAGACACACCCCAATGCGCCACAGGTACAGCTTTCGGCACCTGCCGTGCAATACCTCGATGCGACTTCGGTACATTTTCAACTGATCCCGCAGTCAGTCGGTGGCGCGTCTATCTGGCCGGCTTATGCCTGGCAGGTCTTCGGTTTTGACCCGGCACTCCCAGCGATCAGCCCAAGCCCGTATGTCTATGCAGATACCCAGGTGCAATTGCTGACCGGCGAAGTTGTGACCAGTTACAACGATACCAACTTCCCACCAGCCGATCAGAATGGCCTTTTACCCAATCAGAATGCTATTGGTCGCGGTGTGATCAGTACCGGCAGTCCGCTGGCCACGATTCATGCCGACAGCACTCGCTCGAATCTGGCGGCACGCTGGGCAAAAGGCAATGAATGGGTGCTGTTTCTATCCGATGACATCCAGGGCAATCGCAACTGGAATATCGCGCTGACCGCTGGCACACCCGGCAACAATTCCTATATGCCGTTTGACCCGCAATTCACCAAAGCCTACGGCACCAGCGATGGTTATCTGGTCATCAACACAGCCAACAACCTGTTTTACACCAATGGCTTTTTGCCCAACACAGCATTGAACATCGCCCAACTGACGGCCAGCAGCGAGGTTGTGTATGTCACACCCATGGGCATCAACTTTGCACTGGCACAAATCCCGGATGTCGGTCTGGCGCCGGATAATCCCGGCGTGGTGGTGACTTCACCGCCCCCTGCCTTGCCGGAATGCTTACAGGCACCAGCGCAACGGGTCTTTGTAGGCAATGATGCACGCGTTCTGCTGTCGATGACCACGCTCAATGTGCGCCAGAGTCCCAATGGTGCCCTGCTGACCACCTTTAGCGCAGGCGATACTTTCAGCATCACCAATGGCCCGGCCTGCGCCGATGGTTTGTACTGGTGGCAGGTCAATCGTTTTGGCACAGTTGGCTGGGTAGCCGAAGGCACCGCTGCGGGCTATTTTATCGAGCCTTATAACGGCGCAGTGCCGCCAGTCGATAACCCGACCAATACCCCAGCCCCACCACTCCCCCCCGGCCCCGGTGATGAATTAGCCAACCCTGAAGTGGATGGCGCAGAAGTCGGCTGTGAGCGGGCACCGTCAAACAGACTCTCGGTGGGTGAACAAGCGATTATCGGCAGCAGTTACAATCCACGCTTTAGCGCAGCAGGGTCGGTCATGCCTTACCTGATCCCGGAAGGCGCGACACTGAGCATCATTGCCGGCCCAGTTTGTGCCGATGGCTTACGCTGGTGGCAGGTAGTTGGTAATGCCGTTCCCCAGGGAACCAATGTACAGCCCTCGAATGGCCCCTTCTGGGTGCCCGATGGAAACGGGCGGCGGATCGGACGATTATTGCGACCAGCCAGCTAAAATCACGTTGTGCCGATGGCGGCCAGATATCTGGCCGCCATTATTCATGAGCGATCATCAGAAGGAGGCAGGCTTTGATATTTCACTAAGCTGATTTTGGGTTCAAATCTGAGCGGCTGTTCGGCATAGCGCTAACGCCCACAATAGCCGTTGGCTTGAAATAGTATATGATAGAAGGAGTGGCCGTTTGTAAAAAAGTGTTCGGCCATCCTGCTTTTCTTAATAACTAACCTGTGCCAATGGCGATTATTTCAATGACCATACGTAATGGATCGTCTACGCCGCTCTGGTGCAGCATAGGCCATCCCATTAGTCATCTGGGAAGTGAAATTATGTCTTATCAACTCAGTTGGGTTGTCCCAAATCGTGTTTTTTGGCTTCGGCAGCAAGATGAGGTTACACTGGAAAATATCCGCAACTTCACCCGTGAAATTGCCGATTATATTGACGTGGCCAATCAGGTCGAACCACACCGTGTGCTGATCGGCATTATCGACATGCGTGACGCCGATCTCAGTTCACTTTTGCGAACAGCCATTTCGCTGGTGGTCAATCAGATTTCAGCGGTGATTGATGCACGCATCTGGCAGGCCAAACCGGGTTTCGTCACACTGATTACCAACAGTGATCGCGGCCAGTTTGCCATTTCACTGGTGATCAAAATCTCATCACAGCCGATGACGACAGTCGCCGACTTTGACGAAGCGCTCACCGTAATCCGTGCAATGTACCCAGAGCTGGAAGCCCAGCTTGTCGCCTATCAGGAACCGGATTTGTCCGTGGGCAAATCCGGTTAATTCACAAACAGGAGGATACCCTCATGCCGCTTGATATCGATTGGCATATCCCCTACAGAGTCATCAGAGTTCACGCAACCGGTATCGTTAAAACCGAGGACTTTGATCATTTTGCGGAAGTTTCAGTTCGGCTCCTCAGCGAGGCGCAGACCCACGCGCCCGGTACATTGGTTTATAACATTTTTGATTCCTTAGAAGTCGATATTTATCCCCCTGTTTATTTAATGTTGGGACGCGCCTTACCCGTGTTACGCTTTAAGAACCGCGGCCCGCTGTTTCTGATCACGCAGAACCGCGCAACCAGCACCCTTTTCGAACTGACCGCCCACGTGACCAACTTTTCTTTACGGGTTTTCAAGACGCATGAGGAGGCACTAGAAGTGCTTGAATTGGCTTTGGCGAAAGACAATTCATCGATTGTGGATTAAATTTTTAAGAAGAAAGTCATGATGTTGTAGCACGCCGAATGGTCTATTCTCTATCGGGCTATCGTTGCTCGTGTAAAGAAGATATTCATACTTCCTCTTAAACTGGTTGCCAGCCGAAATCTTGCTGGCATTGAAAGGAAATTTATGGCCTGTGAAATGGAGTGGCATCTCCCCTACTGCATCCTGAAATCACGAATTTCAGGGCGTTGCACCGATGAAGATACGATAACCTTCACATCAGATGCAGTTAAATTTCTGACCGAAGCCCAGACGAAGGCACCCGACCAGACAGTCTACAATGTGCTGGATACTTTAGAGGCAGAAAGCTTTCCACCCATTTATCTGATGCTGCCACGCGCATTACCGACCATGCGATTTAAGAATCGCGGGCCGTTATATCTGGTCACATCCAAACAAAGCATCCGGCACATCTTCGAGTTAACTGCACATATTATGGCGTTTCCGATACGCGCATTCAGTACATGGGATGAAGCGATAGAAGCCGCAGAAATGGCTGCCACAAAAGATATGCTGCGCAAAAACATATCTTAATGCCTGAAAAGAAACCGGGAAAGATATACATCACATGAGCAACGGCATCGAAATCACCACACTGGGCAAGCTGTTGATCCGGCACAATGAAGTAGTCGCGGAGAATTTTATCTCCACCAAAGCAATACTGTTATTTGTGTATCTGGCAATGCACCCCGGTGACCACAGCCGCAAGAAGCTGGCGATGATGTTCTGGAGCGAGACTAATGACCAGCAGGCGTTAAAAAATTTACGAACGGTGCTGTCCAGCCTGCGCCAGAAGGTCACGGATGCCATCATCATCGAACGTGACGCCATCTCCATTAATCCAGAAATACCCTTTCAAGTCGACGCAAGCCAGTTTGAGAAGGGTTGTATAGCGGCCTTTTCAGCACCCGGCACGCTGGATATCCTCACGCACATGCGGGCGCTGGCCGAACTCTATCAGGGGGGGTTCCTGGCGGATGTTTCATTTCGTGATGCGGCCACCCTTACCGAATGGATCAGTGAGAAGCAACGCCAACTGCATGAGATTTACACCCGCCTGCTATACGAAATTGTCGATCTCGCGGTCAAACAAATCGATTACGAAACCGGACTTCTGTATTCCCGCCGATTGGTCAGTCTCGACCCCTACTGGGATGAAGCGCAACGCCAGTTCATGCGGCTGTTAGCCTATACCAACCGTGCAAACGAAGCGCTGCTGCATTATGAGGATTTTTCCCGGCTGCTTACCAGCGAACTCGACGCTCTCCCAGAAGACGAGACGACTGCCCTGTATGAGCAGATTCGCTCACAGCAGATTCGCCCACCCCAGCGTGAAGCCCGTTCGTCGATTGTCCTTCCAGACACACCGTTTGTGGAGTCAGTTGACGATATTACCCTGGCCCAGCGTATGCTCAACACCACACAGTGTCACCTGCTGACTATCTACGGCATCAGCGGCATTGGCAAAACCGCACTGGCGACCCAGATCGCATTTCATCGACGGCATCTGTATCGTGATGGCGCTTACTTCATCGCGCTCAAGCGCACCCAATCCGCCCGTGACCTGCCCTATATTATTGCCAACACACTTGAAATCGACTTCAGCAATCAGACTGATCCCCATCAGTTAGAGGAAATCGTACTCGAAAATCTTAAAAACCGGCACACACTACTGGTGTTGGATAATTACGAATATCTGCTGCCCGAAACCATCTTTGTTCAAAAAATTTTAGAGCAGGCGGCGCAGGTACAGGTCATAATCACATCGCAGGCACCTCTTAATCTGTTTCGCGAATGGCTGATGCCCTTAAAAGGTTTGCGTGTCCCTTCACTGGATGATCTGCATCCGGAAACTTATGAGTCCGTCCGCCTGTTTGAACTCACCGCCCAGCGTCTCAATCCGCGCTTCGACCTGCACGAGAACCTGGCCGGAGTGGTCGAAATCTGTAACCTGATCGACGGTCTGCCCTTGGCGCTGGTGATCGCCGCAAGCTGGACACAGATTTTGCCGATCCAGAAAATCATTGACTATATCATCGAAGGTCAGGAATTTAACCTGCCCCTCCAGCAGAACTTACCGCAACGGCATCAAAGCCTGGAAATGATGCTGGAATACACCTGGAACACCCTGACCGACCACGAGCAGTATGCGCTCACGGCGCTGTCGATCTTCAATACCGCCTTTAACATGGATGAAGTTCAGCAGATCTGCGAAGTCGATATCGGCGTGCTGACCTCACTGATTCAGAAGTCACTGGTGCAGCGTTACGACGACCGCTACCGCATGCATCAGCTTGTCTGGCGTTACGCGCGCAAAAAACTGCTCTACAGCAACCAGCGAGAAGCGCTGGGAATGCGCTATATGGATTATGTGCTGCGCGTTCTGCACGAGATTCAGCAGCAAAAACCGCTGATTCACGAGTACCTGCTGGCGATAGAGATGCAGTACAGCAACATCTGGAATTATGACTGGATGGCGAAGTCCTTTCAGATTCACTATATCCTAGCCATTTCGCAGTT
>JBBSQD010000184.1:0-12302 GCA_038258185.1 Aggregatilineales bacterium | reverse complement strand
TTAATCACATGATTCCACAATTTGGGCTCATCTTTAGGGTCAGCAACCCCCGCTCCAGTCAGGCTGACCAACCGCTTGATCCCATGCTTTTTCATATTCGCGATTATCGCCTGTGTGGCAGCGGCCTGTAAATTGTTTGGGGAGTTTTTGGTATGCCCCAGCACACTTATCACAGCTTCCGTCCCGGCAATAGTGCTTTCGACATTAGCGCTATCCATAACATCTCCCTGAACAAGCTTAAGATGGGGATGTTGTAGCGGCATCTTTGACGGGTTACGAACCAACGCCGTAATAGAGTGCCCAGCACTCAAAGCCTGTTCAACCAAGGGCGTGCCGGTTCTACCCGTAGCCCCAAAAACTGCAATACGCATAATAGATTACCCTTATATCAATAAACTTTTCTGATAACAAAAGTTGAGCAGAAAAATGCCCATCAACCCTGGTTATTCAGCCTCGCGGTTTATTCGACTATAAATATTTAGTACGGTAATCTCAAGTACGCAATTTTTTGCGATATACTATCAAAAATCATACTATAGGGAGCGATGATGCAATATCAATGCCCGGTTGAGGCCACTCTGGATATTTTAGGTGGTAAATGGAAACCGCTTATACTGTTCTATCTATTGGATGAAACCCTGCGCTTTGGGGAACTTAAGCGTAAAATGCCAGATGAAATTACCCAGCAAATGCTGACACGCCAAGTACGTGAATTAGAGAAACATGGTATTGTTCATCGTGAGGTTTACAGGCAGGTTCCACCCAAAGTGGAATATTCGCTGACCGAATTGGGGTTAACACTGAAGCCACTTCTCTTGCACATGCTGGAATGGGGTTTGATGTATGTAGAAAAAACCGGCGCAGAATTGACTCATTCACGGCCACCTCACATCAATGTGGCAACTTAATACTGTGCGGCATTTTCCAGTTTAATCAGTGCCTCGCGTGATGCCCTTGCCACGTTTTCACTGACATCATTGATCAGTTGTTCCAATGCAGGCATGGCGCGGGGATTACCCAACTGCCCCAATGACCAGATTGCCCCCAGGCAAATCTCGTCATCGGGGTCCTGCAAGGCATCAATCAACAGCTCAAAACCATCCAGCACTTTGGCGCGGCCAATATAATACACAGCAATCTGACGAATTCGCGGTTCATCGTTGATGGCTGCTTCCAGCATCAGATCATCCGCATTCAGGAATTCCAGACTACGCACCGCCACATAACGGACGTGCATATCTTCGTCATACAGCGCTGCGCTTAGTGCTTGTATCAGGTCAGTACCATAAGCCAGTTGGATTAATGCGTAGGCGGTGGCATGCTGCACGCTGTCATTGCGGTCATATAAAGAAATTCGCAACACCGGAATCGCCCGCCGATCACCCAGGTCACCCAATGCGGATACCGCCCGGCGGCGTACATCTGCATTTTCATGTTCCACCAACGGCACCAGAATATCGGTTGCGCGCTGGTTCTGGGTGCCCAATAAAATAGACACCAGGGCTTCGCTGTAGGTATCGTGCGCGTAAGGGTCTAAATCCAGCCGGTTTAAACCAGCGACGAGCGGCTCTATCGCCGCTTCGCCGCAGTTGACCAGCGAATGAATTGCCTCAATTTCATACTCCTGTGCGAGAGTATCAATCAAGCCCTGGATGTAATAGCTATCACTCATGTTTAGGGAAGATTTTTCCTGGGTTTAAAATACCGTTGGGGTCTAGCGTCTCTTTGATTGAACGCATTACATCCAATGCCGGGCCATGTTCGTTGGGCATATATGCCGCTTTGCCAATACCCACGCCATGCTCGCCTGTCGCAGTACCATCCAGCGACAGCGCTTTGAGAACAATCAACTTGTTTAATTCCAGCCGTTTGAGATATTCCTCATGATTGGCATAAGGAAACTCGACATGCACATTACCGTCACCGGCATGTCCGATCATATACGCGGTGACGTGATGTTCCTGCTTCAGCTGCTCGACATAAGCAATTAATTCAGGATACGCGCTGATCGGAACTGCCACGTCATTGATAAAAAATCTTTTATCCGGGTGGGAACGCACCATAATTTCGTAAGAGCCGTGACGGGCATGCCAGAGCTGTTTACGCTCGGTAGGGTCTGTGGTCGACCGGAAACCCACCGCGCCCAATTCCTCACAGATCTCTTTGACCATTTCCAGTCCCATTTCCAGCGACTCTTCATGGGCGGAGTGAAATTCCATGAACAGCGTCACATGGTCGGTCAGGTTGACCCCTTCAGCCTCACGCAGCATTTTGGCATGCGCCTCGTCAATCAATTCCAGCGCCGCCGGGTCTAAGCCGCTGCCGCGCACCGCCACTACCGCCTGTACGGCATCCTCAACGCTTTCAAAAGCCGCCAGTGCTGCGCTCATGTACATGGCAATCGGCACCAGTTTGAGCGTCGCTTCGGTTATAATCCCCAGCGTGCCTTCACTACCCACAAACAGATGCAACAAGTCATAACCCGCCGACTGTTTCACCGAGCGCGACCCGACGCGGATCAAACGCCCATCGGCCAGCGCAACCTGCATTTGCAGCACATTGTCTTTACTTGCGCCATACTTCACTGTGCGGATTCCGGCAGCATTGTTCGCCAGCATTCCGCCCACGGTGGCATTTGCACCGGGGTCAGGCGCAAAAAACAAACCCTGACGTGCCAGTTGCGCATTCAGGTCTTTATGGCCGATGCCCGGCTGCACCGTGACCTGAAAATCATCAGCATACACTTTTACAATCTGATTCATCCGCTCCAGCGAAAGCAGAATGCCGCCGTGCAGCGGAATCGGGTTGCCTTCCAACGAAGTACCCACACCCCACGGAGTCACCGGGATGAGATGCTCATTCGCCAATTTAAGCACTGCCGCCACTTGCTCACCCGTTTGCGGCCAAACTACCACCTCGCTGGCATGAGCCGGATGCTGCGATTGATCGCGCGCATGCAAATCAATATCAGCCTTTGCCGTACTGACATTCGCCTGTCCTACAATATCAATTAACTGGTCAATCACCCCAGAGGTTACTTTTACAAAAATTTGTTCGGTTAGCATTTGGTTTGTCTCCATAATTCATTTTACGCCAATGATAACCCGCTTGATGCTTAACAGTCGAGTGAAAGACGTAAAATATGGTATCATTGGTTCAGTTTCAGCAGAGGCTTGTACGATGCCCATCCACGCCGAAAAAAATCTTTACCCCGGAATTAATGCCCATCTCAACAGCTATCTTCAGCAGGAGGCTGGCGGTTGGGAAAGTTTTCATGCAGAGCATGTGATTGATCTTACAAGAGTTATTAATGAAAATCTGCCAACAGGTTACTTTAGCCGCGCTGAAAAAAGCCTGCAAATCAGCGAGATTGCGCCGGATATAGCCCCCAAGCATCCGCGCACAAAACCGGATGTGATGATTTACAAATCATCCAGCCCAGTCGGACAAGCTGCGACCGCCACCTTAACCGCGACCCCACCTGCCGGAACCATCGCCATCATCGACACATTGACTGATGAGGATTATTTAACCGGCATTGTGATTTATCAGGCTGGAGAAGGCAATCCCATCGGACGGCCCATTACCCGCATTGAGTTGTTATCCCCTGCCAATAAACCCGGCGGATCACACAACGGAAAGTACATGGTTCGCCGACACGAAACATTGCAAGTTGGCCTGCGTCTGGTTGAGATTGGTTATCTGCATCACACGCCACCCATCACTTTTGCTCTGGCAAGCTATCCCAGCCGGGACAAAGATGCCTACCCCTACACGATTCTCGTCAGTGACCCACGCCCGACACTGGAAAAAGGCACGACTTATATCTATGGTTTTGGCGTCAACGATTCACTACCCGTTGTGAGTGTGCCGCTGGCTGGTGCGGATAGTGTGCTGGTTGATTTTGGTGCAGCTTATAATCGCACATTTGAAAGCTCGCGCTTTTTCCAGATGATTGTAGATTATGAACAACCTCCTGTGCAGTTTGACCACTACCTGCCAACAGATCAGGAAAAAATCAACTCGATGCTGGCTGGCATCCAGGAAAGCGCTGATCGTCCTTAAGCTTTAACCAAACCATCCCCGGCGTTTGCGCTGTTCCGCTACTGAACCGTGCGTCAAAGTTGTCAGGCCGCCACTCCACATATCATAAATCGGACGCAACTCATCCAGCAGCACCTTGCGATCACGCGAGAAGACGCGCCGTTGTGCGATATCCCACATACCAGCATGCTCACGATATAACGTCTGAGTCGCTTCCAGAGTCAGACCATCATCCCAGCGCCATTTTTCGGGGAAATAATAGTAGTACAGTAGATAAGGAGTCGGGGTCATGGCGGATACACCGCGATTTTCATATGCCCACAAATCCACACCGGCATGCGATGCGGCCTCAGCAGTCAGAATCAAGGCTTTTGCCGACAATAACATCCGGTAGAGGCCATCACCGTAATAATTTTTCTGATCTTCATTCAGATCTACTACCTTGAGGATGTAGCCTTCCGGGTGAATGTCATGCTCAATGACGCGCTTAAAAACCTCAACCGCCTGCTGGAAACGTTCTTCCTGTTCCAGCACAATGCTACTCACCATCTGCAGCAGATTCAGCCATAATTGATCGACATAAGCCAGTTCAGCCAACGGCTTTTCAACCGCTTGTATGCGTCCAGCAAACGCCTCCAGCCAGAGAGCCTGATTCGCCCATGCGGGATGGTCCCGCACCATCTCGAATATTTGCGCCTGTGTTACTAAAGCCGCTACGGTTTCAAGATAGGATTGATTGCTTTCCACCGTGAAGGGGTCATTTTGTAATATTTCCACCGCTTGCTCACCTGACTGAGCATCATCGGAAAATCGGTAGCGCAGCCCTTGCAGTTGGGCTAACACCAACGGATTAGCAGGCAGATAGGCACCTAACAACTTCCAGGCTGCTGGATAGGGTTCCTGCTCTCGCTGATGGCGTGCCTGCTGGATATGTTCAGGTGTAAAATACAATCCACAATGTTGGATATTCATACGATGTGCACTCATTAAAGCGTATCAAATTAAAACGTTAGTATTATTGACGAGAAATCAGTTTGTTGCCATTTGATTGTCCAGTCTTACATAAACGTTCATAAGGTTACAATGCCGTTAGAAACGCAAAGATACCCTAATTTTGCCCTTTCACATTTTATGGTAGGATAAAACAAAATTGATATATCACGAGTGGGTAATGGACGATTACACTTCAAAATCAACGGCGCCAGAGTCAGACCCGGAACGACCCGATGGTTCGTTACGTTCGCCCATCCGCCCCACCCGTCCACAGCCTGAGCCCAGACAGGAACCGCGACCAGCATCACAACCTGAGCAATCCTCACCTGAACCAGAGCCAGAAATACCCGCACAATCTGTCATCCCGGATAATCCAACTAATGCCCTGGATGCCCTGCGTCTGAAAATGGAGCAGGTCGCTAATGAATACGCCGATGGTCGCCTGAATCGCGCCCAGTTCAATGCGATTTATGGCCGTTACAATGAACAGCGCACCATTATTGAGCGTTTAATCCAGCGTGACCCGCATAACCACGCCTGGCAACAGGTAGCTATTCCCGGCCACACCTCATTTCTGAAGAGCCATTTCGAGGCGCGGATACTGTATTTCGTCGTGTACAGCATCAATAATCCTATGCTGCTCATGATGGGGGGGCAGAATCAGCCCGACATGCTGCATATCGAGCCGATTCTGAACACGCTGCTGAAAATGCCTAATCGTCCGCGCAGCGGGTTGGCACGTAAAGCTATGGGCGAAGGTCACTGGATGGCGCTGGCATTGGGTGAAAACGCAGTGACGATTGTGCTGTTTATGCTGGAGCCTTCTACTGCTCAGCTCAATCGCATTCGTGATCTTCATGCAGATTTTGAACGCGCTAATCGTCCCGCATTACTACGCGAAACACAATCACTGGATAAGATGGTTTTCCCTCAGCGCGCTCTGGTAGAGTAATGTCCGATTTTCAGGACGAAGACCCGCCGCTTGTTATTCATATTGTCGACCCTTCAACCTATGAAGACGAAACGCCCTATTGGACGCTTCGGCGTGTGATCTATATGATTGTAGCCATCATCCTGATTATTGCGCTGCTGGCGACTCTGGTTTATCCGCTGCTGTGGCAGATAGCGAATCCACCACCGCCACCACCCACACCGCCCCTTTTGACTGCCAGTCTGTATAGCCTCATGGGAAGCTTGTAAAATCCTGCGTGGTCAGTGAGATAAGCCGCGCTTCTGGCATAACATTCGCCACAAATTGCGCAAACTGATTGCTGAGGCGTTCCCAGACCGTTTTGGATTGGCGATCCAGTAACCGTTGCATAGCTGCTTCACCTTCATCTCTAACCCGGAACCAGTGATTGTCATATTCCGACCAGCCATTCTCCATACCGACATAATGCACATAGCCTCTTTCGCCATTCGGGTCGGGATAGTAGCGTACTGTATCCCATAGTATAGATTGCCCATTACTGACTTCGGTATAGCGACTAAGTTCATAATAGGTGTGTTTCTGAGGATCAACGAACGGGACTTCGATTGAACCTGAGACAAAATCTTCCAGACGTGCAATTGACAGCGATTCCAGTACCGCCGGGTCTGTCAGCACCACAGTATCACTAAGTTCCGGCCCGCTGACATCAATGCGAGAAGCGCTGCCTTTCGCTAAAACAGGCAACGTCAATAACATAAAACTCATCATCATGAACAGATACAAGAAACGGCGCATAAGTTTTCCTTTCAGCTTGTTTACCTGTATTACACCGTCCCATAAGTTCCCGTTCCCGATTTGAAAATATGACCTAGCGCAGCGACTCTGCAATGATGATGACCTGCTCCTGCGAAAAGTGCGATTCCAAACGATAGGTAATCTGATTTTCATACCAGATCAACACATTGCCCTCCACCAGATAGGTCTGTGTCTCTTGTGTTGCTTCGCCAGCCTGATACTGAAGTGTATGCGGCACATCCACCCAGACCGCAGGTTGGCCGTTTATCTCTATATTCTGAGCCACGCTCACCAGCTTGCCATAAGCGGGAATATCGTTATAGGGAATTTGATACAGGCTGAGCGCGATTTCGCCGGGGATGGCATCATCCAGCCACACCAGAATCATGGTTTTCCCGCCACTCTCCTGCACATAAACCGCATCGGGTAAACCAAATTCAGGCGGTAGACGTGGCGAAAAACCGAGTGATGTGACTGCCTCGGCCAGTGAAGTTTTGCCGGTCAGATTTACTAAACTGGACGGCATCTCAGCGGTAAGTTGCGGCTGTTCACCCACAAACAGCGTGATTGAGCCGATCTGCAAGCGTTCCAGCACAGCGGCGCTGATCGGGTAAATCAGTATCAGACTCAATATGACCATGCATACCAACATCACTCGCTGCCGATGGGAATAAATCGCGGCGGTAGTTTTTGCAGGCACATAACGCAGCGGCGGTGTGGGTGGATAAGAAAAGTCATTCGCTGCCTGTCGTAAGCGAAATTCTAATTGTTCATGTTCATCCATTATGGTTCGGGTTCCATTCTTCAACCAGTAGGGGGAAGTCCTGCTCGACCACACGCCGCAGTTGCTTCAAAGCGCGATGCAGGCGCGATTTCACAGTACCGGAGCGGATTTCTAACGCCTCCGCCGTTTCATTGACACTTAACTCCAAAAAATATCGCAGGTAGATAATTTCCTGTTCAGGGGTTTTCAGGCGGCGCACCGCCTGCCATAGAGCATGCGACTCAGCCTGCTGTTGATTCTGAAATTCCACACTCGGCATGGAATGATCAGGATAATAAAACCTGAAGCGTTTTAAAGCAGACCAATAACGACTGATTGAGCGCAGGCGATTTCGCGCTAAATTCGCGGTGATTTGCAACAGCCACGGACGCAGATTGCGGGTTGTGTCAAAACGATCCAAAGCGCGAAAAGCGCGTATGAATGTTTCCTGCGCGATATCTTCGGCATCAGCCGCATCGCCCACCAGAAGATAAGCCAGCCGGAACACAGCATCCCGGTGCTGATCCACCAGCGCCTGACAAGCGCCTTCATCCTGCTCACAGGCACGTTGAATTAATTCAATTTCCACAGCTCGATAGCTTTCGGCATTCAGACATACGCTAGTGTTACACCATTCAGCCAGTGGTGGTTCCCAATCCCTATGCGAGTATCAAAAATGGCTTTTGTAACGACGCTTGTATAGAGGAGTTAAACCAGTTTACGTGGGAGCGGGAGACGATTCATTTCGGAGACGCTGCTGACACAAACCACGCCCGCCAGAGCAAACGCGACGACGCCCTTATTATTCACATCCAGCGCCGTGAGCGCGACCTGTGACGGGGGCATATCCGCCAGCAGTTGCACCTGATCCGCCTGTGCCAGCAGATCATCCGCGTGACGTTGGTGGGTGATGGTCAGATCAACACCATCGTAAATCCGCAGGACGTTGGTTTCCAGATCACAGGTGACCAGCACCCGGCCACTCAATGAACATTCCATGCGGCGGATAAAATAATGCGTCGGCAGACGTTTGCGCACCTGCCCATCGGCATCCACAATCACCACCTGTTGACCATCCGTGGCAAAGATCGTACCGCCTCCTTGTGAGACACACAGGCTATAAGGCAGTTCAGACCGCAGCTTTAAGCCAATATCAAACACACCCACAGCGTTTTCCTGCTGATAAAGATGCAGGCGGCCTTTCTCATCCAGCGCGCCGATCAAACCTAAATAGCGGTCAAACGCGACTGAAATCACTTGTTCAGCATCCAGCTTCAGGGTGATTTCTTCACCGTTGCGCACCAGTACAAGGCATGATCCGCCGGGATAATAAAGCTGCATCTTCCCATCACTGGAAAGGTGTAAATCACCGAGCGAAGTCGTCACAAACGGCAGCACCGCCTGATTCGGCGCGATCAGGCTCTCCACAAAATCGAGCCATTTGGAATCCAGACGTTTCGGCTCAATCTGCGGCTCAGGCAGGGGCGCACGCAGCACCCGTTCACCGACCTGTGCGCCAGTAGGCAGCGCAAAATAGCTAATGCGGTTGCGCTGTGACCACACCGCCAGCAGTGAAGCCTTTCCCGGCAGGATATGCAGACGATAAATCGCCTGATTTGTCAGGTGCAAGCGCCAGCCCATTGGCCTCTCTTTGGGTTATATTTGGGATATACTTGGGATAAATGTAGCTTACTTGCGATAAAAAGGCAATAAGCGGAGACAAAGCTTAAAGTTGGCAGCCGTCATTCAGGTGGCTTGAGAGTGGCTAGCTGGGCACTTCCACGCGGATACGGCCTCGTGGCGCGGTGATAGCATAGCGTACAGTAATCGCCGCGGACTCAATGCTACGCGCTTCCAGTACATCGCCTACCAAAAAGTTATAAACATTCGCGTCATACACGGGCTCAATGCCGCTACCACCGCGGTTCAACTCTAAACGTGCGGCAATTTCCGGCGGGATAAAAACAGCAATATCGCCATTCTGTACGGCCAGCGTGCCCAGGTTTTCATCAGCCGGTGACAGAACGGGCTGATAAACCGGTAGCGTCACTAACGCATTGCCCTGCTGCAAATCGAGATTCATGCGCTCAACCGATAGTGTGCTGGTATTAAGCAGCACGTCTCCACTGGAGCCGATCAGTTCAATATCCAGCGGAATACCCGGCGGAATTTCTACGCGCAGCGTCCCGCGTCCCACATTCTCTAACATGGGAAACTGACTGGCCTGTTCCTCGATTAAGGACAGAGTCGCGGAAGCGCCTTCTTCCAGATAAACCACCCGCATATTGCTTTCGGTGCTGCCGGTAAATTGTCCGTTAATCACCCGTTCAGGATTTAGAGAGGGGATAATTTCGATGTCGGTATTATTAGTGGTACTGCGCAGACGCAAGAGAGAGATATTTTCGGCTATTGGCTGGCTGATCGGCTCGACATAATCCGAGCGCTGTTCGGTTGCGCGTGATGAAAAAGCCACCACGCTCATGCCAGCCACCAGCGCCACACTGACAATCAACGCCACGCCGCTGCCAAAAGTGATGCGGGGGCGCAGAAAAATCGATAAACCCGCCAGCACCAGCAGCGCCGGCCAGGCACGTAACAGCAAATCATAAATTCCGGCAGGGACGATATCCAGCGCATGCAGCAGCAGAATCAGTGCCACAGCCAGCAGCACAACTCCCCATAACAGGTCGGTACGGCGTTGTGTACGCATGACTGGCTAACCCCTCACCTGACGCAGAAAAAAGACCAGACTCACACCCACCAGTAAAGCCGGCCAGTAGACAGGCGTGCCGGATGTCACCCATGCGACCCAACCTGCAAGCGTGAAAAAAATAGCGAGCAGCGTCAATAAAAGCAGGCCACTGCCGCCGCGTTGTCTCCCCACGGGCGATTCCTGCGGGATGGCGATCCACAAGCACAGATAGAGCAGCGCACAGGCACCCAGGGTGACCACAGACAGCACCGCAAACAACACGCGCAGCCACCAGGTGCCGATAGGCAGTACAGCACCTAATCCACCGCATACACCGCCTAATACGCGATCTGTAAAACTTCGGTACATGAAACTCTCTTGTGATTGAAATCGCAGCTTAAAATATACGTCAGCGGGGGAGTTATGGCAAGCGCTAACGCGAGGGCCTCACAAAGCGGAAGACGACCCGAATCCGCCCAAATTCCAACTCATCACCATCCCGCAGGCGAAATTTACGCCCGGACGCCAGTTCAAAGCCATTAATGCGGGTTCCATTGGTGCTTTCCAGATCCTCGATAAAAAGCGCGCCATCCTCATACGTGATTTCCGCATGACGACGCGAAACGCCATTACGCAGCCCTTCATAGGGGCCAAAATCGAGATCAGGCTGAACGGATTGTTCGCTGTCATCCCGGCCAATCAGCATGCGTGGTTTTACAGGCAAGCCCAGCGAGGTGCGGTTTTCGCCACCAAACTGCACCAATAAACGCCAGGGTGGCGCAACCAGTTCAGTGGGCGGGCGCGGCCCCCGATCCAGCATCGGGTCGCCTTCCCGACGGGGCCTTAAAATATCCGTGTTGCCCTCTTTCAGGTCACCTGGCACAATAATTGCCCTCAATACGTAATGTAATAGTGTGCATTTAGTTTTAACGTCTTAAGCCAGAATTTGCAATAGGCGGTCTGTACCGTACAATCTAGACGATTAAGGAGTAAGGGCCGATGCGTCGAAAATTGATATGGATTATGGTGCTGCTGGCTTGTCTGGTTATGGTCAGCGGAACCGCAGCAAGAGAAGTACGTCAGGGTGATATCTGCACCATTGAGGGCGATGAAACCATCACTGGCAATCTGTTTGTGATGTGCCGCACCCTCATTGTAAACGGCACCGTCACCGGTAATCTGATTGGATTAGCCGTCAACGCCGAGATTAACGGCACGGTTGAAAATGATATTTATTTGCTGGCCGGGCAGTTGGATGTACACGGCACCCTGGGAGAAGACCTGATCTTTGGCGGCCCGGTACTGAAAGTATTCCCGGAAACAGAGTTCGGCAATAATCACAGTGATGTCATCACCGCCAGTGTGAGCACGACTATCTTTGATGGCGTTGAACTACCGGGCGATCTTATTTCAGCCAGTTATCAGGTTCTGCTGTATGGTGACCTCAAAAATGAGCTGACCTTCTGGGGGTCGGCGCTGGTTATTGGTGGGCACACCGAAGGCGAAATCAACGCCACAGTTGGGGACTCACAAACCGGTGATTCGTCTCAGGTCGAGACATTGCTTATCCCCTTCCGCTTTCTGAATTTTGATGTCAATCTGATGGACCCCGGTCTGCTGATAACGGAAGATGCCAATGTCGAAGGTGAGCTGCGGTACACCAGCCAGTCACCGGGGCGCTTCGAAGGCGAGATGGCCTCTGATGCGATTTATACGCCTATCCTGACCGTACCGGATCTGACGCAGCTTGATCTGAATGATGAAAACAGCACAGCATGGATTAACGGTTATCTGAGTGAAGTCATTCAGGAAATTATCACCCTGGGCATTATCGGGTTTATCGCGCTGTTGGTTATCCCGCGCCAGTTGCAGTCACCCTTAAACAACATTCGCCAGCGCCCATTGAGCAGTCTGGGTATCGGCGTGCTGACTTTTATTATTTCTTTCGCTTTATGGATTGTGATTTTACTGCTGTTCATCCTGACAATTTTTATTTTTCTGGCGCTGCAACTCAGCGATATGATTGTGATTGCTGTGATGGGGATTGGCACAATCAATATCGGTGCCGCCAGCATTTTCTATTT
>JBBSQD010000183.1:0-12418 GCA_038258185.1 Aggregatilineales bacterium | reverse complement strand
CGAAGTCTTAAAAGATAGCGAGGAACACAGTCGTGTAACCCGTTCCAGTGGGTTGGATTGGGTTATTTTACGGTTGACGATGCTGACAGAAGGGCCGCATACTGGCCGCTATCGTGTCGGTTATGTCGGGGTAAATACAGGGCCTCGCATCGCACGCGCCGATGTGGCCGATTTTATACTTAAACAATTGGATGATGACACCTATTTACATCAATCCCCGATGATTAGTAATTGAGTAAGCCAATGTTAGCCAACCGCGCAGCAAGAAAATTGCTGCGTGGCTGATAACTGACAGGTAATCAATATAATGTGTTGCTATAACTGTGATCAATAATTTCCTGGAATTCATCCACACTACACGTTAGATTGGCATGATCAACGATCACCTGTGCCAGTGGAGCCATATCGGTGATATCCGGCCAGCTTTCAGGCTCCCACAGATGTGAACGAATCAGGCATTTGGCACAGTGCATAAATGCCTCATCAACGCTAACAACAATCGCCAGGTCGGGTAGTTTACCGTCTACGGCCAATTCCTCGCGCACCCAGGTATCACGGACAATCCTGGCTTTACCATTTATGCGCAGCGTTTCACGTTTCCCCGGAATGATAAACAGCAGGCCGATGTGTTCATCCTGAAGGATATTGGTCAGGCTATCCGCCCGACGATTGCCGGGACGATCTGGCAAAACGAGCGTTTTGTCATCGAGCACTTTTGCAAATCCAGCTGGATCACCTTTAGGCGAAACATCAATATTGCCGTGCTGGTCTGACGAAGCCAGTAACACGAATGGTGAATTGGCAATAAACGTGCGGCAGTGCTCATCGAGTACGGTGATGACTTTCTGTACAGTACGTTCAGCCGGACTGCCGATAACCTCTCGGAGTTGGTCTTCAGTGGTGATGATGTCCGAAAATTCAAGCGCCATCGCGATTCCTCCCCTAAAACGATTTCAGTCCAGTCTAGGCAAGTTGCGATTGGCTGTCAAATAGCGTGGATTGAATGATGGTATAGAAACAAAACCGGGATGCTGATTAAACATCCCGGTGATCAATCTTTAGGAGACTGTTTGCTGCGTTGGCTCTGGTGGGGTATGGACTGCGCCGGGACGATGCCGGTAGAGCAGGGTCAACAGTGATACCACAAACACCAATCCGACCAGTGCCTGCGAGAAGTTCAGATCACCGACCAGCGTCACCTCCACGCGAATACCTTCCAGCAGGAAACGCACGAAGGAATACTGCGCCAGATAGATCAGGAAGAAATCACCCGGCAGGAAACGGCTGCGATAACGCAGGAACAGATTCAGCAGCACGATAAACGCGACGAGGCTCCACAGCGATTCGTACAGAAATAACGGGTGGAACAGTGTGTCTGATGGATACTGCACCAGACTGCGATACGGCTCGACACGGTTAGCAGCATCAATGCTGATGCCCCACGGTAGCGTCGTCGGAATGCCGTACAGTTCCTGATTGACGAAGTTGGCCCAGCGCCCGATAGCCTGACCCAACGGCAGAGCGACTGCGGCGATATCCAGCCACGGGAGGATGGGCAGATTGTTGCGGCGCAGGTAGATATAAGCACCCAGGAAGCCGCCAATCATCGCCCCAAAAATGCTTAAGCCACCGCTCCAGATAGCGATAGCGCCGTTTTCCAGATTAAAGAAATTCTGGAAAAACCAGACCGTATCCATGCCCCGGTCAACCAGTGCGGCTGGCGGGAACAGCACAAACCATAAACGTGCCAGGATAATGGCGGGGATAATCGCCCAGGTGAGTGCGCCCCAGATATGATCCGGGTCACGCCCGGTACGCTTGGCCAGACGTGCCGCGACTGTCGCGGCAATCAGCATCGCCATTACGATGATTATGCCGTAATAGCGGATTTGCACCCGGTCGAATAGTACAACCAGTTCTCGCTGGAAATCCATAATGAACAACCCTCACATTTCAGTAAATTCAGTATTTCTATAAACGAACCAGACCCGCTGTATACCTGTGAAATTTGTCCCGATTGCCAGAACCCACATACCGGGAACCAACAGCGGAGGCACAATCAATGCTGGCAGGATAATGGCGACACGTTCCAGGCGGGTGAACAGGCCCACTTTGACCGATAACCCGGCTTCCCCGGCGCGTGCCCGCACATAACTGACCATATAACTGCCGATGAGAGCAGCCAGCGCAAGAATCAGATTGGTCGGTTCGTTTTGACTCGCAAAATAATACCCCAAAGATGCAAAAATTAAACCATCAGCATAACGATCCAGCGTAGAATCGAGCAGGCCGCCAAATTTATCGCGGCGTTCCATCGCTCTAGCAACCGCACCATCCAGCGCATCGAGCGGTAATCCCAGCACCAGAATGATGCCGCCAACCTGCACCTGCCCAGTGGCGATCATGACCGAGGCGATGGCGACGACGACTAATCCGGCGACGCTGATCCAGTCCGGATGAATGCCCGCCCGGTAGAAAGCCATGCCCGCTCGGGAAACAATGCCAAGCGTGAGCGCCCTGACCCGATCTGTAAATGTAGTTGATGGGTTTTGCATAAAATTACTCTTGCCATTCACAGGCTTTGCCTGTACACTTCATCGCACATTTCGGGGCGTGGCGCAGCCCGGTAGCGCGCACCGTTCGGGTCGGTGAGGTCGTGGGTTCGAATCCCGCCGCCCCGACAATGCAATCCCGCTTTTATAGCGGGATTTTTTATTTCTGCCAATAATACTACCCCAAAGCAGGTGCATATCAAGGGGCGGGTTTAACGTCAACACCCACCACCATGAGCCTGAGTCATATTCTGTTTACCGATGGAAATGCGGCAGAATGGCTTGCGCCATGCTTTCGATGCCATCCAGATCATCCAAATTCACCCATTGCAGCATCACCCGCTGCAAGCCAGCTTCCTGCCAGACACCCAATTGATCAATGATTTCGGAACCGGTACCCACGAACATTCCGCGTTCACTTAAGGCGCTGGCGTCACGCCCATTTAAGCGTGCTTTTACAGCCGCATCGTCTTTGCCATAAATCACCTGCGTCATCAGTGAGCGTTTGACATCACCGGGTTGACGTTCCTGTTTGACCAGCAGATCATCGAGCAGGGCGTTGCGTTCTTTCCAGGTTTCCAGTGATAAAAAGACCGCGTTCCATTCCTGGGCATATTCTGCAACCAGCGGCAAAGTGCGCGTGGGACCGTTGCCGCCGATCAGAATCGGTGGCCCACCAGCGCGATTGGGACGCGGTAAAAGCTGCGCATCATCCAGCGTGAAATGTTTGCCGCTGTAACTGACCGTACCCGCGTTATTAAATAGCAGGCGGGTCATTTCCAGCGCATCGCGCAGCATTTCGTAGCGGGTGGGGAAATCGTAAAACGGAATACCAAAATTGCGATGCTCGCGCTCCTGCCAGCCGGCACCCATGCCCACAATCAGCCGTCCGCCGCTGAGATCATCCACCTGCGCCGCCATTCGGATAGTCATGGATGGATGCCGAAATGTGACCGGTGCTACCATCGAGCCAAACTCAATCCGCTTGGTATGACTGGCTGCATAGGTCAGCGCGACCCATAATTCCAGCGAGTCTTTATTCTCGCCTTCGGCATTCGTGAAATGGTCGGAACGAAATACACATTGATAACCCAGATCTTCCGCTGCTTGCAGAATGCGCTGCCAGCGTGTCCAGTTCAAACCGTCCTGACCTTCCAGCATTAATCCTATTTGCATTAATCATCACTCCTGTTTTGCAATAAATTCACAGGAGCAATTATGTCAGCAACCGGCATAGACTCAAAATAAAAGCAGGAATATGAGAATGTATTCCTGCCGAATAAACCGAGAAGGACGTATTTTTAGTGTGCGACTGCGGATGGAATCGCTGAACGGATTTGCACAGCCGGTTGGGTTTTAAGGTTAGCCGCCAGCGCCCGCGCGAAATTCCAGGGCAGCATCAGTTGCGTGAAAGTGATTTTGCGCGCGCCATAAGCGTGCAGCATCCGCGCCACAGTTGTGTCTTTGGCCGCCCCGTTAAAATAGATTTTTTCCAGGATGTTGAGCGTCCGTCCCGTGGCAAACCAGTTGATGTGGAAGCGGTGACTCAGGGTTGTCCAGAAATGCTGGCGACGATAGCGCTTAAGGGCGTTTTCGAGGTTCCCTTTTACCAGCAGTGCCGGAGCCGCCTGCTCGACCAGCCAATCGGCAGAGACCAGCGCCCAACCGATGCCTGCGCCCCACAGCGGGTCAGAGGCCAGAATAGCATCGCCGATTAAAGCCAGACCGGGGACGCTACAGTCCCGATAGATATTGGGCACATCCATAATGCCGATCATGGGCGTAATCCGCTCGGCATGGGTCAGGTCGGGAGCGTCAGGAAGCTGGGCGATAAAACGCTTGAAATTGCCTTCAATATCCTCTTTAAAAGCCTCCAGCTCATCTTTATGGATAATGCAGGCCACCAGTGTGACATCATCGTCATTGGGGAAGGTGTAAGCCACATCCCGCCCAGACACCCAGAACTGAGAATGATTGGCAAACGGGGTTTTTAAGTTACGATAATGCGCGAAATAGCCAAATCGATTATTGGCATGCACCTGTTCTTTCACGCCTGCCATTCTGGCAACCGCTGAGTTGCGGCCATCAGCAGCCACCACCAGCCGAGCATTAATTTGGAAAGTTTCTTTGGTAGCATTATTCTGAAGGTTTAAGCCATTCACCTGTTGGTTCGTTTTGAGCAACCCAACAGCGCTGTGGCCGGGAAAATAGGTGGCATTGGCTGACTCGATAGCGATGCGGCGCAGCAGCGGATCAAGTGTCTGGCGGCGGATGTTATAGCCGTAACCGCTATCATGATCCGGATCGGCTATCCAACCGCTGCCGATATTGAAGGCGGGTGAGTTGCGAATCGCGCCAGCCGCTTCGATGTAACGGTCAAGGCCAAGTTTTCGGATAATGGGTGTGGATACACCGGTGATGCTGTGGGTGCAGAATTTTTTGTAGGCATTAAGATCAGTGTTGCGTTCTATCAAGGCGACCCGCAGGCCACGACGGGCAAATAAAGTAGCAGCGGCACATCCGGCGATACTGGCACCGACAATCGCGACATCAAATTGCTGTTGCATCATGGGTTTCCTCATGTGTTGATTTAGTGTTTGATTCTGATGCTTTCATTGAAGCACGCTTGTACACTTTAGTAACCCCCTGCAATGAGGGGATGTTATGAGGAAATATAAAAAATGATTAAAAAGCTAATAGGGACGCTATGAAACTGAATTTACCGATTTTGGATCAGCTTACTGACAGCCAGAATATTCTGATTGCCGGGGCAGGCGGGGGTTTTGATGTGTTTGCTGGCCTGCCGCTGTATTTTACGCTGCGCGAGCAGGGCAAAAATGTCCATCTGGCGAATTACACATTCTCTGACTTCACCATTGCACAGCTTGTTTGCCAGACCGAAATGCTGCTGCCGGAGTTACTGATGAGTGTGCGCGGCCCGGTTAAGCGCAAGGTTCCCTACATGCCGGAGGGCTTTTTATCGCAGTGGTTTGCTGAGACGCAGCAGGAGGATGTGCCAGTGTGGTTGCTGGCCAAAACCGGCTCTGTGCCGCTGCATCAAGCCTATCGTAAATTGATCAGCCACTTAAACATTGACGCCTTGATTTTAGTGGATGGCGGCGTGGATTCGATTATGCGCGGTGATGAAATGGGGGCGGGGACACTGGTCGAGGATTCGATCACCTTGGCTGCGGTGGATGAGCTGGACGTGTCGGTGAAAATTCTGGCCTGTCTCGGCTTTGGGACGGAAGTCGAAGAAGCGGTGTGTCATTATCACGCGCTGGCAAATATGGCGGCGCTGGCCAAAGCAGGCGCGTTTATGGGGTGCTGCGCCCTTGCACCGCAGATGCCTGCTTTTCAGAGTTTTGAAGCCGCCTGTCGTTATGTCTGGGAGCAGCCGTTTCACCCCAAGAGTCACATCACCACCCGCGTGATTCCGGCCACTCACGGCGAATTCGGCAATTTTCATATGTATGACGATGATCACACGGGCGTGCTGATCTCACTGCTGATGAGCCTGTACTGGTTCTTTGACGCTTCGACAGTGATTGCTCATAGCGATGTCATTGACCTGCTGCGGCCCACCTACACCGTCCATGAGGCGATTATGCGCGTGGCTGCACATATGCAAGCCAGCCCACTACGCCCACGGCGTCCTTTATCCTATTGATGTGCGGTTGATGTGTAGAACCATCAGGGTAGATTTAAAATCGCGCTGGCAATCGAGAGATAGAGAAACAGGCCCGTCGCATCAACGAGTGTCGAAATCATCGGTGCGGACACAACTGCCGGGTCAATGCCAACTTTATGGGCAATCAACGGAATCACCGAGCCCATGACATTGGCCCAGGTACAGATAATGATAATCGAAATGCCGACCACCAGCGCCAGTTCCAGATTGCCATCCCACAGATAGGAGCGTGTGCCAGCGACAAGGCTAAGCGCCAGACCGAGCAACAACCCGCCCAGAAATTCCCGGCGCAGCACGCGGAAAATATCCCGAAAGCGAATGTCCTGAATCGCCAGACCGCGAATGATGGTGGAAACAGTCTGTGCGCCGGTGTTACCACCCGTGCCGATGAGCAGTGGAATATAAAATGACAGCGACACCAGCGCGGCCAGTTGCGCATCAAACATGCGCATGACTGTGCCTGTGAGCGTATCCGCCACCATCAGCAGCAGCAGCCAGCCGAAGCGACTGCGCAGAACCTTGAACAGCGGAATGGTGAAATAGGGCTGGTCGGAACCTTGATCGACACCGCCAAAACGCAGAATATCCTCGGTGTTTTCTTCGGTGAGTACATCCATAGCGTCATCAACCGTGATGATACCCAGCATACGCTGATTTTTATCGACCACCGGAATGGCGAAAAAGTTGTACCGCGAGATCAAGCGGGCGGCTTGTTCCTGATCCATCTCCGGCGGCACCGTGACAAGATCGGTTTCCATAATGTCGCGGATGTAATTTTCTGGCTGGGCAGTCACCACCTGACGCAGTGATACGACCCCCATCAGGTGTTTTTCATCATCCAGAATGTATAAATCGCTGACAGTTTCGACTTCTTCATCTACCTGCCGAACATGCTCGATAGCTTCCGCAGCAGTCAGATCATCATTAATCGACACTGACACATACTTTTCGGTCATCAGTAAACCGGCGCTGTCCGGAGGGTAGCTCAGCAGTCGCTGGACCTCAGCGGCATCTTCCGGGTCCATCTCCGCCAGATAAATTTCCTGAAATTCAGGGATGTCTTCCGTCAGAATTTCGACGGCATCATCCATCGGCATCTCGTCCAGTAAATCGCCAACTTCTTCCGGGGACATGAGTTGGATGAGTTCACGGGTGGAATCCACCCCTAATTCATTCAGGACTTCCGCTGCAATTTCGGGCTGGAGCAGCCGAAAAGCTTCTAGGCGATCTTCGACCTGCAAACGTTCCAGCGCATTAGCGATGTCCGCTGGATACTCATCATTGAGTATCTCCCGCAGGCTTTCCAGATTGTCATTCTCTATGGCTGTATGTAACTGCTGCTCGATCTGCTCCAGAAAGGGGGACATCGCGTTTGCTCCTTTGGGTGAATTTCGAAATTCTGATTATAAAGTGTTCACTATGAAAAGGCATGCCCTATCAAATTAAGCACTTTACAGGCTTTTCTCTCAAGGAGCCGCATGAAAAATTATGGCTTGAAACTGGAAAATTGACCGGATCGACTTTGCAGGCTGTCGATAAAACACTTGAGTGGACGGTGATGTAATCAATAGCGGCCACTCAAAGACTTGGGATAACAGCTTATTTGCCGTTGACGGAGGCCGTGAGTGGCGTGCCTTCTCCACCACGGGCGGTTTCCATGGCGCGCACGGTTGCGCTTAGTTCATGCCGCCGCGCCACTACCAGCGCATTGACCAGATTGGTCTGGACAGTCAGCGCGCTCGTCAGCCCGTCCATTTTTCGGTGCAGGTCAGCAATTTCCAATTCGTTCTTGATATTGATCTGAAAATCGTTTTCAGCGACAGCACGGTCTTTGGCAGACTGGCGATTTCCGGCCATCAGAATGACCGGCGCTTGCAGGCCAGCCAGGGTGCTGAGTGCCAGGTTCAGCAGGATAAAGGGGAACGGGTCGAAAGCCTGTTCGCCCAGATAAAGATTGCCGACGATCCAGGCAAGCATCAGGAACAGGAATGACAGGATAAAGCGCCAGCTTCCCGCGAATTGCGCGATCCAGTCGGCAACACGACCGCCGAAAGTATCATGTTCGTCAATATCCTCATACACATCATCAGTGACGGTGTGGGGACGCAGATCACGAATGAGTTGCTGGGCTTTGGGGCTGAGGAGGCTATCGAGGGTTTCGATTTCCTCAATCAGTTCCTGAATACGAGTATCATCATCTTCTACCGGCACGAGGCGGTCGAGCAGCAGGTCGTTGTACATGGTGAAATTCTCCGTTGCACAGACAGGTGACTAAACACGTGTTGAATACACATGCTGGCCACAAATAGCGTAGGTTTAGGTTGTTTGTCTGGAACAGAGCTTTACTTACCGGGGTTTCTCCCTGCTGAGGCAGGGACGGCAATAACGCGGTTGCGTTATCCCCGGTTTGTTGAAAAAGGGGAAACGACTAGTCCACGTTATCGCCGCCAGGTAAGGGCGGCACCTGTTCGTTGGTACTATGACTGTCGTTCATGACGTCCTTCAAAAATAGTGAATAGTAGGCTCAAGTTTTCGCCTGAGCCATTCTTATTGTAAACCCAAATACCCATTTGTAAACCCTTTTGTGTTAAGGACTTAGCTGGTTTGAGGGTATAACCTTCTGACAGCACCAACAGTTCAGAATACTGCTGTACGGTCAAAAATATGCAGTTGACACAGATCACTCCAAGCCAATCTTATGGGAAGATGGCTGGTTCTTAGGCAGGGTGACACGACTGATTAATAGTCGTCATCATCCTCATAATAATCGTCATCGTCGTCGTCATCGTCAAAGTAGAGATCATCATCATCGCCGTAGAGGTCATCATCGTCATCAAATTCGGTGATGTCGTAGCCTTCATCATCCACGACTTCTTCCTCTTCGGCAGGGACTACAACGAAATCTTCTTCTTCCTCTTCTTCAGCATCAGCGAGTTCTTCAATTTCTTCGATATCTTCTTCGAAATCTTCAGATTCTTCGTCGAAATCAAGATCATCTTCTTCATCTTCGATTTCTTCAATTTCCTCATCGTCTTCAAAGTCGATGTCGTCTACAAATTGGTACGGCCAGTCACGCATGGTTTGTCCACCCCCATTTGCGCTAAAATGGATTGTCTAAAGTATGGTTGCGCGCGATATTTTAGCACGTCACTTGGAAATGTGAACAGCCAATTTATTACGCGGTTTTGTCAATTATACTCAGGAAATACTGATGTAAACGGTTATCATTCGTTAATTCTGGATGAAAAGCGGTTGCCAGTAAATGCTCCTGCTGCACACCGACAATCTGACCGCTTTCCAGCCGTGAAATAATCTCCACATTGGGCTGTACACCCGTGACGACTGGTGCGCGGATAAACACGGCATGGAACGGCTTATCCGGTATGACCGAAATATCCAGTTCGGTTTCGAAACTGTCGATCTGCCGCCCAAACGCATTCCGGTTGACCTGAATATCCATCAGGCCCAGGATCGGCTGGCGATCCACGCCAATATCCTTCGCCAGGAAGATCATCCCTGCGCAGGTGCCCCAGGTTGGCTTGACCCGGGCGAAAGCCTTCAACGGCTCGATCAGGCCATATTCCACTGCTAACTTGCCAATGGTTGTGCTTTCGCCACCGGGCATAATCAGTCCATCCAGATTTTCGAGATCTTTGGGCAGCCGCACTTGTATCGCTTCCGCACCCAATTCACGCAGCATTTTGATATGCTCAATAAAAGCGCCTTGCAGCGCCAACACCCCCACTCTCATGTATAACTTTATCCTTTTTGCCGTCTGGCTTTAGTTTTGCTTATCTTGGAGCAGAGTTGCATGCTGGTCAAGCGGCAAATTAGACCAATTTTCACAAACGTCAATCAGCTTACGTGTTTCGTTGGTGAGCGGCTCTGCCCATTCCAGATTTTTCCCTACCCAATCAATATCCCTATAACGTTTGTCGTGGTCAATCAAGTTCTGCCAAATAGCACACGCCTGATCAATATCGCCCATCACATAATGCGTAAGCGCCCGTCCAGCCTTTGCATTTCTAAGGTTTGGCATCAGTGTCAGGGCTTTCTCAAAATCAGCAGCAGCATTTTCATACTGGCCCAGTGCAAAATAACCCTCACCGCGGTCATTGTAGGCACTAGCATTCTGTTTATCCAACTGGACGAGTTTGTCCCAGTCGGCTATCGCCTGCTGATAATCCCCCAGATGATACAGACTGGCGGCGCGTAAATTATGATACGTTTGATCATCAGGCTCTGCTTCGATGAGTATCGATAACGGTTCTAAAGCAGCGGCGTAATTTTTATCAAGGAAATAGATAGCGCACTGATAGGAAAGTGAGTGATTTTTATCTAACTGGTGCGCGGTCTGGAAATCTGCTTCAGCCTGCGCGCTTTGTTCAAGCTGTTGGTAAAGCATCGCCCGCAAGGTGTAAAGTTGACTAAGGTCGCGCTTTTCATTTTGATAATCGCTGTCTGTACTGCGCAGATATGGGCTGAAGTGATCGTGTTTTTCAAGCTGTAGTTTGATTTCCTCAATTGCTGGCGTAAGCTCTTCGACAGCTTCAGCAATGTTTTGTTTGCTCTGTACAGCAATGTGCCCCAGCCGTTGACGCGCTTTTTCATGCATTGGATTAACGCGCAGGGTTTCTAAAAACTGTTTGCGCGCTGCCACGAAATCATTGAGCATGTAGACATAAAATTCGCCGTACCAATAATAGGAATTATCCTGTTTGGGATCACGCTGAATCGCCCGTTGGAATTCGCGCTGGGCATCGTCAAACTTTCCCATTAAACCATGCAGATAGGCGCGGGCTACAACGACTGTGAGGTTGCGCGGTGTAATCCACAGTGCGCGATTATAAATCTTCAGCGCTCCAGCATAATCATGGTTCTGAGTAAGCTTATATGCGGCATTAAGTTGTCGGTTGTAGAGCCATGAAAACAGGATTAAACCGATGATCGCGATAATGGGGATTATGTTGCGAATATCAAATTCGTCCATAGTCAGTCCTTGATGTGTGAAGGCTTTTTCTGATTGTCAGGGGAGTTGCAAATCGGGTCAATGCAGGCTGGGTTAGAAAATAAAAAGACACGGCTTTGCAGGCCGCGTCTTGATTTTAATGTCCAGGCTGATGCTACAGAATTGCGATGAGCTTACGCGCTTCTTCGGCCAGCGGGTCAGTCCAGCCCAGTTTCGCCTGTACCCAACTGACATCCCCAAAGTTATGATCCAGCGCGATAAGCATCTTCCAGAAACGGCAGGCTTCGTCCACGCGTCCGAGTGCCTGGTTAGCCAGTGCCAATCCCGCCAGCGCAAACGGCTGCGCGGGACGCTGCACGGCATGAAAGTCCAGCAGATCATCATCGGTTTGGCGCAGGCCGGAATAGAGGCTTTTATGCTGTGTGACTGCCTGCTCGTTAAGATTGTTGGCCATATTAAAATCATCCAGCGCAGCGTTTAAGTCGCCTAGCAAATAATACGCCATACCGCGATTGATGTAAGCGATGCTGTAGGCCGGGTCAAGCGTGAGCGCCTGAGCAAAATCAGCCAACGCGCCGGTCAGATCATTCTGATCTTTACGCGCTTTTCCCCGGTTGCTGAAGGCCGTGACGTTACAGGGATCAAGGGCTAATGTCTGGTCAAAATCGGCAATCGCGCCCGGCAGATCACCAAATTTCGCGCGGGCCACACCGCGATTGCTGTAGGCAACGGCATTTTGCTGGCCCAGTTCTAATGCATGGGTATGATCCTGAATGGCGTTTTGGAAGTCTCCTGCCTCAGCGCGGGCCACGCCCCGATTATCATAGGCATTGGCATAGCGTGGGTTGAGCCGCAGCGCAGTGGTGTAATCGGCAATGGCTCGATCCAGATGGCCGTTATCAGCATGAGCGTTACCGCGATTATTGTATGATGTGGGATTTTGGGGATCAAGCTGGATGGAGCGGGTGTAGTCGCTGATCGCACCGCTTAAATTGCCGAGTGATCGGCTCACCAGTGCGCGATTGTTAAAGGCCGTAGGATTTTTAGAGTCGTAGTAAATTGCCTGATTGTAATCGGCCAGCGCCTCGATGTAATCACCCTGATTAGTGTACAGCATCCCGCGATTCACATAGACGTTACCATTGCGAGGATTAAGCCGTAATGCCTGATTGTAGTCTTCCAGCGCACCCTCTAAATCACCCAGAT
>JBBSQD010000182.1:0-12439 GCA_038258185.1 Aggregatilineales bacterium | reverse complement strand
TGCAAAGTGCCTGTGGCCCAGAGCAGTCCGCGCCGAAAATGCTGCTCATCTGTCCGCCGCCCGTGAGCGAAATTGGCCCGCTGGAGGATATGTTCGAAGGCGCGGCGGCGAAGTCAGCGCTGATGGCGGATTACTATCGGCAGATTGCTAAAATTTATCAGTGTGAATTTCTGAATGCCGGTGGAGTGATTGAGGTCAGTGAGGTGGACGGGATTCATTACTCAGCGGAAGTCCATCAGAAATTGGGCATGGTGGTCGCTCAGCGTGTGCAGTCGATTTTCAACCTCACCTCCTGACCCCTCTCCAAATAAATGGAGATGAGTAATAAAGAGAGGATGAGGTGATCATGAGATCACGGCGATTCTTAATTGATTGATCTATTACCAAAATGAGGTTTCTATGCGGCAAAAAGTGATTTTGATAACTGGCGCGAATGGCGAAGTGGGACATGGTTTAATCCGTCAACTGCATGCTACGCCGGATGCACCCGCTGTGGTGGTGCTGGATATTCGCGGCCTGGATGAAAAGATGGCACCGCTGGTCGATAGTACGATTGTCGGCGATATTCTGGACGAATCGCTGCTGGATACGCTGATGAGTGAATACGAGATTGATACGATTTATCATCTCGCTGCGCTGCTGTCCACGCATTCCGAATTTCGCCCGACCGCGGCGCATCGCGTCAATGTGCAGGGTACGGTCAATCTGCTGCAACTGGCGGTGGAACAAGCACGCTGGCGAGCTGAACCGGTCAAGTTTATTTTCCCCAGTTCGATTGCCGTGTATGGTGTACCTGATCTGGACACCAAAGCACAGCTTGCGCCGGTCAGGGAAGATCAGTACACCATGCCCACCACGATGTATGGTTGCAACAAGCTGTACTGCGAACATCTGGGGCGGTATTACACCTCACACTATCGGCAGTTGGCCGCCGAGCCAGAGCCGTACGGGGTCGATTTTCGGAGTGTGCGTTTCCCCGGCCTCATCAGTGCGCTGACGATGCCCAGCGGCGGCACCAGTGATTATGCACCGGAGATGCTGCACGCCGCAGCCAAAGGTGAACCTTACGCCGCGTTTGTGCGCCCCGATACGCGCATTCCGTTTATGGCCATGCCGGACGCCATCAAAGCGTTGTTGTCGCTGGCAAATGCGCCGCGTGAGCAGTTGACCCAGGCTGTGTATAATGTCAGCAGTTTCAGCCTGTCTGCGGCAGAGGTCGAGGGTATTGTGAAGCAGGCCTTCCCGCAGGCGCAGATCAGCTATGAACCGAGCAGCGGACGACAGAGCATCGTCGATAGCTGGCCCGCCGATATTGACGACAGCGCCGCTCAGCGTGACTGGGGTTGGTCGCCTGAATATGATGTGAATAAGGCTTTTTTCGATTATCTGATCCCCACGATTCGCCACAATTATCAGGCCTGATAGCTGTCCGGCAGGAAAATATGTTCTGCCGGACAGATCATTTATTTGCGCCAGAATGCCTGACAGACCAGCCACGAACCATTAATTGATCATGTAGAACCAATTCAGCTTAGCCAAAAACAATAATTTATCCTTTTTGACCCCTTGAAAACCATTAAAAACTGTAGATAATAGTATTGACTATCGTTAAATAAACAAATTGGGTCTATAGTCCGTACTCAGTATCAGAGTATAATGATGCTTGCGCCTGGCGAAACCCCGGCCCAGGCACTGCATACAGGGGAGGTTTTTCCTTGCAGTCTACAGATACCTATGATCTAAAAAACAATATTTCCGAAAATCGACTACGTGGCTTGTGGCTCATGCTTACAGGCTTCCGTCTCAAATATACCGGGGCGCTTGCTACGCTGGCCCTGGCCACAGCGGCTAAGACGACAACCTTCCTGCTGCTGGCCTATTTTGTCGATCAGTTTCTGGTCGCGCAGAATGCAAGCGTAGAAAGTTTCCTGCTTATAGCGCTCGCTTTTGTGGTGC
Source organism: Aggregatilineales bacterium (assembly GCA_038258185.1). Taxonomy (GTDB): domain Bacteria; phylum Chloroflexota; class Anaerolineae; order Aggregatilineales; family Phototrophicaceae; genus JAIOHN01. The sequence continues at coordinate 10,483 of JBBSQD010000182.1, read as the reverse complement.
TGGCCCTGCTGGAAGGCTTCTTCACCTTCCAGAGTGGCAAGCTGGCCGCGCAAACCGGTGAAGGGGTCGCGCTGCGGTTACGCAATTATGTGTTTGACCATGAGCAGAGGCTGAACTTTCACTATCACGACAAAATGGCAACGGGTGAATTAATCCAGCGCTCAACATCAGATGTGGAAGCCATCCGGCGCGTGTATGCCGAACAGGCGATTGGCATCGGGCGTATTGTCACCATGTTTATCATCAACTTTACCGTGCTGGTGGCGTTGAATGCGCAGCTTGCGTTCCTGTCGGTGATTGCAATCCCAATTATGATTGCCATGTCGTTCTTCTTTTTCAAAAAGATTGAGAAGGTTTACGAGGAATTTCAGGTACAGGACGCCATTCTATCGACCACGTTGCAGGAGAATTTATCCGGCGTGCGTGTGGTGAAGGCGTTTGCACGTCAAGGTTATGAGATGGACAAATTCGACCAGGAAAACTACAAACGTTTTACTCTGGGGCGTAACATGCTGCGGATGATGTCCTACTACTGGCCGGTATCCGACACGATTGGCTTTATCCAGAACATCGCCGGCCTGACTATCGCCGCATTGATGGCGATTGACGGCACGATTTCAGTCGGTGTGTTCATCGCTTATTCGGGTATGGTCAACCGGATTATCTGGCCGATGCGTGAGTTGGGGCGTTTAATCGTCCAGACCTCCACCGGCCTGGTATCGTATGGACGTGTAACGGATATTATCCGTGAAAATCGCGAACCGCTGGATGATGGGCTGCATCCGCAAACCGATCTGCGCGGCGAAGTGGTCTTTGATAATGTCAGTTTCCAGTACGAAGATGGCGAAGATGTCCTGCATAATATCAGCTTCCAGTGTGAAGGGGGTCAGTCCGTCGCTTTGCTGGGTTCGACCGGTTCTGGCAAGACCTCACTGGTCAACCTGCTGCCCCGTTTCTATGACTATACAGCAGGCAGCATCCAGTTGGACGGACAGGAATTAACGGCTTATTCGCGGCGTTATCTGCGCCAGCAGATTGGTAAAATCGAGCAGGAACCGTTCCTGTTTTCGCGCAGCATTCGTGAAAATATCACCTACGGGCTTCAGCGCGAAGTGACTGATGCTGAGGTTGAGGCAGCGGCACGGGCGGCGGCAGTGCATGAGGTGATCCTGACCTTCCCGAAAGGTTATCAAACGATGGTGGGTGAACGCGGTGTGACTCTGTCCGGTGGGCAGAAACAGCGTGTTGCCCTGGCGCGGACACTTCTGAAAAATCCGCGCATTCTTGTTCTTGATGACTCCACCTCGTCGGTGGATACCGAGACTGAGGCGGAAATTCGCACGGCGCTGCGTAATCTGATGCAGAACCGAACGACTTTCATCATTGCGCATCGTATTCAAAGTCTGATGAATGCAGACTTGATTCTGGTGATGGATAAAGGCCGCATCGTTCAACGTGGCACCCATGACCAACTAGTGATGGAACCGGGCATTTACCGACAGGTTTACGATGTCCAGGCGCGCATAGAAGACGAGCTGGAAAAGGAAATAGCCAGTGTCTGATACATATTTCGAAGAAGAAGATTTTAACAGTGAATTCAACGGGCACACTCTGGCCCGTATCCTTGGTCTGGTGAAACCCCACTGGCGGTTTGTCGCCGGGTTTATGGCGGCTATCGGGATTGTCTCGTTTCTGGAGTCGTATTTTACGCTGCTGACCAAGCGCATCATCGACGAGGCGATTATCCCGCAAAATGGCGAAGCACTGCGTGAAATCATCACGATTTACGGCGTGATTGTCGTGCTGTTTGCCGCGATGGTCTTCACCTTCATCTATCTGGCGGGGGTGCTGGGGCATCGGGTGCAGTATGAACTGCGCAAGAAGCTGTTCAACCACTTGCAGGAGCTGTCCTTCTCCTACTTTGACCGGACTCCGGTGGGCTGGATTATGTCGCGGCTCACATCGGATACCGAGCGCATCGCAGAGCTGGTCACATGGGGTATGCTGGACGTCACATGGGCGATCATGAATATTGTCATTTCGCTCATTTTCATGATGACGATTAACTGGCAGTTGGCGCTGATCGTGTTCGCGCTCATTCCGGTTCTGGTGGTGGTCGCGTTCTGGTTCAAGCAGCGGATTATCATCCAGTATCGTGAAGCGCGTAAAATCAACTCGAAAATTACCGGACAGTTCAACGAGAACATTACCGGTGTTCGCGTGATCAAAGCGCTGGGACGTGAAGACAAGAATCTGGAAGAATTTGGTGTGCTGACACAGGATATGTATAACGCGTCGTATCGCGCCGCGTGGCTGTCCGCCCTGTTCTTACCGGCTGTGCAGTTAATCAGCGCCATCGCGCTGGGCATGATTATCGTCAATGGCGGTATTCAGACCAATGCCGGCACGATGACCATCGGTGGCATTCAGGCGTTTATCGCCTACGTGACCTTCATGTTGTGGCCGATTCAGGACATTGCGCGGGTATACGCTTCGATGCAGCAGGCAATTGCCTCAGCAGAGCGCACCTTCTCGCTGATCGACGCGGAACCAGATGTGTTTGACCGTGAAAATGCGTATGACCCCGGTACGCTGTCGGGTGATATCGAGTTCGATCATGTCGAGTTTTACTACGAAGCCGATAAACCGGTGCTGCGGAATCTTTCGCTGACGGTCAAAGCGGGTGAGAATATCGCGCTGGTGGGGCCAACCGGAGCCGGTAAATCCACGATTGTGAATCTGATCTGCCGCTTCTACGAGCCAAAAGCAGGCGAGATCCGCATTGGTGGCCGCGATTATATGGACTTTACGCTGCACGGCATTCAGTCGCGCATTGGTATGGTGCTGCAAACGCCGCATCTGTTCTCCGGCACGATCCGCGAAAACATGCGCTATGGTCGGCTGGATGCGACCGATGCCGAGATTGAAGATGCTGCCAAGCTGGCCGGAGCGCATGAGTTTATCATGACGCTGGAAAACGGTTATGATGCGCAGGTCGGTGAAGGCGGTAATATGCTCTCCGTCGGCCAGAAGCAGTTGATCAGTCTGGCGCGCGCGGTGCTGGCGCAGCCGGAAATCTTCATCATGGACGAAGCGACTAGTTCTGTCGACACATTGACCGAAGCGCTGATTCAGAAGGGTATGGAAGAGCTGATGAAACGCTCGACCAGCTTTGTGATCGCGCATCGTCTGTCGACCATCAAACGTGCAGATCGCATTATCGTGCTGAAAGATGGCGCGATTGATGAGATGGGCAGCCATAGCGAACTGATGCAGAAACGCGGGCATTACTATCGCCTGTATACCAAGCAGTTCCGCGAAGAGCAGGAACAGAAGTATAACCCCTATGGGGATACGCTGGTGCCATCACCCGCCGGAGCGGATTAGTCCGCTCAATAGTCACCCCATATCAAACTTAAAACGCCCCGGATTGACCGGGGCGTTTTTGTTTAGATAACGTCTCAGGGGGTTTCGGTCAGTGTAACAGGGCGATCGGCTGTCTTACGTGGACGAAGCACCTGGAAATACAATGCCATCGGAATCAGGCCGAACAAGACCGCCACCACCAGCGCCGGAGTCACGCCGATGCGATCCGCCAAAGCACCCAGCAAAAACGATAATATCGAGAACAACAGCGCTCCGGCCAGACTGTTAAACGAGCCCATCGTCGCACGCTGCTCATCGCTGAATTCCTGCTGGGTGAGGCTGTTACGGGCGACGACATTTACCCCGAAGAAAACCGAATTGAGTGACATCAGCGCGGGTGACAGCACAGTCGGCACCAGTAAGCCAAACAGATTGACCGCCTCACTGATGGACATACCCCCCACCAGCAATCGAAATTCGCCAAAACGGCGGATGATGCGCCCTGAAAAGTAGAAGCTGGCCGCCGCGGTAATATTGCCGATCATCTGTGCAAGACCCAGCGCCCAGATGGGCCATAAGGTCGCGACAAATGCTGACCGGAATAACCACGCGGATTCGCCAAGAGCGTAGCTCAGAATATTGGCAATACTCAAGATGCGCAGCCGGGGGTTCTGGCGGAAATTGCGCAACGCGGTGGAGAGATGCGCGAACGGATTGGCGTCCTGTTTCAGATAGGCCTGTGGCTCGACCATGCGCAGACTCAATAACAGCGCCAACACAGGCGGAATCACCGAAATCCACATGGTCAGTTCAAACGAAAACGACGCGATCAGGCTTCCGATGACCGCGGAAATAGCCAGCGCAAACTGATACATCGAAGACGTTTTGCCCAGGTATTCCTGAAACGCCTCCCGTTGATTCATTTCCGCCAGCGTGTCATAGAGCAACGCGTCATTGTTGCCGCTGTAAAATGCTCGCGCCAGCCCTTCGAAAATCGCCCCCGTAATCAGCGCCAGATAGGTTCCGCCGATGGCATAGAAGACCAGCGCGAATACCCCGGCCACTGCCCCATACACCACCGTCTTTTTCCGGCCAATCATGTCGGAGTAGACGCCAGTAGGCACTTCAAAAAATGACTGCGCCAGCATCGCTACCGAGAAGACACTCATGCCCAGCGCATACGAGCCGGACACCTGTGCATAATACAGAATAGCGATGGGGGCATAGGGGCGAAAATCCATCCAAAAATTGAACCAGCCCAACAAACGGAGATTTACAGAAACCGGCATCATTTACACTTTTTTTAAAAGGTCGTAATAGTCTATTATAGTTCACAGCGGTTATCTGTCGAGGTGAGAATTTAAGGTTGGGTACGGGAAATGTGATCTGGTGCTGGCCTGAAGTGGTCAATGCGCGATAAGTCAGGCCGCGTTATACTCGCCTTTTATTTATAAAATGCTAAGGGAAAAGGCTTATGGCTGAAAAATTACGTTGGGGCATTATCGGCACAGGAAATATCGCCAAGCAGTTCGCACGCGGGCTACAGGCTGTCAGCGATGCGGAACTGATCGCGGTGGGGTCACGCAGCCAGGAATCGGCAGATGTGTTCGGCGATATGTTCGATGTACCGCGCCGTTACCCCACCTACGAAGCGTTAGCCAGCGATGCTGATGTCGATGCGGTGTATATCTCCACGCCGCACACTTATCACATGGAAAACACCATCCTGTGCCTGAATCACCGCAAGGCTGTATTGTGCGAGAAGCCCTTCGCGATTAATGCGAAACAGGCCGAAAAGATGATCCAGACTGCGCGTGAGAAAAAAGTCTTCCTGATGGAAGCCATGTGGACACGCTTTTTCCCGCTGATGGTCAAAGTCCGTGAACTGCTGGCGCAGGGTGTCATCGGTGACGTGCGCATGCTTCAGGCGGATTTCGGTTTCCGTACCAGCTTCAACGAGGAGGGTCGGCTATTCAAACCAGAACTGGGCGGCGGCGCCCTGCTGGATGTGGGCATTTACCCAATATCGCTCGCATGGATGGTGCTGGGCAAGCCGAGCAGCATTGTCAGCGCGGCGGACCTGGGCAAAACAGGCGTGGATGAACAATCTGCCATGCTGTTCACGTATGAGGGTGGACAGATTGCGGTTTTATCCACCGCAGTCCGCACCAACACGCCGCATGTTGCGGTGATTAATGGCACCGAGGGTCGCATCACCATTCATTCGCCGTGGTGGCAGCCAACTAAAATGCGCCTGGAGGTGTACGGCAAGGAAACCAGCGAAATTGAAATGCCGATCAAAGGCAACGGTTACAATTATGAAGCGATGGCAGTCGCCAATTACATGCGGGCGGGTAAGCTGGAAAGCGATGTGATCCCGCTGGACGAAACGCTGGCGATCATTCAGAACCTTGATGAAATTCGCGCCCAATGGGGCCTGACTTATCCGATGGAGGCTTAACAATATGGTTCAGTATAGCAATATCCCCGGTGTGAGCAAGCCGGTTTCACGGATTATTCACGGCACAATTATGGCGAATAGCAAAGAACTGGAAGCGTCATTTGCGCTGCTGGATGCCGTGCTGGAAAGTGGTATCAACACCTTTGATACAGCCCATGTCTATGGTAGTGGTGATAATGAGCGTACGGTTGGGCAATGGTTTAATGAGCGCGGTGTGCGTGATCAGATTGTGATTCTGGGTAAAGGCGCACATCACAATTCAGACCGCAAACGCGTAACTCCGTTTGATATTACCGCTGATATTCACGACTCACTGGCACGCTTTGGCACCGACAAGATCGACCTGTATGTGCTGCACCGTGATGACCCCAGCCAACCCGTGGGGCCGATTATCGAGGTGTTGAACGAGCAAAAAGCCGCCGGACGCATTGATGCCTTTGGCGGTTCGAACTGGTCAGTCGAGCGTTTGATTGAAGCGCAGGAATACGCTGACAAGCACGGCCTGACTCCGTTCGTCGCCAGCAGCCCCAATTTCAGTCTGGCCGATCAGGTCAAAGAACCGTGGCCGGACTGTGTGACCATCAGTGGGCCAGAACGTGAAAGTGCCCGCGAATGGTATCAGGCCAACCAGATGCCCCTGCTGACATGGTCGAGCATGGCCGGTGGGTTTTTCTCTGGCCGGTTTAACCGCGATAATCTGGACAGCTTTGACGCGTATTTCGATAAGATCGTCGTGGACTCTTATTGCTCTGAGGAGAATTTCCAACGGCTGGATCGTGCGCAGCAATTAGCCGACGAAAAGAATTTAACGGTCGCGCAGATTGCGATTGCCTTTGTGCTGAACCAGCCATTAAATATTTACGGGCTACTGGCACCACGTACACCGGAAGAAATCCGCCTGAATATCGCAGCGGCAGAGGTCAAACTCTCACCGGCTGAGATGGACTGGCTCGATCTCAAAGCCGAGGCGGTGGTTTAAAAGCTTTTGTAAGATGATTGATTATGGAGCGCACAGCAGTGCGCTCCATTCGTTTAGCCTGATGATTGGCTCTAAGCACATCCCCTCAAATGGGGTATGTTCAGGAAACCAGAACGGATCTTAACCATATAGGGAGAAACCGCATGGAATACCGCAATTTTGGACGAACAGGCGTACCGGTCAGCAAGTTATGCCTGGGTTGTATGATGTTCGGTGGCAAAACGCCGGACGATGAAGGCATGGATATCATTGACCGTGCGCTGGAAAACGGCATCAATTTTCTGGATACGGCTAATGTCTACAGCCGGGGCAAAAGTGAGGAAGTCGTCGGCAAGGCGCTGAAACGCAATGGCAAGCGCAACGAAATTTTCCTGGCGACAAAAGCTCACGGGCGGATGGATGACGATAATCTTCTGGCGGCAGGCAACAACCGCCTGCACCTGATCCAGGCGTGTGAAGATTCGCTGCGCCGTTTGCAGACCGATCATATCGATCTGTATCAGATGCACAGACCACAGTCCGACATGCCGATTGATGAAACCCTGCGCGCGCTGGACGATCTGATCCGCGCCGGGAAAGTGCGCTACATCGGCACCAGCACCTTTACGGCATGGGGTGTCGTCGAATCGCTGTGGGTGGCGAAGGAACTGGGGCTGAATCGCTTCGTGTCCGAGCAACCACCCTATCACCTGCTGGATCGCAGTGTCGAGCGCGAACTGCTACCAATGGCGCAGACTTATGGCATCGCAGTGATTCCGTGGTCACCGCTGGCACGTGGCTTCCTGACCGGCAAATACAGGCGCGGCCAGGATTTACCCGGTGAATCGCGTTTCGCCAGTGAGTCGGCTAATACCGGAGCATTTGCTGATCGCGCCAAAAAGCATTTCAGTGAGATGGCTTACTCCGTGCTGGATGTGATCGAAGCGCTGGCGCAGGAAAAAGACTGCACGCCCAGCCAGATCGCGCTGGCCTGGGTTGCCCAGCAACCGGGTGTCACCGCCCCGATTATCGGGCCGCGCACGATGGAGCAGTTTCTGGATAATATGGGTGCGCTGGATGTTGAGATCACGGCTGATGACCTGGCGCGCATTGACGAAGTGTCTGAGCCGGAACAGGCGATTGTGCCTTATTACACCGGTAAGATGATCGACTTCAAGAAATCGGAATATCGCTGGTAATTCAGTAAAGTTAAACTTTTTCGCACAAGTTTTATTGAAGGAGATGCACCACATGTCCCAGATTGGGCTGCAATTGTATTCGATTAAAGAAGAAACCCAGCGTGATTTTTTTGGCACGCTGCGGCGCGTGGCTGAAATTGGTTATGACGGCGTGGAATTCGCAGGCTATTTCGGCACGGAAGCCGGTGATCTCAAAGCATTGCTGAACGAAATCAATCTGCTGACCTGCGGGGCACACGTTGGGGTGCAGATTTTGCGCGAAGATCTGGACAGCGCGATTGCCTACGCCAGTGATATCGACTGTCCGGCGGTGATCTGCCCCGGCTTTAAGGTGGAAAGTGAACAAACATTTCATGATATTGCCGCGCTGTTTAATCGTGCCGGGGCGGCCTGCAAAACGGCTGGGATGAAATTTCTGTATCATCTGCACGGCCATGAATTTGTGCAGTACAACGGCAAAACTGGCATGGATATCCTGATCGAAGAAACCGACCCGACTCTGGTCGGTTGGGAGCCGGATGTGTATTGGGTTGAAAAAGCCGGAGTCAGCGCGATTGAATTTATCCAGAAAAATGGGGATCGCTGCCCCTACATCCACATGAAAGACATGAAAGACCGTATCGACTGGCATGATACCGAAGTCGGCGCGGGGGCGTTAGACAGTGCTGGCATTATCCGCACCGCCCAAGCGTTCCCGGTGGAATGGTTTGTGGTAGAACAGGAAGCCTATGACATGCCCCAGATGGAAAGTATCGCCATCAGCCTGAATAATCTGCGGCAGCTTACCGCCTGAAATAAAACTTCAGCACAGGGCGTACAGTCGTGCGCCCTGTTTCACTCCCCTTAAATCATCCCATCCTACCCATTTTTCCAGGTGCAGCCTCACCGAAGGATGGATGTGTCGCACCCCCGATGTATGCGATAAATAGAGCATGACTAAATTACAGGAGCAAATCATGTCTGATGTATTGCAGAGTTTATCGGATGCGTTGGCTGGAACCGTTGAAAATACCAGCCCCGGTATTGTACGGGTAGAAGGACGTCGACGTTTAGCAGGCACGGGTATTGTGTGGTCGAGTGATGGCATTATCGTCACGTCACATCATGTGATTGAGCGCAACGAAAATATCACGATTGGCCTCAAGGGCGGCGTCACGGCCCCGGCGACTCTCGTTGGGCGTGACCCGAATACCGATCTGGCGGTGCTGCGTGTCGAAGCTGACCTCACCCCGCCGAACTGGTCGGACAGTGATGATCTGAAAATCGGGCATCTGGTGCTGGCGCTGGGTCGTCCGGGTGAAGATGTGCAGGCGACGCTGGGTGTCGTGAGCATGCTGCATGAAGAAGGTAGCAGCAGCGGCAAACGCAAGCGCTCGCATCGGCGCATGTCCCCGCTGATTCAGACTGATGTCGTCATGTATCCCGGTTTCTCCGGTGGGCCCCTAGTGGATGCAGGTGGTTTCGTGCGCGGCATGAACACCTCCGGCTTATCGCGTGGCAGCAGCCTGACGGTGCCGACCAGCACTATTCGCACGGTTGTGGAATCGCTGCTGTCACACGGTAAAGTCCGGCGCGGTTATCTGGGGATTGGCGCACAACCGGTACGGTTGGCTCCAGCCCTGAGCGAGCAGATGCAACAGGAAATCGGCCTGATGCTGGTTTCGGTCGAAGCAGACAGCCCCGCCGAGAGCAGCGGTTTGCTGCAAGGCGATATTCTGGTGGCGCTGGATGGTGAAGCTGTCCAGGTGATTGACGAACTGCTGCTAGCCTTGAGTGATGACAAAGTCGGTGAGGAAGTGACCTTGAAAATCGTCCGTGGCGGCGAAGTCCGCGATGTACAGGTTACCGTAGGCGAGCGTGAATAATGGCAACTATCCTGCAACAGCTCAATGATGACATGGCTGAGGTAGTACAGACTGTACGCCGCAGCCTGGTACAGATCCTCAATGGGCGGGGTGGCGCTGGTGCAGGGACAATCTGGCGCAGTGATGGCCTGATTGTGACCAACGCCCATGTCGTTGAGGGAACCGACAGCCTGACCGTCAGTATGGCCGATGGGCAAAACTACCCGGCGCAGGTGATCGCGTCGAATCCCGATCTTGACCTGGCAGCGATCAAAATCAACGCGCGTGATTTACCGGTGATCGCTACCGGTGAATCAGAGGCACTCAGAGCGGGTCAATGGGTCATGTCGATGGGGCACCCGTGGGGCATTCTCAACGCGGTGACTGGCGGCGTAATTATCAGCATGGGGCGGCGACTGGGCGAAATGGAATTTCGTAACGGCCAGGACTGGATTGCGGTGAATCTGCATCTGCACCCCGGTCATTCCGGCGGGCCACTGTTTGATGCACAGGGGCGTTTAGTCGGTGTTAACACGATGATGAATGGCCCGGAAGTGGGTGTCGCCATTCCGGCGCATGTGGTGAAGCGTTTCCTTCAGGAACATGTGGATAATGCGGTGAGCGCCAGTGCGCCAGCGGTGGAAGTCGTATAATT
>JBBSQD010000181.1:0-12603 GCA_038258185.1 Aggregatilineales bacterium | reverse complement strand
GGTGCTGCCGTTGCCGGGGGGATGGTCGCCACGATTTCCGGCTCACCGGCCAGCCCTTCACAGCCGACCAGCACCGTGATGAGCAGCGCACAAAATAAATGCAGGGATGTGACACGCCACATCCCTACAGGTGATCGGTTTGCCAGAATATATGCGGGGCGCATAAAAAATTATTGTCCTTGCTGGTGGGCCTTCTGCTCAAAATTTTGGCGCCGTGTCTGGATCGCATCTTCAATCGCGTGGTCAATGGCTTCATCAACCGCCGCGTCATCCACCACAGCGACGGTAATCAATGTTTCATCGTGCAGGGTATCCAGCGCCCGTAAGACCTGAATGCCGCGCTGAACCCAGTCTTCACGTTCATACGCGTAGTCGTCATCGGGCATTTTGCCCGTCGCATGATCTTCGTCCAGGTCGCGGATATTGGTCAGCACCCGCTCGTAATACACCAGCAGACGTTCGCGTTGTTTTTGCAGCAGGGCTTCATCTGCCGTGAAGGCATTTTCGCGCTGGAACAGTGGAAACACCACCAGCAGCAGCGTAATCGTCAACAGAATGACGGAGATAATCAGCCCTTCAATGCTCACTTAGTTACCCTCACGCATGAGTTGTTTTAATTTCTGTCGCTGGCCCCGGATCATTAGATTACAAGGGCCAGCAGCATGAAAATGAGTACGATACTGATAGTGGGCCCGAAAAGCGCCCATAGCATCAGTGCTAGCATGACTATAAAAGCCATCGTGATATTCATCTTTAAGCTCCCTCACTCAACAGACGATCAATTTCGGTGCTGAGTATCTGCTCATTGACCTGGCTGATGAAGAACCTGGCGACATTGCCTTCCTGATCAATGATGAAGGTTTCCGGCACGCCCTGAATATTATAGCGATCCGAAACCAGTGTGCCGGTATCAGGCGCATTGGGGTAGGTCACGCTGAATTCCTCGATATAGGCACGTGCTTTCGCATCAGTATCAGTGTAGGCGATGCCCAGCATGACCACATCCTGATCCTGATAGCGCTGCCACGTGTTTTGCAATTCTGCCGCTTCGTCGCGGCATGGACCACACCAGCTGGCCCAGAAGTTGACCACGACCACTTTACCGCGCAGATCAGCCAGCTTAATAGTCTGCCCGTCATAGGTGGTTAACTCAAATAACGGAGCAGGTCCGCTGCTGGGTTGCTCCTGATTTTTTTGCGCCAGTGCAAAGGCAAAGACAATCGCGGTCAGCACCACGCCGGTCAGCAGGACAATCGACCCCAGGCTCAGGCCAGATCGTGCCGGCTGAACGGGTGCTTCATCGAAGGGAAAATTTACATCAGTCATAGGCTGTTTAACGCCGTTCCTTTAAATCAATTTCCAACCGTTGGCGATAATAATCATCCGAGAGATCCGGGTTTTGTGGGTTGGCATTTTCACTGGGGCCGGTTTGAGGTTGGCCGCGCCAGCGCCAGAAAGTGTTGATACCGATTAAAAGCGCGATCAGGCCAATCACCCACGGGGTAATCAGCGACAGGGCGCGCAGCATCGGATCCTGCGGTGTGCCGACCACCCGTTCACCATAACGCGCCACGAAGTTATCGACAATCTGCTGGCGCGTGCTGCCGGCTTCCAGTTGATCACGGATGTCTTCGCGCCAGTCGATACATGCCTGTGTCGGGCAGACATCCAGCGGGATATTCTCGCATACTGGACAGTATAAGCCGCTGGCAATCTCGTTAACCGCATCATCGGTGACGACAGGTGCATTATCCTGTGCAACCAGCGGCAGCACCAGACTGAATCCCAGCACAGCCATGATGGCTACGCCTAAAATACGCAAATGCTGGCGTTTCATCAGGCGGTTGCTCCGATAGGCTGGTCATGGGCTACCCGCTGACGCACGCGCTCTGGCAGGGTTTCCGTCGGCCATGCGGCGATAAACGTCCCCAGCATGAGGATGAGTCCGCCCCACCACACCAGATTAATCAGCGGGTTGATGTACACGCGGAAAGTCGCGGTCTGATGGCTGACAGCATCCCAGCCGACCAGCAGCACGTAAAAGTCGTTTTCCAGTGTGCTGTGCGCCCCGGCAATGGTCATCGACTGATTTTGCGACGGGTCAGGGTTGGTGTAGACATCAATGCGCGGCTGAATCTGGCTGATTTCCTGCCCATCACGGAAAAGTGTGGTATACGCCCGCTGGATATAACGTCCATCAGCCGCCAGTCCTTCTTCAAAATCATCATAGCGCAGTTGATAATCACCCAATGTGATGGTTTCACCCAGGCTGATGCGCTGCTGTGTCTGCTGCTGGAACAAGGTGCTGCCGATCACACCGATGCCGATGACGGTCACGCCAAGATGGACGATATAGCCCCCATAACGGCGCCGATTGCGTCCGAAAAGCGCGGTGACTGCCGTCAACCAATTCTCACCCAGGCCGCGATGCCGTGCAGCAGCGCCCCGATAAATCTCATAAATGGCGACAAACCCGGCCATGCTGACGATTCCGTAGGCCACTAACGCCAGCGGCTCGTGAACACCCGTGAGGAACATCAGCACCACCAGCCCTACGGTGAGCGCCAGCGGCACTATCAGCGCCCGACCCAACCGTGACAGCGAAGTCGCACCCCACGCGGATAGCGGTGCTATGCCCATAAGGATATATAACGCCGCGAACAGGGGCGGAGTCACCTGCATGAAGTATTCGCTGCCGAGCGTGATATTGGTGCCGGCGAACAGATCAGAAATGATCGGCGCGCCGAAACTGCCCCAGAAGATGACCACAAATAACGCCACGAAAATCACATTGTTCAGCACAAACAGCGATTCGCGGCTGAGGATATTGGCAAACTGATGCTCGTCGCGCAGTTCACCGCGATTCCAGCGCCACAGAATCAACCCCACCGAAATAAAGGTGATGATGAACCAGAACCAGAACATCGGGAAACCGATCTCGCTGCGGGCGAAGCTGTGGACGCTCTCGATCAGGCCGCTGCGGGTGGCAAATGTGCCGAAAATCACCGCGGAAAAGGTGCCGATCACCAGGAACATATTCCACGTTTTCAGCATCCCGCGCTTTTCCTGAATCATGACACTGTGCAGGAAGGCCGTGCCGATCAGCCACGGCAGGAAAGCGGCATTTTCCACCGGGTCCCAACCCCAGTAACCACCCCAGCCCAGCACATCATACGCCCAGCGTCCGCCGAGAATCAGACCCAGGCTGAGGAACAGCCATGCCACCAGCACCCAGCGACGGGTGGCCTTAATCCAGTTCGTGCTCAGATCACCGGAGGCTAACGCGGCCATCGCAAAGGCAAACGGTATAATAAAGCCCACGAAACCCAGATAGAGCATGGGCGGGTGGATAATCATGCCGAAATGGCGCAGCAGCGGATTGAGGCCACGTGCGGTCTGGGCCAGCACATCAGCCTGGGGTGTAATGGCATTTTCAGGGATGAAGATATAACTGGGAATATTGGCCGTTGGAGCCAGCCCGGGTGTGACCCAGTACCGTGCAAATGGATTTTCGAGGAACAGGGACAGCCCTAAAAAGAATGCCAGAGTCGCCATCGTATAGGCGATGACCCACGGCATTAATCGTCGATGACTGCGCCAGTTGATAATCAAGGCGCTGACCGAAAACAGGCTCATCAGCAGCGACCAGAACAACAGCGAACCGGCCTGCGAACCCCACAGCGCGGTGACGCGATAAAACAGCGGTGTGGTGGGATTAGTGACCGACCAGACATAGCTGACCTGATACTGACCGGTCACCAGTGCAACCAGCAGCGCTCCAGTCGAAACCAGCAGCAGCGGTAATGTCAGCAGGCTGGCATTACGCGCACTGTAAACCCAGTTTTCCTTGTGATAACGCCCGCCATAAATCGCGCTAGGGATAGCATAAATCGCGGCGATAAAAGCCAGAATCAGTGCGCTTAAGCCTATTTCGGCCAGCATGGCTAAATCTCCGGATGGTCGACTGGCAGGTCTTGCTCAGGTGCAGCTTCTTCAAAGCGGCTGGGACATTTCAGCAGCAGATCAGACGCGTAAAAGCTGCCATCCGCATTCATCTTGCCCGGTAAAATAGCCTGCGCTTCATGTTGCAGCAGATCGGGCAGGGCGGAATTTTCGACCACAATATCCAGACGGGTGGAATTGGGATTGTTAACGGCTTCATGCAGCGCCGTCGCCAGATCATCAAATTCTTCCGGCATGCTGACGATGGTAAAGCGGATGGTGCCATTGTCGGCATCATAATCAATGGTATCACCCAGCACCGCGCCGGTAATCTGCACCGTCTGGCCGACATAAGCCGGATTGTTCACCACTTCGTCTACACTAATAAAAAAACGGGCGCTGGTCAGCGTACCGCTGACAATCAGATAAGCAATTGAGCCTAAAATAAGCAGGCCACCGACCAGGAATTTCCACCGTCCGCCCGTATTACTGCGGCGGAGTAAGATTTCAGCGTTTCCTGTTTTTTCCCATGCTGCCTGAGCCATATTAACTAAAACTCCTCGTATCCGGGCAACGCGTTGATTGTCGATTCAATTAGGCTGATTATACAGATTTGTGAGGTAAATCACAAGCAGCTTTGAGCGTTCTTATGGGTTTATCACGTCATAGTGACATCATAAAGTGACGAATGCCACTATGACGAGGGGGTATTTTGTTAGCGTGCACGTAAATCAGGCGGCGCTGGTTTCTTCGTTGAAGTTGTTACGGGCGATACTCAGACCACCGACGGTGACAATCGCCATCGCACCCAGCAGGAACACCAGTGAACTGAGGCCGATAGGGCCTTCGGGTACTTCCTCATCTGTGGTTTCAGCGGCGACAGGGGCTTCCGGCGTGGTTTCTTCCTGGGCCGCGTAGACCGTCAGCGGCAGCAGTAACAGGCCGCACAGCAGGGTGATCAGCAGCAGTTTTTTAAGTCTTTGGGGCATGATTATCTCCTTTGTCAGTAGAACGAAATATGCCTTTATTGTACCGCATTACAGGCAGGGCTGGACATAGAAACAGAAAGGCGGGTCATCAAGACCCGCCTCGTTAAATCTGTTTTACAGCGTGCTGCCGGATGCTATTCTTCGTAGCTTTTCAGATAGGCGATGATGTCCGCCAGACCCTGTGCATCCAGACGCTGCCCAAAGTTTTGCGGCATGACCCCTGCCGGGTAGCTCGGCACGATATAAGCATTCGGTGCCAAGATACTTTCGACCAGGTATTGATCTGGCGTGTAGCCTGCCAGCGCCGGGTCGCTTAGACGATCACCACTGTTGATACCGGGCCACGTGAGTTCGGTGGGTGGCGCAACTGCGGCGTTGCCGTGGCAGCCCGCACAACCGAGCGCACCGTTATAGAGTGCCTGACCATTGGCTGCGTCTGCTTCAATCGCTTCGACCTGCATCACCACATCCTGAATGACCGAACCCATTTCATCAGCGGCCATATCAGCCATGTCCGGAGCGACGGCTTCAATATCTGAGTCGCCGCCGCCAACACCCGGACGTATCGCGAATTGGTTCACAGCCAGCAGATCATCAATCGTCCAGTCATGATCCCAGTTTATGATGTAATTGGTGATGTTGTCGATCTGATCATCACGCAGTGGGCCACCAGCGCGCTGTGACCACGCCGCCATCGGGTTGGGCCAGTAACTTTCGCTGACCGGACGACCCGAAATCAATGTGGTCTGGACAAAGGAATGTAACGTGCCGCTCCAGCCAAGATAGCTCAGGCGTTCCGGGTTTTCGGGATTATAACCTTTATCAATGGCGGATTGCATCTGGGTGAGCATAGACTGACGCTGCGTTTGCAGGTCATTGAGCGCTGCATCAACCCCTTCGACCACATTTTCGCCATAGGTTTCACGGATAGCAACTAATTCCGCCTCAATCTCTGACTTTTCGTCCAGCGTCTTGGTGTCGGAGACCAGATCAGCTTCCATCTGCGGGTAAGCTGCGCGCAGGGACTCCAGTTCAATAATCTGACCGTCGATGTCTTCAAAGAAGTCGTGGCCAAACAGTGACGGGTTATTCAGAGCGGGTGCCACTCCCGTTATACCCCGGCCAGCTGGACCGTGGCATGACGTACAGTTGGAAGCGAATAACTCCGCACCGCGTTCGATGGATCGCCCGGACTGCTGTTCTACGAAGGCTTGCATACGCCCTTGTTCGTTGATGGCGACCCATCCTACCAGTACCATAATCCCCAGGAACATGATGGTTCCCACGAGGATTCGGTTTTCCATTCTCTCGATAAGCAAGCGTTGTAAATTCATTGTATCCCTATCTAGTCGAAGTAGGCCGAGTTCTCGTTAATAAAGATGTGCTTGGTGCTGATACGACGGATCGGCTGACCATTTTCATCTGTAATGACGATGGGGTTGCCTGCGCTATCCAGCACGGCATCGCCGCCTTCTAACTCGACTTCATCCCACTCGATGACCACGTCAATGCGTTTCAGGTTTTCCTGGTTCTGGGTGATGATAATCGCACCCCAGGCATTATAAAGTTCGAGGTTATTTTCTTCGAGCAATTCCTCAAATTTGACTAACACCTCACGCAGATGAGCCGCATCTGCCGGAACCGGGTTAAAGCGAATGCTGCCCACATCCAGATGCTGTCCGACGATCAGGGTCGTGTTCAGACGCTCTGCACCAGCACCCGCTTCCAGTTCCTGATTAAAGCTGGCGACAGCTTCTTCACCGTTACCGGCTTCGGCCTCAATCTGACGGGTTGTATAGGCGCCGACCACCATTTCATCGTATTCGATTGGCAGCAGCAGACCCATGTGATTATGGGCAGGCTCAAACGTCAGCTCATGGATAATTTCAACATCAGCAGACGTTTTCACGCCGAACTCTGGCAGACCCATGTAACTGGTCACAACGACAAACGACAGCAGCAGGAATGACACTGTGAACGCGAAGCGGCGATTGGCAAAGCGACGGCTCACTGTCACATCAATATAGGGCACCACGATCAGGAAACCGAGGATAATCGTCGGGTAGATCACACCCCAGAAGGTCTTATCGCCCAGTTTCAGCGCACCCTGGATCCACAGGAAGTACCACGGGGCAGTCGTGCCCAGCGGGGTAATCTGCGGGTCAGCGTGAGCTTCCAGCGGTGCGTGATAGAACCAGACACACAACATGACCATAATGAAGGTCGTCACGCCCAGCCACATCAGCTCACTGGTGAGGACATCCGGGATAAAGTAAACACGCTTATCCAGCGGCACACGCTTGGCCGTATCTTCGCCGATGTTTTCTTTCTGTGGCGGCAGGCTATGACCGTGGATGATGACTTTGTAATAATGAACGCCGGTAAACACGAACAGCAGCGCTGGCAGCAGCAGAACATGCGCCATATAGAAACGCAGCAGACCATTCGCGCCCATTTCCGGGCCACCGCGCACCAGCAGGTTGACCTGTTCGCCGATGATCGGCGTGGCTTCGGCCATACTCGCACCAATGGTGACCGCCCACAGCGCCAACTGATCCCACGGGAGTAGGTAGCCAGTGAAGCTGAGGAAACCGGTGAGAATCAACAGAATGACACCCGTAAACCAGGTAAACTGGCGCGGTTTCTTATAACTGCCAGTATAGAACGTCCTGAGCATGTGTAAGAACACGATCAGAACCATCGCTTCCGCACCCAGACGGTGCATGTCACGCATGAACTGACCCAGCGGCACATTGTTGAGAATGCTCAACATATCGCCATAGGCGATTTCCGGCGATGGGGTGTACCAGAACATCAGAATGATGCCGGTGATGGTTTCAAAGAACACAAAATAGGTGGATAACCAGCCCAGTCGGAAAGTCGGATACAAACCGGTCATATCCGAATTGAAATAGCTGGGGCGCATATGCAGCCAAAAACCGTCTGCATGGGGTGTCAGGCGGGGATTCGGACGGCGGCTGGGGTTCTCCCCGCGCAGCGCCTCACGAATATCCTGAATGTTCATGCCGGCGGTGATGCGTTCCACAGTCTCGTTGGCACCTTCGAAAACGGCCTTCTTCAGACCCTTTTCCTTGACATCATCGAGAAATGACGGAAATGGAAGAACGGACATTACATTTCTCCTCGTAACAAAATCTTCTTACCCACCATATTCTAGACTTTACCGGGCCGGAACAAACGTGTACCGGTATCAATATTGATCGCTTGAATCGTGCGGCCATTAATCGGGATAGGATCACCGATAGCGTCCGACTCTGCGGTCGTACCGTCGCTGAAGAAAATGGTGGTTTTGAAGCGATCCAGGCTGCGTGGTGCCGGGCCTTCGATATACGTGCCATCAAGCTGGTATTTGGAACCGTGGCATGGGCACTCGAAACGGAAGTTCTGGTCGTTCCAGCTTGGCAGGCAGCCCAGATGTGTACACACTGCGTACAGGGCTACAAAGCCTTCATCAGGATAGGACAGCCAGAAACGGCCTTCCGGTTTGGCGACGGGTGCTTCGCCCTGGGGCGGCAGATCGGTTGGGTTGACAGAGAAGGTGCCACCAAATTCACCTTCCTTAAAGCGTGGAAAAGCATACCATAAGACCCCCGCGCCAAGCTCACCGCCCAGCATCAGCATGGATGCACCCCAGATGTAATACAAAAATTCTCGACGGCTGGGTGCACTAACCGAAACAGCACCCGCGTCTTGCTTCGCTCCTCTGGCAGATGAAGCGCCTTTAGCTGCACTGGCTGTAGCCATAGGCTGATTGCCTCCTGAATGATAACTCTGGATTTTTGAGTTTGGTCTGTGCGAACTGGAGAAAGAAACACAAAACTGAATTGTGTTTACAATTAAGAATCATGAAATACTTTCAGGTTATAATTTTTAGTCTGCTCCCAGTTTCACATGTAAAATATATCACAAACGCATGGGGCTGTCAAAAATCAGGCCGACTTTTTAAGGATTGGTTTGCACAGCTTTTTCTCCTGCTTTCGTATACCATTTGCGCTGGAAAATGGCGATTGGCAGGGAGGTGGGGCGCGTTTTTAATTCACACTTCTCATAGTGGCCCAATACCGATATATTTAGCCTATTCCGATATTTATGTATTGCTCGAAAATTAATGAAAAATCAGCCTTCGCTGCCCCCGGCAGTTTACATTCAAACCAACGATGCGCTGCGCCAAGTGGCGCGCGAATTTGCCCAGGAACCCGCGATTGCGGTCGATACCGAATCCAACAGCCTGTACGCCTATCGTGAGCAGGTGTGCCTGTTTCAGCTTTCGACCCGCACCGCAGATTACATTGTCGACCCGTTGAAAATCAGCGATATGAGTCCGCTGGGGGAGATTTTAGCCGACCCCACGATTGAGAAAATCTTTCATGCTGCCGAGTATGACATCATGTGCATCAAGCGCGATTATCAGTTCGAGATTAACCATATCTTCGACACGATGACCGCCGCCCGCACCTGCGGTCACACGTTTATCGGCCTGGGGAATCTGCTGGAAGAATTTTTCGGCGTCCAACTGGATAAAAGCCACCAGCGCGATAACTGGGGCAAACGTCCGCTGCCCAGTGACAGCCTGACGTATGCGCAGATGGACACGCACTATCTGCTGGATCTGCGCGACTACTTATATGAAAAGCTGGTCGAGGCTGACCGTCTGCCAGAGGCGTTAGAGTCGTTTGACGAACTGCGCTATATCCAGCCCGCCGATTCCTCGTTTGACCCGGACGGTTTCTGGCGCGTGGGTCGTTCACGCGATATGACCCGCCGCCAGATGGCGATTCTGCGCGAGTTATATCTATGGCGCGAGCATGTCGCCCAGCAGCGTAACTGCCCTCCGTTCAAAATCCTGGGGAACGCTGTGCTGATTGATCTGGCAAAAGCCGCCCCGGCTGATAAAAACGATCTTGCGAAAGTCAAAGGTGTGAGCCGCTTAGTCATTCGCCGTTATGGTGGGGTTCTGCTGGATATGATCCAGAAGGGCTTAAAAGGCCGTGTGCCGCAGCCACCCGTTCATAAACAGGCAGCCACACCCGACGTGATGGAGCGCTATTCGGCTCTGCGCGAATGGCGCAAGGAACGCGCTATGAAACGCGGCGTGGAGTCGGATGTGATCGTCTCCAAAAATGTGCTGTGGACACTGGCCGAGCAGGCGCCGCGCAGTCTGGACGATATGCAGGGCATTCCGGGACTCGGCCCGTGGCGCTTGTCGCATTACGGGGACGAATTGCTGGCGGTGCTGCAAACGCGCTAACATCCACCTATCCAAACGATAGTCCGATAAGCAGATAAAGGAATTGCATTATGCATAAAAGACCGTTGCCTGCTGGATTACAATTTTTATTAACGCTTTTGCTGGTGTTCCTGCTGTTTACTGCATCCGCGATTTCGGCACAGACACCCTCACCGACACCCAGCGTCACGCCGAGTGTGACGGCCACGTTTGTACCGACTCAACCAACTGCAACCGTCACGCAGACCCCGTTGCCTGATCCTGATTTAGCGAACCGGATGGCGAACAGAACGGTTATCACCGCTGCTAACGTGGCGCGGATTGAGCCGCTGTACACCTGGCAGGCGCATAGCTCGATTTACAGTGCAGAAATACCGGATATTGCCCGCATCTCGAGTCTGATTTTTAATCCGGCTACGGGCCAACTGATATCCTCAGCAGCCAATGGTGATAATACCGGTATTGGTATTCGTCTGTGGGATATTACTGAAGGCAACGTCAACGCTATTGGAAACGTGTTTGAGCTTGATCCTGGTAGATCGCCGTTTATACTCAACTCGTTGCAAATCAGTCCGGATGGAGAACTCATTTCTGGCGCAGTAGGCCCTGAGGAGTATATCTGGACCACTGGTGGTGTGCTGGTTGGGAACATTGGGCAGTTGTCATCAACCACTGCGGCTGTATTAGATAATTCATCGGTTCTCATTGGTGGTGAAAACGGTACAATTGGCATCTGGGCTTTTTATGCGGATATGAACGGTTTGCGCCAGGAAGACGGTTATTTTATTCCGACCAGTGGCCAGTTAATGTCTGCTCTGAGTGTGAATGAGCCGGTGGTTCAGGTAAGTTCTGATATCTATCAATACGGCAGACACTATTTTGTCCTGACCCGCAGCGGTAAGTTTTACAAGTATCTGTTTGATGGCATCCAAAGTGAAGTATTACTGGTTGAGCAGGAGAATCCGGGCGTTATGTCGGAGTGGTTAGTGCCAGGTAGAGTGCTGATGGCCTTCCGCAAAGTCAGGCCGGTCGTGACCTTTGCCGGACGTTACCGCGATCTGGTATCGTACAACTATATTGATAATGAAGTGATTGCCCGTTATCCTCTAACACAACCAGCGCGTTGTCTGGCTTATAGTGCCGACGGGGATTTGCTGATGGTCAGCGAGGATGACCCCAACGGCAGGCTGTATCTGCTGGATGCGTTCAATCAGCAAATCAGCATTGAGTTAGAGGTGGACACTCTGGTGACCAGTTGTGCGTTTAGCGCCGATGGTACCTGGATGGCGACCGGCGATCAAAATGGGGAAATTACATTATGGGGTGTGGCGGGGTCGGACTGATAGGATGATATTATTCAATTGCCTGAATTATTAAAAGGGATTTTATGCGACTTACATTTAATGGCGCAGCACGCACGGTTACCGGTTCACAGCATCTGATTGAGGTCAACGGCCAGCGTATTCTGCTGGACTGTGGCCTGTACCAGGGCAAACGCTCGGAGTCCTATGAACGCAATCTGAACTTTCCGTTTGACCCGGCCTCCATTGATACGATGGTGCTGTCTCATGCGCATATTGATCATTCCGGCAATATCCCCAATCTGGTGAAAAGTGGTTTTCGCGGTGAGATCAACTGCACCTTTGCGACGCGTGATCTGTGCGCGACCATGCTGCTGGACAGCGGTTATATCCAGGAACGTGACGCGGAGTATGTCAACAAGCGCCGTCGTCGGCGTGATGAACCGCCGGTTGACCCGCTGTATACGCATCAGGACGCGCTGAATTCGCTCAACTCCTTTACCAGCCAGAGTTACTACCGCTCGCGGACCATTGCCAAAGGCGTTGATCTCACTTTCCTGGATGCCGGACACATGCTCGGAAGTGCGATTGTGGTGCTGGATATCGAGGATTACGACACCCACCGCAGTGTGCGGCTGGTGTTCAGCGGTGACCTGGGGCGCGTCGGTATTCCGATTATCCGCGACCCGGAAACAGTCGAGTCCGCCGACATCCTCATCATGGAAAGCACCTACGGCAATCGCCTGCACGAACCGTATCCTGATGCGGCCAAAGAACTGGAACGCATTATTAATGAAACTTACCGGCGCGGTGGCAAGGTGATTATGCCGGCCTTCGCGGTGGGGCGGACGCAGCAGCTGGTGCTGGCGCTTAATCAAATGGCTTCTTCTGGCGATATCCCGCGCATGCCGATTTACGTCGACAGCCCGCTGGCGATTGATGTCACCTCGGTTTTCCGGCTGCACCCCGAATGCTATGATAATGAAATCCGCGAGTTTATGCTGCGCAGCGACACCGGACGCGACCCGTTCGACTTCGGTCATCTCATCTATACGCGTCAGGTCGAGGACAGCAAAAAGCTGAACTTCCTGCGTGAGCCGGCTATCATCATCAGCGCCAGCGG
>JBBSQD010000180.1:0-12634 GCA_038258185.1 Aggregatilineales bacterium | reverse complement strand
GAATTTCGGCATTCAGGAATGGGTGGATTTTGAACCCGAAACCTATGATGTGATTTCCGGTGCGTGTGAAATGCGCGATGGCTATGCCTACCCGAATGAAGCACCGGGACTGGGTATGGATATTGATGAAGCTGCCGCGGCAAAATTCCCGTATCAACCCGCATGGATGCCGCTGGTCAGGCGTAATGATGGCACTGTGCATGTCTACTAATTAACATTTACCCCGTCGGGCATCTGCTGTCTGGCGGGGTTTTCTATTTCACCTGTTAAAACCAGAACCTGGAGCATTGTCTTATGACTGAAAAACAGGATCGACCGATCGTTCACCTGTTTTGTAATGCACATATTGACCCGGTGTGGATGTGGTCATGGGAAGAAGGCGCACGTGAGGCGATTTCGACCTTCCACACGGCTGCAAATTTACTCGATGAATTCCCTGAATTTGTTTTTAACCATAATGAAAGCGTCCTCTATGAATGGGTTGAGGAATACGATCCGCCCCTGTTTGAGCGTATTAAGCAGCATGTGCAGAATGGGCGCTGGAATATCACGGGGGGGTGGTATCTGCAACCGGATTGCAATTTACCGGGGGGTGAGACTCTCGTCCGGTTAATTCTGGAAGGGCGGTTGTATTTTCAGGAGAAATTCGGGGTGCGGCCTCCTGTGGCGTATAACTTTGATACTTTTGGTCATCCAGGGACGTTACCGCAATTATTGCAGCAGGCAGGTTTTGAGATTTATGTGCACTGCCGTCCCACGGCAGACGAAATGGATTTGCCCGCCCCGGTGCGCCGATGGGAAGGCATTGATGGTACGCAGGTGATTACTGTGCGACCTGATTCCGGTTGGTATGGCACACCGGGAGATAATCAGGCACAGCAGCAGGCGCGTACAGGGATTGATATTGCACGGCGAACCGGGCAGGATGTGATTGTGACCTGGGGCTTAGGCAATCATGGCGGTGGCGCGACAGCCAATGATCTGAATCTGTTCCGTGAAATTCTGGCCGAGATGCAGGACAGCCATATTGAGGTGAAGCATAGTACGCCAGAGGCTTATCTGGAACGGATTAAGGTCAATTTTGATCAGTATCCTGTGCATAAAGGTGAACTACAACGCACACTGATGGGCTGTTACACCTCGGTCGCGCCGATCAAACGCGAAATGCGCGAAGGCGAGGCTTTGCTGTCTTCGGCTGAACATTGGGCGGCAATCGCCTGGTGGCGTTATGCTGTGGCTTACCCCTATGCAGAATTAAACACCGCCTGGAAACGGCTGATGTTCAATTCGTTCCATGATGTGCTGTGCGGGTCGTTGCTGGAGGATGCGCTGCCCGGTGTGCATGATATGTACGGTTACGCGGGTGATGTCGCACGGCGGATCATTGCGCGTAATCAGCATTATGTGCTGCCGAACGTGCCGCCGACTTTGCACACTATCCCTGTTTATGTGTTGAACCCGCATAGCGCGGCGTTAAAAGCCCCGGTTGGGTTGAACTTTTTAAGCGAATATCGGCCACCGTCTGCTAAGAAGAATTTCGCTTTGTTTGATGACACAGGCAAAGAAGTCGCCTGTCAGGCATCGGGTGGAAATTCGATTGTGCTGGAGAACGGCACATGGCAACCGTATATTGGATTTGCGGCAGACGTGCCAGCATTGAGTGCGCGGCGTTACGAAATCCGCTTTGAAGACCCCACAGTGAAAACGCCCAACCTCAGTTATCAGGAAGATGAAGACGGGATTAGGGTCGAAAACCGCTGGTGGAAAGCACGATTTTCCCGCGATAAAGCTGCTCCGATTGAGCTGATCGAGAAAGCCAGCGGGCGCAATCTGCTGAAAGGCGCGATTCAGATGGTGGCGATGGAAGACAATGCCCATGCCTGGGGCGGTCACACCAATGCAATTTTTAATGTGCCAGTGAGTCCGCTTAATGCTCTGACTCCGCAGGAAGTGGGCGTGTTTGTGGGCATGGAAGGTAAAGAGGGGTCTGCTCTGCGCGTTATCGCTGAGGGGCCGGTATTTATTATGGTGGAATGTCTGGTGGGCTGGCAGCATACACGCGCGTCACTGCGCTTTAAGTTTTATGCGGATATGCCGCAGATTGATGTCGATACCCGGCTGTACATGCAGGCACGGCGTAAGATGATCAAGCTGGTGCTGCCGTTTGATCTGCCGGAGGTGCGCGCGATATGTGAAGTGCCGTATGGCACAGCAGAACGCCCAACTGACGCGACTGAATATCCGTATGCGCGTTGGATGCGACTGGAGTCCGCAGCGGTGACGGTGGGCGTGGCGAATAATGGGCAAAACGGGCTGGATATTTCAGCGGATGGTGTGCTGGGTTTAAGTATCAGCCGGGGGGCAGTCCATTGCCACTGGGATGAAGAACCGGGTGGTCTTGACCCTGCACGCTCGTTTACATTTATGGATCAGACTCAGATTGATACTCGTTTCCGGATTATTGCGGGTGCAGATAGCACGGATGTTGCGCACCGACTGGTGCCGCTGGCGTTAGAACTTAATCAACCGCTGGAGCGCTTTTTTACCTATTTCCCGCCCAGTGCACTGCGGAATGCGCCCGAACACCCGGCTCCGTTTTTGAAGGTAGAACCGCCTACAGTGATTCTGGGCGCATTGAAAAAGGCCGAGCGTGAAGATGCCCTGATTATCCGGCTGGCGGAGAGCATTGGTGAAGCGGTTGTGGCTGAAGTGACACTGGAGGGCAAGGCCACACGTAAAGTGAATTTTGGCCCGTATGAGATCAAAACATTCAAAGTCATAAAGTCTGGCAGTAATGTTCAATGGCAGGAATGTAATATTCTGGAAGAGCCGTTGAAAAATGCGTAAAAAAGGAAATAGCTTAAGTTATTTCTGGCACAAATGATGATATGGTTTATAAAGTGCGTAATGTGTATTCGTTGCGTTCTCTTATTGGTCGTTGTAACGAAATTGCAGCATTGAGAATGCCTAGTTTGCTTCAAATTCGCTTGCGTTAATGGCTGATGTAAGATTAAATTAGATGTATGGGGAAGGAGTGCAATCCAGGATTTAATTATTCCTGAAATTCCCAAAGGTTTACGTATCCAAACACTAAATAGAAGGAGATTTATATGCGGCGTTTATTGACAAGTTTAGTGATGATGGCTTTATTCGTTGTTCTGGTAGGTACCGTTGCAGCACAGGACGGTGCTACGCTGGTGATCTGGGGTGAACCCGGAACCGTAACCTGTATCAACGAAGCCAGTGATGCGACCAACTGCATTTACGCGGTTTCGCTGAATAATATGTGGAGCGAGATGCACCCTGATATCACGCTGCAATGGGAAGATCATGGCTGGGATGTTGATCTCCGTCAGAATCTGATTACCGCCCAGCTCGGTGGAACCGCGCCGGATATTACGGTGGGTGAGTCGTTTATGCCCGAATTTACCCGTAATGGTTCGTTCCTGCCGCTGGATGTGCCGGAAGAAACTCTGGCTAATCTCGTCCCCGGTACCGTGGAAGCGGTCACTCAGGATGAGGTTGTGCATGGTGTGGCTGCTTTCACGGCGGTATTCGCCCTGGAAGTAAACGCCGATGTCGTTCGGGCTGCTGGTTTAGACCCGGATGCGCTGGATTTGTCCACATGGGACAAGGTCACTGAGGCTGCAATGGCTGTCAATGAAGCGGGCAATGGCGAATACTATGGCTTCTCGATTTTAGGGCCAACCAGTGCGCCGGCAGCAGCTTTGTTCCGTGCAGCGCCGTATGTTTACCAGACCGGTGCCGATTTCTGTGATGAAGGCTGTGTGAACCCCACCTTCAACGACCCGGCAGCAGCCAAGGTTTATCAGTGGTTCCGTGACCTGTACCAGTACACCCCGCCGGGACTGGCGTTCAATGGTGACGAAGGTTACGTGTTTACCCAGCTTTTCGGTGGCGCAACCGCCATGCAGACCGCCGGTGCCTGGCATCCAAGCTGGGCCAAGAGCAGTGGCTGTGAAGATTGCCGCTATCTGCCTCTGCCGATCCCGGATGAAGATGGTCAGCGTGCCAATGTGGTCGTCGGTAACGCCATTTATGCCGCACTTGCCAGCACCGAGCATCCTGAAGAAGCGATGATGTTCCTGGATTTCCTGGCTACCGATGCGGTGCAGAATAACAATTTCTGGGCCAATGGCCGTATGCCTTCAACCTATACCGCGCTGGAGAACATTCTGGCGGTAGCGGGTGGCGATACTGCAACTGTGCCGGAATATGTCGAGGGTGACGCAGTTGAGACTTCGGCACCGTTTGAATTCTATATCGACGAGCTGTATAACGGTGACGTGCGCACCCTGCCCGCATGGCAGAATGAAGGCCCGGCACTGGATTCGCTCTGGAATGATATGTTCGCTGAAGTTCTGACCTCTGATCGTCCGATCCAGGAAATTCTGGATGACTATCAGACACAGGCTGAGGCCATTGTCGCAGAATAAAGCTTTTGTAGTGTAAGCACTGATGAGAGTATCTGTTCCGGCAGATGCTCTCATTGTTTGTCAATTTGTATACCTGTCAGTAAAGAAGTGGAAGCAGGCTTCATCATTATGGCTCAATCACTCACACAGAATACGCGCACATCCCGCCAGCAAACGGGCGGAACATTTTTCTCACGTAATCGGCAGACGATTGAAGCCTGGGTGATTCTCGCTCCCATCCTGCTTTACTATTTTCTATTTGCTGTTTTACCGGTTGTCGCCAATTTTGCCGTAAGTTTTATGGAATGGAACGGCTTTAATGAGGCGCAATGGGTTGGACTTGATAATTATGTGCGGTTCTTTGCTACCCCGCGCTATATGGAAGTGTTATTCAATACGCTGTTTTTTGCTCTGGTTATCCTGACCATAAGTATGGTTCTGGGCTTTCTCATCGCACTGGCGCTGAATGAGGAAGTGCGCGGTTTAGCGTTGTACCGCACGATGTGGTACATCCCATCGCTGACATCAGCAGCGGTTATGGCGCAGATTGCGACGATATTTATCGCGCCGGGTTCTGGTGTCATCAGCGGTATATTGCGAAGTCTGGGCCAGCCAGAGTTGATCTGGCAGATTGACCCGACTTTTGCCCGTGCGTTTATTATCGTGTTTTCGGTTTGGCGGGGTGTTGGCCTGTCGATGCTGCTGTATCTCGCAGGGTTACAGGGTATTTCGATGGATGTAATTGATGCGGCACGTGTTGATGGGGCATCCGGTTTGAAAATGATCCGCCATATCACGATACCACTGCTGCGTCCGACGACGGTTTTCGTCGTGGTCACGGGCTTAATCAGCGCGTTCCAGATTTTTGAACCGGTATTGCTGATAACCGGTGGTCAACCCCGTAACAGCACCAATGTCATGATGCTTCAGATTTATAACGACGCATTCAAAAATCAGAATTTTGGTATGGCCGCTGCGTCGGCAACGATTATGCTGCTGGTTCTGTTGTGGGCCAGTGTGATCAACATGCGCTTGTTACAGGCGACCGCTGTTGATGAAATTCGAGGAGAATAACCGTGGAAGTTCGGATTTTTGAAGAAGAGCAACGTGAACAAAAGCGCCAGGGTAAGCCGTTAACTATCGGACGAGTTTTTCTGTACATCTTCCTGATTTTAACCAGCCTGATTATGTTTTACCCGCTGCTGTTTATGCTGGCAGCCGGGTTTACAAATATGGTGGATTACCAGCAGAGCACATGGTTTCCGATTCCGACGTCGCTCTATCTGGATAACTGGCGTGAATTTCTGACGCGTGATGATCTGCTGCGCTGGCTGATGAACACGCTTATACGCGTAGTCTGGTATATCACTATTCCGGCAACGATTGCGATTTTGTGCGGCTATGTATTTTCGCGGCTGCGCTTTCGCGGACGAAATCTGATCTTTTTGCTTTTGCTGTCTTCGATGATGGTTCCGGCGGTGGTCTATATTATCCCGACATTTATCGGGCTGGCACGTTTGCCCCTGGTCGGCGGTAATGACATTACCGGACAAGGTGGCAGCGGTTTGATCAACACGTGGGGATCTTTGCTGCTGCCGGGTTTGGTCAATGCGTTTTACATCTTCCTGATGCGACAGGCGTTTATGGTCATTCCCGTTGACTATGAAGAGGCGGCGCGTGTGGATGGGGCTGGAACGCTGCGGATTTTGTGGGAAATCTATGTCCCGCTGGTACGTCCGGCGCTGGCTGTGATTGTGATTTTACAGTTTGTAACCATCTGGAATGATTATCTGAATCCGCTGGTATTTGCCGGGGGAAATCAGGAGATCGCGCCGATTGCTTTAGCTGCACAACGCTTTATCTACACGACGCAGCAACGGGCGGGGCAGGTGGATTATCCCCGGATGTTCACCGTCGCTACGATTGTCACCTTGCCGATTGTGATGTTCTTCCTGTTTTTACAACGGTACTTCGTAAAAGGTGTTGCTGGCTTTGGCGTGAAGGGATAAATACCCGATGGGTATTCTGGACGCATTCCGCCTGGATAATCAGGTTGCACTGGTCACCGGCTGTGGCCGCGGGATTGGTCAGGCGATAGCGCTGGCTCTGGCAGAAGCCGGGGCAGATGTGGCTGGCTTATATGCCACCACTTATCAGGACACACAACAGCAGATTGAGGCTCTAGGGCGACGCTTCTTGCCGATTCAATGTGACTTGGAACAGGCCGAAGTTGCGGAACTGCAGGCTGTGGTCGCGCAGGTCGTATCTGATTTGGGCCGGTTGGATATCCTCGTAAACAATGCCGGAATTGTGCGCCGCACCCCGTCTGTGGATTACAGCGAAGCCGATTGGGACGCTGTGATTCAGATCAACATGAAGTCGGTGTTTTTTCTGTCGCAGGCGGCTGGCCGTGTGATGTTGCAGCAGGGGCGGGGCAAGATTATCAATGTTGCGTCTTTGTTGTCGTATCAGGGTGGGATTCTGGTGCCACCGTATACGGCAGCTAAACATGCGGTTGGTGGGATCACGCAGGCACTCTCCAATGAATGGTCAGCGCAGGGGGTCAATGTGAATGCGATTGCTCCCGGTTACATCCGCACGGATAACACCGCAGCGTTGCAGGCTGACCCTGTGCGCAGTAAGGCGCTGCTCGACCGTATCCCGGTGGGGCGGTGGGGTGAAGCCGAAGACCTCAAAGGTGTGACGGTGTTTCTCGCTTCTGCAGCTTCGGATTATGTCCACGGTACCATGATCGCGGTGGATGGGGGCTGGTTGGCACGCTAGGTTTACTGCTAATTGCTCGCCCACGAATGAGTCTGCATAACTTATCACACCGGCACGCGAAGCCGCTGTTCACTTCTCATAATTATGTAGGTCGCTTCGTTGCCTGTATATATCTCATCTCAAGTCCCCAAAAATGGTCTGACTTTCAGCCACCTGGTATTTTGCAAATAGTGTCTTTCCATATATCCTTAGATGGGTTGATTGTGAATTTTAGTGCTAATGGCGACGCAATCCCATAAAAGGATAATAGAGTGATAGTCGATATTATTTATTCTTCAGTTGTACAGTTAGCAAAAGCCATCAAAGCCAAAGAAATTTCTTCTGTCGAAATCGTACAAGCCCACCTCAAACGAATTGAAGAGGTCAATCCGAAACTTAGTGCGGTGGTACAGTTACGTGGCGATGAAGCCCTGGCCGAAGCACGCTTAGCGGATGAAGCTCTGGCACGTGGTGAAAGTAACGGACTTTTGCACGGTATACCGATGACGATTAAGGATTCACTGGATACAGTGGGAGTCATTACAACCGGTGGGACTTTGGGGCGCAAGAATTTTGTCCCTGAGAAAGATGCAACTGTGGTTACCCGCTTAAAAAATGAAGGCGCAATTTTATTGGGGAAAACAAACACGCCTGAATTAACACTCGCTTTTGAAACCAATAATGTTATCTATGGCCGTACAAACAATCCCTATGATTTAGCCCGTTCATCAGGCGGGAGCAGCGGTGGTGCGGCAGCGATCATTGCCAGTGGCGGTTCTCCGTTTGATATTGGAAGTGATTATGCGGGTAGTATTCGTTTACCCGCGCATTTTTGTGGCATAGCAGGCCTTAAATCAACCTCAGGACGTGTACCCCGCACCGGCCATATTCTTCCTTATGCCATGGGTGCGACGGATGCTTATCAAGCTATTGGGCCACTCGCCCGAACAGTTGAAGATTTGACACTGCTGCTTGGTATTATCGCAGGCCCTGATTGGCAAGATCCAGCGATTGTTCCCATGGCCCGAGCCAATCCAGATGATGTGGATTTGGGTAAGATCCGTGTCGCATTTTATACACATAATGGAACTATGACTCCAACACCTGAGATTATTCAAACGGTAAAAGAGG
The DNA here is from genome assembly GCA_038258185.1 of Aggregatilineales bacterium. GTDB lineage: Bacteria > Chloroflexota > Anaerolineae > Aggregatilineales > Phototrophicaceae > JAIOHN01. The sequence continues at coordinate 4,304 of JBBSQD010000180.1, read as the reverse complement.
TCGCTAAATCGCTGGAGGGTCAGGTTGCATCCGTCACTGAAGACCGGCCTGAACGCCTGGAAGAAACATGGGATTTGTGGACTTTATTGAACCTTGCTGACGGTGGTTATGGTCTCCGCGAAATACTGGAAAAAGCGGGAACAACAGATATGAGTCGCCATATGCTAAGCATCGAGAGTGAGGCAACAGGTAGGGAATTTGGTAGATGGTTGCGTGAAATGGATTTATTCCGCAGTCAGATGTTGGGCTTTATGGCGAATTACGACGTTATCATTTGCCCTGTGAATGCCAATGTTGCCATCAGACACGACACACAGTCTGAGCACTTTGCAGGATTCAGCTATACTGCAACCTATAATTTAACGGGTTGGCCTGCTGCCGTGGTGCGTGCAGGGACATCGCCTGAAGGCTTGCCAATAGGGGTACAGATTGTCGCAAATCCCTGGCGTGAAGACGTTGCGCTGAAAGTGGCGCAATTTGTCGAAGAGGCATACGGCGGTTGGCAAAAACCAAACCTGTAAATCAGCATGACAACATGACATCCCATCATCATTCAATAAATTTATCAACCTAAAGGAAATTAAAATTATGCCTGCTCAAAAAGGCGAACGCTGGAATGAATCACAAGCTTATAAAGATCACTGGACGCTGCGTGACTGTCGTCAGTTGACGACCATGGGCGAGGTGAATCAATCGCCCAACTACCACACCAATATCGGCTTTACGGCAGATAGTGAATATCTCGTCTTCTGGACAAAACGCGAAGATCAGGGGGCTTTCTGCAAAGTCCATGTGGCTACAGGTGAGATCACGCAATTAACCGATGCCGTGCAGGATTACGGCTTTGATTATCATATTCAGGGTGGGCCATATCCGCGCATGTGTTTGGCGCCGGAAAGCGGTTGGTTAGTTTATACACAGGCACGATCCCTGCGCGCGGTACACCTGAGTACGCTGGAAGAACGGCTGCTGATTGATAATATCGAAGGCGAAATTGGTTATCCAAGTGTGTCCTGCGACGAAGAGCGGGTGGTTCTGGCCGTGTCACCGTATCACCCGGAAGTTGAGCAGGGTCAGCGAGTGACCAAACATTATTATGAGCATTTCCCGGATGGCAGCCAGATGGTTCTGCGGTTGCTGGAAGTGCCGCTTGCGGGTGGTGATGTGCGGGTGGCGTATGAGGAAAACGGCTGTCGCTCGTTTCATAGTCCCCATTCCCCGGTTGACCCTGACCTGGTGTTGCTAGATCGGGATTTTCCGCCCAATTACTGGGGCGGCAGTGATGGCAAGACCAATCGCATCTGGACGTTGCGCCTCTCCACCGGCGAATTAACCGAACTTCCCTCACAGGATGATGGCTGTTTTCAGGTTCATTGCGCCTGGACGTTTGATGGCGAAAATGTGGTCTATCACGGACGCAGCGCCAAAGGTGGCGCGTTTATCGGCGCGTGTGATAAAAACGGGCAGACCATCCATGAATATGGATTTTATCAGGCGACGAATTATGGTCATGTCGCGGCGATGGCAGGCAGGCCAGCGTTAATTATTGACGGTGATCTCAGCCCGGATTTGTTGCAGTGGGTGTATTACGATGCTGAGAAACCTCGTGTAGAGGTGATTGCGTATCACGGCACAGCCTGGGGAACAACACCGGGTCAGTCGTCGCATCCGCATCCCTTGTGCAGCCCGGATGGAAAATGGATTTCTTGGAATGCGGCGCAGCGTGGCCGCACGGATGTGTTTGTCGTGCAGGTGTGATGTTGACGTAATTTGAATTTAGCCGAACAGAGTGGTAGTTATACCTGTTGGAAGGCTTCACGCTGTGCGGCACTCACAGATTGCGCAGGATAAAGATGCAGATCATCACAAAAATGTGTTGCGCTATTTTGATCACAACCACCTTGCTATCGGTTGGAGTGTCTCAATTTGTCTCTGCCCAACAGAGCCAAATTCCACGCGGTCAGGCAGCGTGGAGTCCTGATGGACAGTTCATCGCGGTTTTCTATACTGAGCCAGACATCCAAACGCTTCAAATCTTCAGTGCGGATTTGCGCCCTGTTGCCTCCCTTCAGTTAGATGACAATTTGGAGGGCTTGATCTGGACGGAAACACGAGACCTGGCGTGGAGTCCTGACAGCACCGCGCTGGCGGCGGTGTTCATTGGGGGTAATGCCGAGTGGGAAACTCAAGCTTACACCGTGATCTGGGATACCGATTCCTGGACACCGAGAGTGGCATCATCGTATCAAGGGGTTCAGCTTTCATGGAGCCCAAGCGGCAGCTATCTGGCGGTCGGTGCAATTGTCATTGACGCATTTACGGGGTTAATCGTTAATGAACTTCTGGAGTATGAGCAGCTTGACGTTAATTGGGTAGTTTGGCACCCAACCCATGAAACTCAAATGTTATTGGGGTTCGACCAGCAGATTAACATTTATCAGCCGTTCACCGGGGAAATCATTACAACCTATCCTTATAGCGGCGTTTTTCGGCCTGCTTTCACGCCAGATGGCCAATATCTTGCTGTCGAAAATGGACCCTTTACGGTTGATATTGTCGATATCTCAATGTATCAGCGTGTTGGAACAGTTGAGCCAACTGGGTCATTGGCAGAACCTTTCGGGATACGCTGGTTAACCAACACCGAACTGGCGCTTACAATGATCAATACACCGCTTGAGATTTGGGATCCCTTTACCAATGAAATTGTGGATACCGTTTCAGTTTCCAGCTCGGCCTGGAATCCGCAGGGGACACAGTTTCTCCTCCGCAGTACCCCTTTGAATAATCCCTTGGGAAGACCGCCGTTGGCGGTGTACGATCGTGTGACCGAAGGCATAGTCGTCCAGCTTTCATCCCAAAGTACTGTCCAGCGATTAAGTCTCACCGATCAAACAAACTCAACTTACAGAACGTTGCTTGCAGGCACAACCATCATCAATGATATTTCCACTAATGAGGCGGTTGATGCAGTGATCGAAGCGTTTACCTACCCTGACGAGGTGGGAAGTGTCGTCTTTGATCTGAACGGCACCCTATTCATTGACAATTCCCCGCCTTATATGCTGTCAGTCCCCTCAGTTGGAACCAACACTCTGTCCGTGACACCTTACAGTGAGGCTGATGCTCAAGGTGAAGCAGGTCTGGCCTTCATCGTTGTTATTCGTATTCTGGAAGATACCGCCACACCCATGCCACTACCACCTCAGTCTATGCATCTTGGTGGAACAACCCGAGTCGAATTGATGAATGTATTGTGACTACGGAGCTCGGCGATGGTTAACGTAAACTATGAGTTATCACACATCCTCGTGGTCAATTTGACGAGAGGATTCTGCTATCGTATGTGCCTGTATTTACAACAGATCTACAAATTGCAAGGAAGGAAATAAGTGATGAACACTGTTACATACATCTCACAGCGGCAGGCACTACGGCGACTCATACCTGTGCTTCTAGTACTTGTGCTGTTCGCTGTGATCATCTCAGCGGCAGCACAACCTATCCTTCCGGGCAACTACGTCACTTCATTAAACTGGAGCAATGACGGTTCCTTGCTTGCTTACGGCACAGGGCAAATTATCCCGCCCTGGGGTGATTTTGGCCCGGAAGGCGGGATGGCAAGGGTGATTGAACGCAACGGCACGATTGTCTTCTCTCTAAATTTTCGTTACCCAGTCGGCAATGTTGAAGTCAGTCCTACGGACAACCTGGTTTTTGTGGGACCAATTCGTGAAGTATTCAATCTGGCAACTCAACAACTCGTCGTTGGCCCAGGAGATGGTGTCGCATTTAACGGTGGGACGTGGCACCCCACTTCGGACTTGCTATTGTTAACTGCTTTCTCGGGAGCACGGGCATATGATCCCATAACTCGGCGTTCCTCCAGCATCCTTGGAGGCGCACAGGTGCCTAGTAATTCTCCTGGCGAGGGGCAAACGGTAACCAGCGTCTGGAGTCCAGACGGGCAGTTGGCGGCGACCAGTACCATGCTTGGGACCATTTTTGTCTGGGACACCACACGTGAGGTCAGTACGATACAAACGACCTTTTCAGGACATACGCATTCTGTGCAGCATCTTGTGTGGAACTCTGCGACTAATCTGATTGCCAGTGGCGATGCTAGCGGACGCATTCTGGTATGGAACCCAAATACCGGTGAGATCATACAGGAGTTGGCGGGACACACGGGTGCCATTCTCGACCTTGACTGGCGTCCAGATGGAACGCAGCTTGTCAGCACGAGTCTGGACAAGACCATGCGGACATGGAACTGGCCGTCTGGCGAAGGAAGTATTGTCATG
>JBBSQD010000179.1:0-12815 GCA_038258185.1 Aggregatilineales bacterium | reverse complement strand
TATCCGCGTCGGCACCATAGGCCACCGGGATGACGATGACCGGGTTGGGAGTCTCGCGGCTGGCGGTAATCGAGCGCAGCGCGTCATTCAGCGTGACGCTGCCATCACTGGTATCGGCGCCATCACTGAGGATCACTACCGAGCGGATACGCTCCGTATCGCTTTCATTGTTCATGATATCCACCGCTTCCTGCACCGCCTGATTCAGGGCTGTACCGCCCCCGGCGCGCAGACCGCGAATATTGCTGATGACCTGCTGGCGCACCGTCTCAGCATTCCCTACCGGGATGCGCAGCTCAAAGCCGTCACTGAAGATCGCCAGCCCAACGCGATTGGTCGGCTCCAAATTCTGGACAAAGGCTTCCGCGGCCTGTTTGGCCTGCTCGAGCTTATCGCCTTCCATCGAGCCGGACACATCAATCACGACCAGCACATCGGCCTGTTTCTTGACAAATGACCAGCTTTGCTGCACCGCCGCGATCACTTCCGGCGCGGGCACATCCAGCACATTTGACGGGCCGGAGGGCGCAACGCCATTTTCTTCGACAAACGGGAAAGCCAGTTCCACATCCGGGTTGGCCGGACGGAAGCCCTGCTCCATGATGGCCTTCTGTACATCCGGCGTGAGGATGTAATCAATGAACACCCGCGCCGCTTCACGCTGTTCCGGCGTCACCCAGTCGGCATTAACAATGCCCATCGGATGCTCGTGCCAGAAAGTGCCTTCTTTGGGATACAGCGCCACCAGACGCTCCGGTGGCTGCACTTCGGTTTTGCCCAGGTTGATAAAGATCAGATCGTTTTCTTCCAGCGCGACAAAGTCCAGATAGTCCGGCCCCTGCGCGATATATTCCTTGAATTCGGTTGTGCGGCTGGAATAGTGGCGGATCAACTGCTCGATCTGGCGCACACCGTCCTGCACATCCTCGTCATTGACTTCGTCGATGGTCAAACGTCGTCCGGTAAAACCGCGTTGCTGGGCTGAGGCGTAAAATTCCGCGATCAGCGTGGACAGCGCGGTTGAGCTGATGAACGGATCGGTATGGCCGTAATAGACGGTTTTACGTCCGCTAAAGCCATAATCCTGCCAGCCATCGGGGCTGTTCAGCACGCCGAGCAGTTCTTTCCAGCCGATATTTTCATAACCGACAGTGTCCTGAATAGCCTGCAAACGGCTTTCCCAGATCGCCATCACGACCGGAGCCAAGGCTGTGGGCTGGCTTTCCGCGAGATCAAAAATCTGGCGTCCACTCTGGTAATTTGCCAGCGCCAGCCAGTGGCTGACTGATGGCTGGAAGATCACCGGACGCTCTACATTAGCGTTATTGGGCGCGATGCTGGCATTGATAATGCCCTGCATCACTGTGCCGGATGAACCGGGTCGTCCGGTCACAAATACCGGTTGTTCGCCACTGGCCAGACTTTGCCCGGTGACCGGGTTACGTCCCTCTGCATAGGTGCGATTGAAATCCTCAATCGCCTTGGGCATATACAGGTCAGATTCCGGCGCATAGACGATAGATACATCAATCGCGTTATTCGGGCGCTGTACGCCGCCATTGTTAGTGCCAGGATCTACGGGCTGGCTACCGTTGCTATCACAGGCTGCGAGTGCTGCCAACAGCACCAGCAGCATTACGGACAAAAAGCGCTTAACCATCAAACTCTCCTTACGGTGTCCGATCAAAGTATTGGATAAGGGATGCATCAGGCTAACGAACCGCCTGGGTAAACCATTGCAGCAAGCCCTGAGTCTCACTGCGGGAAGGCGGCTGAACCTGATTGTCAAAAACCGGCTGTAGTTCAATGCCGTATTGCTCCGCCGCTGTAAACAGTCTGGCCGTGGCAGGGACTTCGCCGCTGGCTGGACGCAGGCCATATTGCGGCAACTGCGCCTGACGCGCGGTGTTCGTCAACCACTGACCTAGCGCGGTCGCGGCTGCCGGTTCAATATCCGGGTACAGCGTCGTGGAGTTCCATCTCGCCAGCGGAAAATCCAGCAGAAACTGATAAGCCGGGTAGTTAAACACCACCGGCTCATTACTCACCAGCCCATTGAGATTCATCAGCCACTGACTTTCCGGCAGCAGCGCGATTTCAACATTTGACGGGCCACGTACTGCCATTGCCGAGGCGGGGTCTGCGCCGAGCGTCTGGAAATTGGGGACGCTTTCCACAACCGGCGTAAACCAGTCACGAAATCCCTGCGCACGCGTATTGGTACCCGTCAGAGTATCCGTCGCATTGAAGCTGGCCGCGCTGGAAAATAAGGCCCCTACGCCGGACATGGCCTGATCGGGGCGGGCAAAGGCGAATTTCACGAAACGCCAGCCTGAATCCCCGCCGATGCTCGACCACGATTCCGCCTCCGCAGCGCGCTGGATCGCTGTCCAATCGAGTGACTGGGTGCCGTTTTCGGTGACGACTTCCACGCGGCTGGCATATCCGCCCCACACCAGCGGCGTTTGCGCCACCGATGCGGCTTGTACGACATAGCGTTCAGCGTAATCCACTGAGATAGCCGCCGCTGGAATCCAGACCGCCGGGTGATTCTCAGTCGTCCAGTTTTCATTCCCCTGCCACACCGGTAAATCGTCAATTACGGTGACACTAAACTGAATGCGCTGGGTCGAATTCACCACCGGATTAGTCGCGTTAAAGTCGTTGACCGCCGACCGCACCCACTCCGCCGCCAGCGGATTCACCGCGACGGTAAATTCCTGCGGGGGCTGGGAGCGCAAAAACTGGCTGGCACCCACCACCGCACCCACCACCAGCACAAACACAATAAAAATAAGGGTTCCGCGTCTCATTGATTTCTTCCGTGTCTACATCTGTAACTACATTGTAGCCGATGACAAATTAGAATTTCCCCCTAATCATTGAGGATCAGGTCAAGCATAGCATATTCAGGCAAAACGCAATATTTTGCTGCTCATATCAGGGGAGGGCTTATTTCTGGTGATGTATGGTATGGCGCATCCAGCCGTGCTGGACAGAACGCGCTTCTTCCAGTGTGACAAACGCATCCGGGTTGACTTTATAAATCGCTTTGAGCGCCTCACCGGAGTCGCGCCGTAAAATCACGCTGTTGAGCATGGACACGCCGCCGGTACTGCCCACCGCATCGACTTCGGTCACGCCATGCCCCTGATCGCGCAGGGCTTTGGCGATCTCGCGCCCCTGCGCCTTAGCGATCACATTCAGGCGCACATAACTGACGACAAAACGCCGTTCCACAACCATGCCAGCATAGATTCCCAGCGAAAAACCGCCACAGTAAGCCACCATATTCAGAATATTTGACAGGTCAGTGACAATCGTGGCAGTGACATAGGCAAAAATCAATGCTTCGATAAAGCCTAAAACCGCGGTAATCATGACTTCTCCGCGAGCCATGACGACCAGGCGCACCGTGCCAACCGCACTGTTAAACACCCTCAAGCTGAAGATGAGCAGCGCGAATAAAACCGTATCCATCGTGATTTCCAGGGTCATATTCAAGATCCTCTTTACATCAAAGAGGCCAATTATACCCACTGGCTTTTGTTGACAAGAGAACCATTCCGTGACCCTAATATCCAGAGAATCAAAAAGAGGAACACCCCTGCGGATGTTCCTCCCCGATCAGCAAACAAAATTATTTCTTTAATACCTCGATTGAGGCCTGTTTTCGACTTTAAGAAACTGACGCCGCTTCACTCATGCCGCTAATCGCCACGCGGATCATATAGCCCTGGCGCTGTACACTACAACCGGGGATATCTGCTGCAATCCCCTGAATAGATGCTTCGAGCAAACCTGTTTTATGGAAATTTTCAACCGATGCGTGCTTATCCCAGAACTGAACCAGTTCGCATTGATCGGGGTCGTCGGTCTGTTCCAGCAGATACGCTGCCATGAAACCGGGGCGAGTGCGCATCACGGGCAGGTACTTTTGCGCGATCAGCCGGCGCACCTCCGCACCCGTGCCTATAGGAGCCTGGATGATGGTTTTTTGTGCATACATACCGTTTCCTCCACTATGCTCTTTTAACCATTATATGCCAAAAAGTTAACAGAGGTTGGTTTTAGGTATGAAACAGTGACATTCGGCTGGCAATCTTATGCCTTCTGTTACCTCGAACATGACGCGGCCTACAAAGTTATTGACCGGATACCGTGTCTACCTGTTTGAAAATCGCCTGCAGACGATCCAGCGTTGCCAGGGGCAGCGCGGGACGCTCGAAGGATTGCAGATTCTCTCGGAGATGCGCCGGGTTGCCGGTGCCAGACAGGATCACATGCGTACCGGGTTCATACAGGCAGAAACGATAAGCCGCGTCCGCCAGACTGACCGCGCCACCATCACCATCCAGCGCAAAGCCTAACGCATCGCCCTCATCCAGCAGCGCCGGGTCAACCTTGCCCTCGGCAATCAGCTTGTCCAGCAGTTCGCGCAGGCGTTCCGGTTTGCTGAAAGCCGCCCGTACCGCGAACATAATCAGCACGCCGATATCCTGCTGAATGGTCTGTGCAAAAACGCGCTCCCGTGCGGACTGGTTGAGGATGTTAAAACCCACCATCATTACATCCCAGACATTATCCTGTAAAGCCCGCTGCAACATGGCATGCTGAGGATCAGCGTGGAAACGCTCTGTAATGCCGATGTAGCCGATCTTGCCCGCCGCCTGCATGGATTGCAGCACCGGCACGATCTCATTCAGGAGATAATCATAATCTTCGGTGATTACACCATGCAGATGATAAATGTCGATATAGTCCACGCCCAGATTCTTTAGACTGGTTTCCAGCCCCGCCTGCACATCCGCGGGGGTCGATTGTTGATTGACGCCTTTCTTGGTGGACAGCACCACCAGGTCACGATCCAGCCCTTTAATGGCCTGCCCAACAATGCTTTCGGTGCCGTAGGCTTCGGCTGTGTCGATAAAATTCACGCCAGAATCCAGCGCTTCTTTGATAATGGTGACCGAGTCCGCTTCGCTTTTTTCGTAACGCTGCCCCAAACGGCTGGGGCCACCGCCACCGACACCAAACGCTGAGACTTTTAAGCCTGTCCGCCCTAAAATCCGATAATCCATGTCCCTGCTCCTTACGTTGGAATGTACAATATGACAAGTTTAATAACGATCAGCACGTAAACCAAAAATCAATGGGCAATGCAGGCTTGAAGCGGGGCGCACGGTGATGCGCCCCGATGGGAAACTTATTAATCGAGGTGAAAGACTTCTTCAAGTGCCATCATGCTTTCGTCGGCATGGGCACCGTCCAACGATTCAAAGAAGGGCGCCATGTCGTTCTGCCAGCGTTCATTAACTTCACGCTCGGCCATTCCGGCTTTAGCGGCCTCAAAATCCGGTGTTTCCAGATACCCCACCAGCAGACCATCTGGCCGTAAAAACAGCGAATAATTCTGCCAGCCAGTTTCGCTCAGGGCCTCCAGCATGTCCGGCCATACCTCGGCATGACGGCGCTTATATTCTTCCAGCATATCTTTTTTCACTCGTAGCAAAAAACAAACGCGCTGCATAATATGTACTCCTTACTAAACTACTCAGGTTAATTTTTATAACTTGTTTTGGGTATCAGGCAGAGCCGATAAATCCAGACTCATCTCGTACCACTGTGAGCCGCCATGCGTCGATGGTGACAGGCCACGTTCGACAAAGCCAAAACGCGCATAATAGGCAATCAGTGGGGCTTTGCACATCAGCAGGATTTGCTGCTTGCCCAACTGGCGCGCCCGCTCGATAAATGCCTGCATCAGTTGCGTGCCTAAACCACGCCTTTGATAGGCAGGCAGTACTGACAGTGAAAAAATGACAATATTCGCGCCTGCAGAATCATGGCCGGCCAAGCGCTTCAAAGCCTCATCGCTGATATCATCTTTGTGGGTTGCGCCGCTGTTGACCATGCCAATAATCTTTCCAGCTTGTTCCATCACCAGAAAGCCTTCGGGAAACAGGTCAATCCGGCGGCTGATATTCTCAATTGATGCGGCTTCGCTATTTGTGAAACTGTCCCATTCCAGCGCATAGCACGCCACTAAATCCTCCGGTCTGACCTGTCGAATGTCCATCGGTCAGCGTGCTCCTGCCGCCTGCAAACAGGCCTGCATGTGTCCGCGGGATTCTGCCGCGATCACGCAGCACTGCTCGATGCTGTATTCCTTCGCGCCGATAATCTCCAGATCGACCGGGCCGGTGTAGCCATTTTCGTGCAGGGTGCGGATATAACCCACCAGATCAATATCGCCGCGGCCATTGGTCTGATCTTCCGGCTTGCCCGGCCCCTGCTGGCGACCTTTGCAATCGCGGATATGGACATGCTTCACGCGCGAAATTACCGCCGCGATGGCCTCCACCGGGTTTTCGTTGGCGCGGTAAATATGCGATGGATCCATATCAATGCCAAAGGCTGGTGAACTGATGGCTTCCATCAGACGCAGGGTGGTCGGCGTGTTGTAGATGGCCGCGCCGACGTGGGCTTTCACACACAGCGTCACGCCGTATTTTTCGGCCATGTCCGCCAATTTTCCCAGCGAATCAATCGACTGTTGCAGGGTCGCTTCATCGTCGGACTTGCCACCGGGGCCGCAGTTGACAATCGGGATGCCGATCTCGCTGGCCGCCTGGAAAGCCGCTTCCATTTTCTCGACATCCTGCGACGGTTGCTCCATTGCCAGCAGTTCCAGTTCGTAATCCGCCGCCAGTTTTTTGATCTGTGGCGCGAGTTCCTGCCAGTGGCTGAGCACCAGATGCTCGCTCATGCCATCAATGGCTGACAGCTCAATGCCATCATAGCCGGCCATTTTCAGATACTTAAAAGCGGTTTCCATATCATAACCGCCAAACAACACCGAATTTGCACCTAATTTCACTTTTGTCCCTCTCTTAAAATAAATAGATTTTGCGCTTAAGTTTACCGCAGTTGACACGTGTCACCACCATTTCAGATGGAGTTTGGACTTATCGCCTATACAGGTCATGTCTCAGTTTTTAGGGACTCATAGATGTCCCAATCGGCAAATCGCTTGACATTGTAAAAAATTATTTTTACAATAAAATAAGTTTTTACAATCAGGGTATAGTTTCATGCAGGATGTATTTTATATAGAGGATGTTGAGCAGGCGACGGCTTTGCTCAAAGCCCAGCGAATCGAACTGTTGAAGCGTCTGGGCGAGCCACGCACCTGCCCGGAACTGGCGCACGAATTTGGCGAAAGCGCTCAAAAAATTTACTACCACATCAAAGCGCTGGAGAAAGCCGGACTCGTGGAAAAAACCAGCGAACAGCGCGTCCGTGGCGCGGTGGAAGGTTATTATCAGGCCAAAGCGCGCTCATACTGGCTGGCACCACAGTTGATTGGACGCGTGGGCAGCCCCCGTGCCGCGCAGGATCAGGCCAGCCTGCGTGTCCTGCTCGACCTAGCGGAGGAAATTCACAGCGATATTGGCCGCCTCGGTCAGCAGTCGGCTGAAGGGGAAGATGTCGCTTCGTTGTCCCTTTCGGCGCACATTTATCTGCCGGACGCGACGCGCCGTGCAGCTTTTTTGCAGGATGTGCAGATCGTTTTCCAACGGCTGGCGCGTAAATATGGCCTGCCGGCTGATGATGTCGATATTTCCGACAATGCCGGTTTCCGCTTGATTCTGGTGTGTTATCCCAAAGAGGAGGCATAAAACATGGACGATGCTGTTTGTATACAGGTCAAAATTGCAGCCCCACCGGAAAAGATTTATCACGCGCTGACAGACAGCAAAGCACTGGAAGCATGGTTCAGCGAACATGCCGAGATTGCCCTGCCTGCCCAGCAGTATGATTTCTGGGGACGCTACACCATTGGCGCGCCGGAACAATCCGAGCGGCAGCACCCACTGACACGGGTCGAAGCCAACCAGCGCCTGCAATACACGTGGCTGCTCAAAAGCGAGCTTGAAACATCGGTGGATTTTCGCCTCATTCCGCAGGCCGACCATACGATGGTGGTCGTGCGCCATCAACATGCCATAGATGGCAATCATCAACTGGCGGTTTATACCTATGAGGATTTCTGGTTTCTCTCGCTGGAAAATCTGCGCCGGTATGTTGATGGCAAGGACAGCCCGGTGCGTTGCGACTTTTCCGAGTCGATGCTGGGGGATATCCAGCACAGTGTCGAGATTGACGCCACGCCAGAAACGATTTTTGATGTCCTCATCCGGCCAGAGCAGCTTAACCGCTGGATCGCCAGCCATGCGCGGGTCACACCGGTGATCGGCGGCGAATACAGTTATGGCTGGGGTATCAATGCCGGGCCGACCAAAATCCTCGAAATTGAGGCTAATCAAAAACTGGCAACGCTATGGCCGGAAGATGGCAAAGAAACGATCCTCACCTGGACACTGGAAGAATCCGGTGGGAAGACGCGGTTAACCCTGGTTCACAGCGGTTTCGCGCCTACAGAAAGCACAGCAGGCATCAATGCGGGCTGGTGGAACTTTATGAACTGGGTCAAATCCATCGCGGAATATGGCGACGACTGGCAACCACCTTTCAGAGCATTGAGCGCCGATATTGAAGCGTTTTATGCCGCGGGTATCAAACAGCAGCAGGCCGATATTCTCACCGATTAAAAACGCATTTTTAATCTCTGTTGGTTATGATGACATCAATCGAAATACATATTGAAATATAAAAGAGGCTGATCTGTATGGCAATCGAAGTTGCACATCCCAAACTCGTCGGCAAACATTATCTCACCGCCGCACTGACTAATGTGCTGGCAGCACAGGGCATGGTCAATCCCCACACCGGAAAGCCCTTCAGCGAGGCTATGATTTTAGGCATTGGCGGCGGGCTGGGTGCTGGTTACATCCTGTGGGAATTTAAGAGCTACGAATCCGCCGTAATCGTACTGGGTTTCCGCAATCGCTGGAATTATCCGGTGGATTTCCTGACCCATGCCTGCCAGCGCATCGGCTTTGCGGTGGATGTCCAGGAAACCACCAGCAAAAAGAACGCCCTGGCCAATCTCAAAAACGGGCTTGAAAGCGGTGTGCCGGTTCTCACGTGGGTGGATAAAGCTCACCTGCCGCATCAGCAATTGCCGGAACGGATGAAAGCGCATATTTCTTATGTGGTTGGCGTGTATGGGCTGGATGAAGAAGCGGGTATTGTGCAGGTGGATGACATCGCGCCCTGTCTGATTAATGTGGATCTGGAAGCATTTACCGCTGGCCGCGCCCGGATTTCGTCGGATAAAAATCGCACCATGACTGTCAAAATGACGGGTGTTGTTGACCTGCCAGCCGCTATCCGTGCCGGTATTCAGGATTGTATCGAACATCTGGGGCGCGACTCGGAATCTTTTGCGCTGCCGGTCTATAAAAAATGGGCCAACCTGATGACCAACGCCAGCAATAAAAAAGGCTGGCCGGTGGTTTTCCAGTCACGCAAGGGGCTGTACAGCACTCTGCGCGGCATCTTTGAAGGCATCGTGCTGGATAGCACCGATGGCGCGGGTCTGCGTAATATGTATGCCGATTTTCTGACCGAAGCGGCGGACGCGCTTGGCAATCCAACGCTGACCGAAGCCGCAGACGCCTACCGCGTCACGGCTGCCCGTTGGGATGAGCTGGCGAATTCTGTGCTGTCGCACGATATCCCGCCCATGCGTGAAGCCACTGACCTGCTGATTCAGCGCTATGCCCTGTATAAGGACTGTCGCTGGGAGGCTATGCAGCCGTTGAGCGACCGTGTGGAAGAACTGGAACAGGAATTAAACTCCAATCTGCCGCTGGGTGACGAAGGCGTCCAGGCGCTGTTTGCCACCATGAAACAACATCTGGAAGACATTTATCAATCTGAGAACGACGCACTCGATATTTTACGCAGTGCAAATGTGTAAGTTGGTTACTGGTTTAATGAAAAGGAGTTGCAAATGAGCGATATAAATGAATCGGCCAATCCTATTGGGTCTATTATCTCGGTTGATCTGACTGTCCCTGATGCCGAAGGAATCCGCGATTTCTATAAGCAGGTGGTTGGATGGGAAGTGGAGGATATGCCGCTGGAGGATGGCGGGGAAAGTTATAACGATTACGTGATGAAGGACACGTCCGGTAATTGGGTCGGTGGCGTGTGTCATGCGCGCGGCGGGAATCTGGGTTTGCCGCAGCAATGGTTGATTTATGTCAACGTGGCGGATGTGGCCGCCAGTGTCGAGCTATGTGTGAAGCTGGGTGGTAAAGCCCTTAAGGAAGTGCGCAAAGAAGATGGCTCACACTATTACGCCATTATTCAGGACCCTGCCGGAGCAGTGATGGCACTGACCACAGCCGGTTAATCACAGGAGATGACGATGACCGTTTTGCCAGATTATCCACCGTTTACCGGGCACCATTGGGACACCGCGACGATCCACAGCGCGCTGGCTTATCAGGGACTGGTGATGCCGCATACGCAGCAGCCACCCACCGAAGCGCTGATTTTCGGCATCAGCGGCGGAGTCCTGTTCGGTTATTTTCTGTTTGAGTATCAGGGTTATGCGCCGCAGGTCAACCTGATTACGCGCCTGTCACCAGCGACAGAGCGCATTCTGGAACGCTGGCAAATTCCGCATCAGATCAAACAAACAGCCAGCCCGGTAAAAGCCGAAACCCATGTCATGGATACGCTGGAAAATGGCAAACCGGCCATCGTCTGGCTGGATATCGTTACCCTGTACAATGACACCGACGAGGTCAACGCGGAGATGTGGATGATGCAACCGGTGATCGTCTATGGCTATGATGAAGCGGCGGGTCAGGTGTATATTGCCGATCGCTCGCAGGTGCCGTTCAGCGTGTCAGCGGATCGCTTCAGCGCCGCGCGGGGTCGTATCGCCAAAAACAAACACCGTCTGATGACACTTGATCTGCCCGACGTGAACAACATATCCGCCGCCGTAGCGGCTGGATTGCGTGAATGCGTTACCAATTACACCGCTGGCCCCGGCAAAGGGTCGGCCAGTAACTGGGGGCTGGCTGGCCTGCAAAAATGGGCGGATCTGCTGGTGGATGGCAAAACCAAAAATGGCTGGCTGAAGCATTTCGCAGATGGTCACCGTCTGTATGGTGCACTGACCAGCGCCCCGGCCTTCATCGAGGGTTGGGGATCAGTCGGTTATGGGGGTCGGAGAGTGTATGCGGATTTTCTGGATGAGGCGTCGGTGTTACTGGAAAAACCGACTTTAAGTGCTGTGGCGCGGCAGTACCGGGATATTGCGCCGTTGTGGCGGGAATTAACGCTGGCACTGCTGCCCGATTCTGTCCCGGCGCTGAAAGCCTTCCGTGAAGATATGTTCGCGCGTGAGCAACACTTTCAGCAAAAAGGCGTGGTCAATCCTGAGATTGAAACCAGCTTACACCGTGACCGTTCCGACGAAGACAGCCCGCTGAATCTGAGCGAGGCGGAAGTCAAAAACCTGCTGGCCAATGTACGCGATGTGGTTCTGAAAATTTATGACGCTGAAAAAAGTGCTGTGGAAGATTTAAAGATTGCATCAGAGGGATAAAGCAGAGGGGCAGAGGGGCTGCCCCGGTTCCGATTTTATTTCAGGCTGTCACCGCAGCGCCAGCGCAAATGTGCGTGGCGTGGCATCCGGCTTCACTTTGGGCTCATGGGCATTCACGGGCATGACCTGGGGGTCACGCTCCCGCGTACCACAATGGCCACAAATATAACCATCATTCAGACGGTTCCAGGCAGCATGCGAACGACGACAGGATTTACAATAACACTTCATAGTATTGCTCTTCTTCTCCGATTTTCAGATAAATTATAAATTTGGTAAGTAATTTACGATCTTGGCATGAATGTCGAATCATACCCATGACCTGAGTACTATTCTGACATAAAAACCTTGCAAAAGCCATAAATTCGTTCAGTAATCACTTATTTCAGATATTACAGATCACTGAAAATTTACCAGATTTATAATTTCGGCCTGCTCCGAAATCTCGTTTGCAGTACCGAACTGACCATTTTAGACCTCGTTCTGACCCATATCAAGACTGAAACAACCCGTGCAAACCTATATCAAAGTCAATCTGCCGATTTTAGACGGGGTAAATATCTGCTATGCTTCAGGCGAATTTTCAGCCAACGAGATACGCCCATTCCCATGCACACGCGCCTGATTTCCTTCAATGCTCACAGTCTGTCTCAGCTTTTCACAGTGCCGCGCAACCGGCGCATCATCCTTTTCGCCAGCGTGACTTTTATCGCCTTGGTGATGCGCCTGCTCACCTTTCAGCAGTTTTTGCCGTATCTGGAAACGCGTCTGGAGGGCAACGCTTTTCTGCTGGCGCTGGACTGGCGCGGACTGGATACCGATACGATTTATGGTGTTTCGGTCGAACAGACCGGCGATTGGCTGGCGGGTTATCCGCCGTTATATATCTGGCAGGTGATAGGCGTACAGCAGATTTTTGACAGTGTAGCCAACCGTCCGTGGATGCTCATCTCGGACTACATTTATATCCTGCGCTTGCTGGCGGTGGTCTATGGGACACTGACCACCTTACTGATCGCTGCCACCGCCAACGAAATCAGCGGACAGATCGGGGCTGTTCTCAGCGGTCTGGTTTGGGCGCTGTCCCCCATCATTTTGCAGAACAATTCGCTCGCAACGTCCGACCCGCTGGGTTATTTATTCGTCGCGGCCAGCCTGTACATGACTATCCGCGCCTGGAAAACGACCCGGCCTGTCTGGGTTTTGGGCAGCCTGCTGATGGGCTTGCTGGCGATCTACGCCAAATACCCTACCTTTCCGGTTTTGATTCCATGGGGAC
>JBBSQD010000178.1:0-12878 GCA_038258185.1 Aggregatilineales bacterium | reverse complement strand
CCCCAGCATATCACCGTGGTCAGACGTAAACACAAAGATCGTATTTTCGGCTAATCCGCTTTCTTCCAGTGTCGCCAGCAAATCCCCTACACAGTGATCCAGCGCGGAACAATGCGCGTAATAACCCGCCAGCCATTCACGCGCCTGCGCTGACATTTCGTCGGGTACGTTGGGGCGCAGTTGAATCTTATCCGGCTGATATAAATCGCGGAATTCTTTGGGCGCAGTCTCGTAGGGATTATGCGGTGGCCCCCATGACAGCACCATAAAAAACGGCTTATCGCTTTTCTGGGCGCGGATATAGGTCTGCGCGGCTTCCGTCTGAGCAATGGCATCATAACCCTGCCATGCCTGCTGCTCATCAGAGTCGCCGGCATAATAGACTGAGTCGTTGTAATCGTGGGTGCATTCCAGCACCTGCCAGTGGTCAAACCCCTGCTGACGTTCTGGCGGGATGTAGGCGGAGCGTCCGTGACCATCGACATGCCATTTGCCGATATAGGCCGTGTTATAGCCTGCGCCCGAAAAGACTTTGCCAATCGTCACTGCGTTGGGTGCCAGCGATACATCATTGAGAAAAATGCCATGTGACAGGGGATACTGTCCGGTGAGGAACGTCCCGCGCCACGGAGAGCATACCGGCCAGCCCGACACCGCATGGGTAAAGTCCAGACTTTCATCGGCCAGCGCGTTAATATGGGGCGTTTTTACGTCCGGGTTGCCGACATAACCCACATCCTGAGCACGCCATTGGTCGCCAAAAACAAAGATCACATTCGGGGCTGGAGTCACAAAACAATCCTTCGCGTAAAAATTTCTTTCCAAAGAAGTTGCTGAGTATATAGGATTGTGTGCCGGTTTGCATACTTCTGTGCGGGGATAACTTAGACCATACTGGCGCCACCATCCACATGGATGGCTTGCCCGGTCATGAAACGCGCGGCATCGGAACACAGGAACAACACCACACTGGCGACTTCATCGGGTGTGCCCCAGCGTCCCTGCGGATTGGCCGCCGCGTGACCATTCTGGCCGCTTTCATTGATATACGCCGAACAGACTGCATTCACGCGGATTCCCAGGGGCGCATATTCCTGGGCGCACTGTTTCGTCAGGCCGATCAAACCGGCTTGGCTGGCGACATAGCCCACGCCTTGCGCTAACGGCTGCGGATGCCCTGCCGTCGAGCCAAGGTTGACAATCACGCCACCGCCTTCATCGGCCATCACGCGTCCTAAAAGCTGGCTGCAAAAGAAGGTGCCGGTCAGGTTGACTTCCAGCATACGCCGCCAATCCCATTCGTCCAGCGTCAGCATGCCTTTGAGATTTTGCGCCTCTGCGGCATTAATCAGCATATGAATGCGCCCGAAATGATCGCGCGCTTCCTCGATCAGTGAGCTGACCTGGAAACGGTTGGCGACATCGGCCTGCCAACCCAGCGCCGTCCCGCCATTTTTCTGGATGGCTTCAGTAACCTGCTCGACGCGGTCAGGGTTAATGTCACTGGCGACGACGTTGGCACCGGCCTGCCCGAGAGCGAGCGCAATTGCGCGCCCGATCTCAGCACCAGCACCGGTCACGATGGCGGTTTGACCGCTTAAATTGACCGTGAAATTGGACAAAGTTGCTTGAGCCAGCTTTCAATATGCGAAAGTGCTTCAGGATGCAGGGTGGAGGATTCACTTTTGGAGGTAAGTAACTTACGATCTGAATTGGGGATAATGTGATAGGTTGCCCCGTGACTATAGGCATGCTTATGCGCTTTGGCGGCGCCTTCAGCAAAATTCTGGCTGGGATTCCAGTCAAATTCGCCGACCAGAATCTGAATGGCGCAGTCAATCGCCAGCACTTCAGTTTCATCCAGCATATTAGACGCCAAAACCACGCCATAGGGAACCTGCAAGCGGGCAAACAGGCCATAGGAACTGCCTAATAAACCCGTTCCAGCGCCCTGCGCGAGAATCACCACGCGTTTGCGATTAATGTGCGGTTGCTCCAGCGCAATATCATAAGCATTGACCGCGTCCTGGGTTGTAGAGCCACAACCACTGGCGCCACTGTGTCCGGTTCCGCGCTTATCCCAGCGGAAAACGGCATAACCGGATTGCAAGCCAACCTGGGCGAAGGGTTGATACCATTCGCGACCCTCACATCCCGCATGATGCAAAACAAACAGAAGGGGATACCCATCTGCAGGTACTGCCATGTGTGGATAATCAATCTGCCCACTGAGACGTACATCATCCCCAGCGAAAATTAATTCCCTGGTTTTATCACTCGTGGTTTTGTCTTGCACAACGTAATTGGCTGTCATTGCTTCTCCCGTTTAATAAACCAAACTACAGTTGTTGAGCACAAAGAAAGGTTAATATTAAAAATTTTAAGGTGGAGTTTAGCTGACAGCAGAAAAAGTATAACAACTTCAAGCGAATTGTGCATCTCTTTTCCCTAGAGTTTATGGGTAAATAGTACAAATTTCGTAAATTTTACCCGTGTGTTGGGTTAAAAAAGCTTTAAAGTTGACGGTTTAGAACGTGTGTACTACACTGTTAAGGAATCGCCGTCTGTTTGTCTACACAAACCATGACGCGAGAAGCTCTGAAAAGATGCCAATACGCCGCAAAGGAGCGACCCGTGGCGCTGGAATTTAACAAGGTGATTGAGCAGGTTTATAAGCTGGGCAACATGGTCGAGGCCCTGGATTTTGACCTGGTCCAACGGCTGACTATAGCCTTGGAGCAGTTTTATAACCCGCCCCCACTGGATAAAATCCGTGAGCGGGTGGAACTGGTACAGGGGCCCACGGTCAGCGGTTATCGTGGTGCGGTGCCGCTGGAAGGCGATATGTATGAGGAGATCGACGCGACCTACGACGCTCCCCCGTTACCCTTAACGGCTACCATTATCGGCACAGACGGTTCTCAGATTTACCCCAATGAGCAGGCACCTGTCCATTACTACCTCATCAATATTGGTATGTATGTCTATCATCATGGCATTGATACAGTGCCGGAACAGTTCACTTTGCCGATTCTGGCCTTTCACAAAGACCATGTGCATGACCGCGCCGGACGGGTCATTAATAATCGTACGGTAGATGCGCGACGCACCGTGCGCGAAATGCAGGAACTGGGCAAACTGGCGTGGGAATTACGCGGCCAGACGCAACCACTGCTGGCTCTGTATGATAATCACCTGTTGTTTGGCGTCAGTACCGATGTGCTCGGCCATCAGGCGATTATGCGCGATTATCGCGGTGGGCTGGTGCATCTGCATGATTCCGGCGCATTGCTGGCGGGTTATGTCGATAATCCGGTACGCAGCCGCGTGGTCGTCCGCATGCTGCATCTGCTGGGCTTGCCGGATTCCGAAGTCGGCCATGCTGACCTGTCCACAGGCGGTGAACTGGAAGGGCTGCGCGATATTCACCTGTTTGAACATATTCTGGAACCGGGCCAGCGCTCCGCCATTATGGTGCAGAATTCGCCACGTAACCTGGATTATAAAGAGGGGCGTGGCGGCGGCCCCAGTTACGAAATTGCTTTCTTCTATCTCAAAGTGTCCAGCGGGTTTCGCTCGGCCATTGCGCGTGTGGATATCCCCATGTGGGTGGCGCGCGACCCTGAATCGGTGGATTATTTACACGCGCTGCTGGTGGATCAATCCAGCATGCAGGGGCGTAATCCTTACCCCTATGTCCTCACCCGTGCGGACGAACTGGCTGTAGTCACCTCAAAAGATAAGAGTAAACTGGATGAATTGATTCGTGTGGAACTGCGTAAAAAGCAGATTCCGGTTTCCGATGGATTTTCCGCAAAGGCATTCACCAAAAAAATGGCCCGCAGTCCCAAGCGGCGCTTTAAGGATGAGAGGAAATATCAGCGATGAGCAACTTCGATACGGATGGCGTGGGGCGCGTGTTACGCGCGACCACCAGCAAATATACCTGTGGCACGCACAGCCTGAAGATTGATCACCGGCACGATTTCGGCGCATTCGTCAAAGCGCCGATAGCCAATGATGCCGGTTGTTTCGTAATCGGCCTGATTTACGCGGTAGAGATCAAAGACGACCAGTTGATTAACGAACTGGTCATGGCCGACGGGGTGCATCCCAACGTCCTGCGTGACCAGCGCGAGAATCGGCTGGTGCCGGTTGAAATTGATGTGTTGAGTGTGGGCTATGGTTACAGTGATGACCGCGGACAGGTGACGCGCAGTGTGCAGAGTTTGCCGCCGCGTCCGCCGATGAGCCTGTCGGATGTGCATTTGTGCACCGCCGAGGAGGTGTTCCTGTTTACGCAAAGCTGTGATTATTTCCGGCTGGTGATCGCCGCGTCGGACGTGCCATCGGATGATTTGCTGGCAGCGGCCCTGCGTTATGCTCAGGGCGCATATCAGGAAGCGGAACAGTACAATTTTATGGTGCGCTGCGGACGGCATCTGGCGCGGTTGATGGGTAATGATCTCAAGCGCCTGTCCCACCTGCTGACCCTGATCCGCCCGGAAACACCCCAACCATAACGCTAGAAACGTTTATTGTTGTTCATGAAAGTGTCCAGCATGATCGCCTCGACTTCACGCGGATTGTGAACGCCGAAAAAGCCGGTTTCAACCGTGTGAGTCTGATCGCCAAAAGTGAACGAATTTCTCCGCCGTGCGTGAAGATGCTGTTCACGCCGGAAGATAATATCGCCGGTGCCGTTGGGATGTATGCGCGTGTCCACAAACTGCATCTGATCGGCGCGGAACGATTGAGTCGAGCGTGACGGGAAGCCGGAGATAATCAACACACGCCGGTCAGTGATGCCGTACAGTGTGCGCGTCGCCAGGAAATACTGGCGTAATGGCGCAGAAATTTGCCGCAAGGCGATTCCCAGGTAAATTAGAATAAGTATGCTAATAATCAACGGTAGGCCACCAAAACCACCCATACCAAACACGAAAGTCCCAAAGCCCATACTTATGAAAAAGATGATCGCAATCAAAAAGAACAGTCCACCCAGGATTGAACTCATATCGCGCATTGCGTAACGTATAGGGTCAGGCGTACCCACCCACAGCAATTCCTCATCGGCCATCAATTCGGCCTGCACATCGTAATAGGCTTCGCTCTCGTTGTACTTTTTCATCTTTGGTTTCTATCAAATCAATATAAAAGACACTTGTCTATCTAGTTCTATTGGCGGTTAGATTTAGTATTGACCGAGATAATATTTAATAAAATTATAGCTTCATAATGTTTTAGTGTAGTGAAAATTTGCTTAATTTATGCAACTTAATTAAAAAATTGAGTTGTAATTTGTTATATTGTGATTTATAAATTTATCTATATATTTATATAATATAATGATACTTATATATTATAAATTAATTGTTTACAAATCTTGGTTAAAGTATTCAATAATGCAATGTAAATACTAGTCTGCAAGTCTGCTAATAGAAGGAAAGAGGTTTCAAAAGATCAAATGGCTGTTTACCCACAGATTTTTGTATCATATTCTCACCAAAATGAAAATGCAAGACTTTTCATTGGATTACTTACGGCACATATAAATTATTGTAATGAACGTGCTAAACAAACTGGAAATCCCCAATTTGTTGTTTGGTCAGACAATAACCTGAAGTCTGGAGATCATTGGTCAAATAAAATTGATGAAGCTCTCGACAATTCATTTGCTGTTATTATTGCTGTAACACCTGAGTCAATGCAATCGCATTATGTAACATATGAATGGGCTTATGCAATTGGTCGTAAATCTTTTGTGCTACCAATTTTGATAAGCGAGGTTGATGAAAATAGCTTTCATAATAAGATAAGGGAGATACAGTGGAACGAATTTTGGAAAGCGAAAGAATATAGTCATGCTATTGAGAAACTTTTTGAAATATTAGAAGACAAATATCTGGAATTAGTCCGACTGGATCGTATTGAGGTCAGTAAAGAGATTGCACAGCGCATACGTAGTAACCTCGATTTAGGCCGTAGCCAACGAACTGGTGATTTAAACAATGCTATGGATTCTTTGGCAAGTGCGCAAAAGGAAATTAACGATTTTAATAACAGATTTCCTCTATTAGCCGATGGAGATTTAACTGAAGTCGATAAATTAGCAGATGATGTTTATTATGAAATTGGCTTTATTTATTACATGCGGAAAAATTATGAAGATGCTCGTAAATATTTCGACTTAGCATTAGAGAAAAACAAAACTCACATTCATAGCATTATCGGTTTGGGTGTGCTTCACCGTATTCAAGCTGATAAGGCCGATATAGCCCAAGATAATCTGCTTAAAGAACAACATCTTGAAAAAGCATATGTGTGTTTCGAAGATGCATTAAAATTACAATTAGATGTTAAAGATGAGAATGATGAGTCAGTTTGGGCCTCTCTTGGCGGTATATGTAAACGACTCGGCAAAAGGCATGAGGCTGTAGAGCATTACATTAAAGCAGCTAGATTCAAGAAAAGTGCTTATCCATATGGCAATTTGGGTTTGCTTTATATAGAAATGAATGAGCCGGAAAAAATGGTTACTAATTTTCGGGTGGCGTTATATTTCGCTAAAGCGAAATTACGTTTACATCCCGAAGATAAATGGGCTCATAATGACGAATTAGTCGCCCAATTGATACTAAATCAGTGCAGTGATAATGAAAGTGAGAAAATTGAAAATGAGAAACTTCGCCAAATTATTGACCGCGTTCTAATTATCGTAGAAGGTTATCCGCTTAATAGGTTGCAAAGCGTTATCAAGTACGATCTCCTACCCCAGTACCCTCCAGTAGTGAATAAAGAACTCGCAACTGAGCTTCTGGAACGAATCGATAGATTACTAAAATAAGTAAAACAAATTTTTGAACTTACTAATGCTAATAAGTTGATAAGGGGGAATTCACCCCCTTATTTTTTTACTCAGCAGTCCAGAACGTCTCGCTGAGATATTTGTAAGCATTATCGGGGAACAGCGTGACCAGCACACCGGGCTTGCCCTGTTCGGCCAGTTCTTCGGCCACCTGCAACGCACCGACCATCGCGGACGCGGCACTGATGCCGACCAGGTAACCTTCCTCACGGGCCAGTCGTCGCGCCATGCGGTAGGTCACCTCGGTACCAATCGCGAGATCACGATCCGCAAAGCTGGCTTCATAAATACCCGGTTTGATGGCGCTTTCCATGTGCTTCAGACCTTCCAGACCGTGAAATGGCGAATCCGGCTGGATGGAGATGATTTCAATCGACGAGTCGTAATCCTTGAGGCGGCGGCCTGCCCCCATCAATGTGCCACTGGTGCCCAACCCGGCCAGAAAATGCGTGACATTACCGTGTGTCTGCTGCCAGACTTCTACGCCAGTCGTATGATAATGCGCCTGCCAGTTGGCGGCATTGTTATATTGATTGGCATAGAAATACTGGTCGGGTTCTTTTTCGACCAGTTCGCGCACCGCCAGAATCGCCCCATCGGAACCTTCGAGCGGGTCAGTCAGCACCAGTTCCGCGCCATACGCCCGCAGGATAGCGATACGCTCCGGGCTGGCATTGGCCGGTACGAATAACTTCACTTTGTAACCCTTCGCCGCGCCGATCATGGCGTAAGCAATGCCGGTATTGCCGCTGGTACTATCGACCAGGGTTTTGCCCGGTTTCAGCTCACCACTCAGTTCGCCTTGCTTGATGATGTTATAGGCGGCACGGTCTTTGACACTGCCGCCGGGATTAAACCATTCCGCTTTAGCGTAAATCTGAATATCCGCCGGCAGATGCGCCGTGATATGCCGGAAAGCCAGCAGCGGCGTGTTGCCAATCTGCTGCTCCAGCGAGACGGCTTCGGTCGAAATTGCCGGGATAGGATTGCGTAATGCGACCATGTTTCCTCTTCGTCATTCGGTTAGCGATCAAATAAAAAACCAGTAGACAACAAAAAAACGCGAAAACTTCCCTATTCGCCGGGACGGTGGGTGCAACTCCACCGTCTCAGGGACGTTTCCACGCTTATCAGTCGTTTACTGGTTATGTGTGTCGTGCCAGGCAGCTTTATGGGCTGCGAGTGTTATTTACGTCTGAAGTGTGGTCAACGCCCCTGCTTCAGACAGATACATACCAACATAATTTTCTCCCAGCTTTGTAAACTGGTGTGTGTACATTACTCAGCATTCTATCCGAACGCCAGTCCGTTTGTCAACGAATCCAATCCATTTCTAGCCCAACGCTTAAAAATCCCGTTAGGTTGCTTAAAGGTTGCATTAACAACCACCGTTTACAACCCGACTCATGTTATGCTGATTGTAATATTAATTGAGTTTGAGGGATCAAAAAATGCTTACGCATCACAACCGCACTTCAGCCATTGAGGATTGTATTCAGGCTTGCCTGAAGTGTACGCATGAATGTGAATACTGTGAGGATATGTGCCTCAGCGGGGATATGGTCATGTCGATGATTGACTGTATCAAATTATGTCGGGATTGTGCGGATGTCTGTTCACTGTGCGCCCGTTTTATGGCGCGCAATTCGCCGGTTTATGCAGAGATGTGTAACCTGTGTGCAGAAGTGTGTGATCGTTGTGCGGCGGAATGCAGTATGCACGATCATGACCACTGCCAGCAATGTTCTCGCGCTTGCCGTGAATGTGCCACGCAGTGCCGTGCTGTGGCAAAAGCCGCCTGAGCCGCGCTAAATCCCAACGCGGCGCAGATATTCGCGGTTATAACGGGCACTCTGACGGTCGGCGTCCGGTTCATTCAGCAGCGAGTCCTGTTCCACGACTGCCCAGCCATCGTAGCCAATGCGCCGCAGCATGGTGACAATCCGCGGAAAATCGACCGAGCCTTGCCCCAGGTCGGAGAAGACTCCGGCCTGTGTTGCTTCATACAGGTCAAGCCGTTCATCCAGCGCGAACTGGCGAATATTCGGCTCACAGTCGGTAAAATGCAGATACCAGATGCGCTTGCCGTATTGTTTCAGCGCATCAATCGAGTCCGCACCGGCGTAGTGCCAGTGGCCGGTATCCAGACACAAGCCCACCAATTCCGGTGATGTGCGCTCCATCAGGGCTTCAACTTCACGGGCGGTTTCGATATGTGTCCCGCAATGATGATGGAAGGCGACTTTTAAGCCCAGTTCATCAAACAGCCGCTTGGCAATATGATTCAAACGCATCGCAAAGGTGTCCCACTCTGCATCCGATAAGCGCGATGAACGGACGCGGCCAGCCTGTGCCATTAATTCAGGATAATGCGTGTGATCTTCCATCAGGATCAGATAACGTGCGCCTAATGCGGCCACCAGTTTGCCGACTTTCATCACATCCAGTTCACTTTGAGCCGCTTCGTCCGGTTTCAACAGATCGACCGGCACACTGCCAGATGCAAGCTGTAAGCCGCGTTCACTGAGTTCGGTCTGCAAAGCATCGGCTTGAGTCGGGAAAAACCCCCACGGCCCCAACTCGACCCCCACATAACCGGTATCCGCGATCTGGTTAAGGACTTCACTATAGGGATATTTCACATCGGTTGCCTGATGGATTCCCCAGGAGATTGGCGCATTTGCAACTAAGATAGCCATGATGCCCCCTGTTCTCTAAATACCTGCTTCACGCAGCAGATGAATACTGGCGGGTAATTCGGCCATAAAACGGTTGGCGTTACGCTGATTTTGCCCGGTTTCGCCGCAAGCATAGCTTAGCCACCCATCATAACCGATTTCACGCAAAACACGGATTACAAGTGTGAAGTCAAGCATGCCCTGGCCCGGTAAGCGGCCATTATGATCGCTCACATGGATATAACCCAGGTGCGAACCATACTCGCGCAGGCTGCCCAGCGCATCATCTTCTTCCATCGCCATGTGGAACAATCCAGCCGCGATTTTTACATGCGGGTGATCTTTAATCTTCCGGCGGAAAAACGCCCCCTGTTCCAACCGGTTGAGGAAATAGGTTTCGTAGCGATTCGCTGGCTGCATGTCCAGCTCAACCCCCATCGCATACGCCAGGTCAGAAACGGTTCGCAGCAACCATACCAGCATTTCGCCTTCCAGTTCAATAGGCGAACGGTAAGGTGTCAGGTCAGGCATTTTGGATGCGCCATATAACGGCACAAACAGCACATGATACGCGCCGATATCGACTGCATCAGCCATCGTCTGGCGCAATTGGCTGATAGCTGCTTCACGCTCTGCCAGGTCGGGGGACAGATAACCATCGCGCCGCCCCTGATTGACTGCTGATGCTTTGAGCCCGGTTGCGGCCAGTGCGCCGACAATTTCCGGCACGCGCTCGGTTAAGCCCTCTGCCCAGAATTCCACACCCTCAAAACCTAACTGCGCGGCCTGTTCCAGTTTTTCCAGCACGGTGCGCCCTGCCAGCATATCTTCTTGAATCGCCAGTTGCATGGCCTGCCCTTTTTAACCATATTCCCTGTAATTTGACGCGTTATTGTAGCAGATCGTTCCTGATGTAGCAGGAGTCAGCCGGTAAATAAACGATATCGTATGGTAGGTAAAAAAGTAATTTTAGGTAATAGATAGGTTGGTATGCAATAAAACGTGAGATACTTTGAAGACTAAACATTGAGAAATAAGTGCCTATGAATCGCCGTCTGTCACTGCCGATTGACTGTTTTGTTGTGCTGTTTGTAATCAGTAGCCTCTTAGGTGTGCTGCCCTCATATGATCGGAGCCTAAGTATCCCGCTGATGACTGCTGTCGTAGCCAGTGGGATAATATATTTTGTGCTGGCGTATGGGGTACGTTCCCGAACCAGTGCTCATACAGTTGGCACGATCCTTGCCGCACTCGGCATCGGGTTTGCCCTGTTATTTATTAGCCAGTACGGCTATCAGAATTACCCGGAAACCCCCGGCATTTTACTCCGTTTAGGCAACATGACCACACTGCTGCCCCACGCGCCTGATTATTATATGCACCCGAATGCCGCAGCCACCTTTCTGGAAGGGTTGATACCCCTCGGCATTGGGCTGATTTTCTCCAGCCGTCCGCGCTGGTTTCAGGCGGTATGGCTCGTCGGAAGTTTGGTGATGCTTTACGCCGTTCTGCTCACTTTTTCGCGCGGATCATTTATCGCGCTCGGCCTGACATTGCTGATCTACATCCTCACCAAGCTGCCTGTTCGCATCCGTTACGGAGTTATTGCCCTGCTGCTGATCGGTTTGGCGGCGTTACTTTTCGTACCGCTTGGCAATGTGCCGATTTTAAACAGTGGTCAGAGCTGGTTGCTCAGCCGGTTCGAGTTATATCGCAACAGTTTATATGTGGCGAAGGATTATCTGTTTACTGGCATCGGCCTGGGGGATACTTTCGGCCTGGTGTATTCGCGTTATGGCTTGTTGATTGCAGTGCCTTTCCTCAGCTACACCCATAATCTGCCGCTTGCAGTCTGGATGGGACAGGGCTTAATCGGTCTGCTGGCGTTTGTTGCACTGGTGGTGACATTCTACTGCTTCGTCTGGAAAGTCATGCATACGACCAAATCGGGACGCACCTTTAACGGCGCGTGGTTAGGCGTGACCGCTGTGCTGATTCATGGCCTGTTTGATGCCCGTCAGTATGTTGAACCCTGGCTGATGATGACTTTGCTCTTCGCGCTGATCGGATTAACAGTGGCGGGTGGACGCATGTCACTGGTGTGGTTGTTCAACAATGTGGCCGACAGCGATTCACGTTACTTCCCGCGTTTCGTCTTTGCGGGTACGCTGGTCGCGCTGATCGGTTTCGGAATTGTGTTTAATAAATCCTTGCAGGCGGCCTGGATCACCAACCTCGGTGCACTAGAGGAAACCCATGGCGAACTGATACCTGAGATTGAACCAGAAGACCAACAGGTTTTTTATACCGCTGCTGAGCAACAGTATCAGGCTGCCTTGCTGCTTGATTCACAGTTTGTGGCTGCCAACCGGCGTCTGGGTAACTTAATGGTCAAAACACGCCGCTATGAAGGCCCTGTGCCCATGCTGGAGATTGCGCTGGCGGGTGAGCCGGACAATGTCGCCAGCCGCAAAGGACTGGGGCTGGCTTATGTCTGGACGGGCGAAACCGAAAAAGCCGCTGCGACTCTGCTGAAACTGAACAACCCGGAGGCCATGCGGGATGAACTCTATACCTGGGGAAATTACCAGCAAGAGCAGGGCTTACCGCTGTTTGAAGCCTATGCCTGGGAAACCGCGCAGTTTATGTATCCCGATGGCAGTAATCTGAGTGTGCTCATGCGGCTGGCAGATGATTTCCGCATCTCCGGCGAAGTTGAGCGCGCCAGTTACTGGTATCAGAAAATTCTGGAATATGACCCGGATTTTGAAGACGCACAAACTGCCCTGAACGCGTTGTCAAGCGCATCCGAGCAGGCCCAATCCTGAGTTACAGATCGGCTTCATCCAGCAGCGGAATGAGGTACAGCACCACTTCCTCATAGGGATGTGCTGCACGGATCGCATCCGCTATCGCTTTGGCATGACTGCGTGGACAGAACGTCTCGACGCGTACTTCGCGCTCCTGATTGATCTGTCCGCGCTGGCCGTAAGCGGGATTTGCAGCGGCACCCGGTAAAAAGCGGCCAATGCCTTCATTGGCAAATGAGCAGTGGTTATATTCCCCAACGACACCCGCACCGGCTGCGGCCATCGCCTCTAATGTGGCATCCAGATGCCCAACAGGCACCCCGAACACAATCATGACTTTTTCTGTGGTCAATTCACTACCTCGATTATCACTGGATATTTCCCTTCCAATCAGATCAAAAGCATGGTAGTGGTTAAGTAGTAAGTGATGCTCGGATAGCCAGGTTGTGTTCGAGAATAAACCAATGGGTGACCAGATGCATAAAACGATCCTCCTTAGAAAAGGACAAGGACTTGCGCGTG
>JBBSQD010000177.1:0-13125 GCA_038258185.1 Aggregatilineales bacterium | reverse complement strand
GAAACGCACCCTCCGGCGGCATCAGGATATCGTGCGTAAGATCCGCAGAACCACTTGCCCCCGCGAACTGGTACTCCGGCGCGTCGATCCAAACGATCATGCCGGGGGGGAGTCCGGTCACAGTCAGATCGTCCATTTCGGCTTGTATCTCCGCAACGACGTCTGATGGGAACGCCAGCGGGTCGTCCTGGGCGGTGGCGATTAAGCCGGGCAGCAGAATCACCAGGATCAGGCTCAAGATAAGTTGTTTAGTCATGGGATTTTCCTTTGTAGTAATTGTAAACACTGAATTCTAGGTGGTACGTTTTGTGCAACCAGATGGCTTCAGTTAGTTAGGTGATGTGACACTCTCTTGATAATGTTCCCCGCTCACCCATTTGACCAGCAGCCATATTGGAAAGGTGATTTCCGCCACCGCAATCGCCATCGCGATCACGTCAGGTATGCTAACATCATTGTCGATGAGGTGGGGTTTTCATACGGCTTTTTAGTCCTTCGTACCTAAAGCGTTTTAAGTCTACGAATTTGTACGCAATCGGACTGTAGACTGTGGCAAATAGAAGTCCGATGGTTCCCAATACCATTACAACACGAGCAATATCATCTGAAATCCACTCCAACAGAAATCTGAGGGACTTCGGCAGTAGGTCTGCAAGATATTGAAAATCAAACGGGAAGATAATGAGTAGCACAATGGTACTGATAAGCAAGAAGATGATGCCTCCAAATACATCAAAGAGGCGAGACAAGAGTCTGAGACTCAATATCCCCTCAAGGGAAGCTGTGGTCATCCAGACAAACCAATAGCCATAGAATAGGACCTGCTCCAACAGGCCAAACTCTGCTGTGAAGAAGCCGGTCGACTGCGTCTGATGGCTCACGAAGAACAACACCATTACGATACTGAAGACAGCAATAGCGGCACTCGATAACCGTTCATCCGCTGGGATACCCTTGTCTGCATCTGCCTTTGCTCTGGAAAACCAGATTTGATCGTTTGTCATGATTTATCTCTACTCTAAAGATAGTGTTGCAAGCCCAACGTGAGCATCAAGCAAGTAACAATCAGGCTCAAATTGATTGTCACACGGACAAGAAAGGGGTGTGCAGAATAATCAAGTTTGAGCAATCGCCCGAACACAACAACAACACCCATCAAAAAGAACCAGGGCGTAAAAAGGAATGCAGGTGCACCCCGGACAATCATCGTTGCAAGATCATGAATCCCACCTGAAATTATGAAGGTCAAAATCAGCGAGGCACTTGCAGGCAAAAAGCGATTTAAGGGGGCATAGATATAACGCCCCAGCCCATAGCCCCAGATCGGGTTCCAGTATTGCCAGAACTTTGCAAACGTCCCTGCCCCAAAAGAGCGAACGAGCATATTCTGCAATGAGCCTGACGCACCCAATGGGACACCATTACGGTGTTTGACATACTCTGAGAGTGTGAGTTTTTTGCTTCGGTTCTGTTTCATCTTTAAGCCTCAATCAATATGCCGTGGTGAACTTACGCATTCCGGTTTGCCTCAATGCGACTGAACGCCGCACCAAAAGCGATGCCTAAAGTAATTCCCAGTGCTATGTTGCTCAAAGCCGCACCTAACCCGATCCCTAATGCCAGTCCAGCTACCAACCGTGTTGCACGTTTTTGATTCATCGTTAGCTGGCCTTTATCCGGGTGTCTTCAGGCGTTATAACGATGACGACATTGCCCTTTTTGCGTCCGGTATCGACATAGCGGTGTGCTTCAGCGATTTGCTCCAGTGGATAACACCGATCAATCACAGGGATGATCGTCCCGGCTTCCATCAATTCCTTAAGCAGATTGAGGTCTTTGACTCGTTCATGAGGGGGTCGCAAACCTGTCGCAGCAATCTTGGCTTTTTTGCTACCGAATAGTGAGGTCATCAGGACAGCACCCATTGTCCCCATACCCATACCCGCCTCAAGAAAGATGCCTTCTGGTTTGAGTGACTTCTTGGAATGAGAGAATGTGATTTTGCCTACTGTATCGAAGATGAGGTCATACGTCTGACCATTTTGGGTGAAATCCTCTTTGGTATAGTCGATTACATCGTCGGCTCCAAGCGATCTTACCATCTCGACATTGGCAGCACTACAAACGCCAGTGACTTCTGCACCATAGTATTTCGCAATTTGCACGGCTGCCGCTCCGACGCTACCCGAAGCCCCATTAATCAGTACGCTTTGTCCACTTTGAATGTGTCCTGTATCCCTCAGGAACGGAAGTGCCGTCAAAAAGCCGTCCACGCTGCCAGCCGCTTCTTCGCAGGTTAAGTTACTCGGCTTGCTAACCAGCACTTCATCCTGCGGGATACAGAGATACTCGGCATTGGCTCCGAAGTCTGGACCCGCAGTGCCGAAGACCTGGTCACCAATCTTGAAAGTGGCCACATCCTTGCCCACAGCAACGACTTCGCCCGCCAATTCCTCACCCAATGTCTGTATCTTTGGCTTTCTGAAGCCCGTGAACAGCCGTGAGAAATATGGCTTGCCCTGACGGAACACTGCTTCGGTTGCCGTGACGGTCGTAGCATGGACTTTTACCAACACCTCATTGTCTGCTGGTATTGGCTTTTGCACGTCTACCAATTGCAGGACTTCAGGCGATCCGTATTGTGTCTGTATAACGGCTTTCATGCGTACATCTCCTATTGATTCGATTGATCGTTATTGGGTAACTTAGAATTGGCTATCGTGAACAGAATTGACTGAGATCAAATGCAGGCCAAGGTCGCGGATTTGCCGCAGCAGACCATGCAGTGCCGCCTGGTCAATCACTTCGCAGATGAGCAGCGTTGTGCCATCATCTAACAATGTGATTGTTATGCCGCCGAACCAATTCCCCCATCCACTGTCCAGATGCGCTTGAAGCCGGATATGGTAGAGTAGAGGTTGAGTCTGGTTTGGCGTGTCTGCCATCGTGTGTTCCTTTGTGCTTGTTTGTCTCGATCAATATGAAACAAGCATAGGCGTCAGGCGGTGTTGTTGTGATGACACCAAAGTGTTGTTAGGAGGTGTTGTTCTCGGCGCAGAGGGGGTTAGATGAGACCCAGTTCGCGGGCACAGGCAACCGCCTCTGTGCGTCTTTTGACATGAAGTTTCTGGTAGATGTTCCGGTTGTGCCCCTTGACGGTATCTAAGGCGACAAAGAGGCGTTTACTGACCTCTCGATTCGAGAGCCCCTGGGCAACCAGCCGCAGAACTTCTAATTCACGTTCACTCAACGGATCAATCAGTGATTGTGACGTGCGTGATGATTCTGTACTTGAAGTATTTTCAAATGAGGCCAGCAGCTTTTGTGAATAGGTCGGAAAGATGTCTCGTGCTACTGCTTCGGCTAGCATGGCCTTTATGGACAGACCCTCATCCACAAAAACACGAACATACCCTTCCGGTTCCCCAAGGTGGAGTGCCTTTTGCAACCCGTTAAGGGCATCCTCTCGGTTTTCAAGAGTCCATTGTAGCCGTGCTTGTAGAATGCTGATTTCGATCACACTACCCATGCGCTTTTCACGTTCTGCTGCATCAAGCAACCGTTCCAGCAAATGGAAAAGGTCATGGACTGGGTTTGCTGTATTGTCGTTTTCGACAAGGACAATGTGCAGGCGTGCCAGCATCATGAGATCAAATTCGTTCAAATATATAACATCGCTATCCAATGATAAGCCCTGTTCCTGCGCCCAGGATAAAACACGATTGATTTGTCCCTGTTTTATCCATATATGCGCTTTCATAGCAGGGATGGGCTGAATATTGGGCACGGGTGTAATGTGGTAAAGATGTTCTGCCTCATCGAGCAAGTCCAATGCGTCGTCAAAATCACCCGATATGTGTTTCATACGCGCTTGAACTTTGCAAAAACGCACCCGCCAATCGGGGAGTCCTGCCTGTTCGCCCAGCGACTCGCTTTGGCTCAAGTATTTGTGCGCTGTTTCCAGATCATTCTGTTCACGGTAGAGATCACCCAGCCCCATGTACAAATCTGCTATCCCTTGAACCATGTAGGGCTGCGATTCCGCAACGTGTAGACCCTTCTTATAGATAGCTATCGCATCCAATAGCCTTCCCTGTCCCAACAGAACATCAGCCAGACCAAATGTACTGCTCAGGGCAAAGTGAATGTTGCCCAGCTTGTACATGCTTTCCATACCATCGGACATAAATTGGTAGGCTGTTTCCAGGTTGCCGGTATACCAATGTGCAAGCCCCAGCATCGATGTCGCTATGCCACGTTGATGGTGATCGTTTTCCTCTGCAAATGACAGCACCTGCTGACCATGCCGAATCGTATTGGGTACATCCCCTAACGCTAATGCGTGATATGTGCGTGCGGACGCGATTGTTGCTGGCAAGCGTTGAAAGGCTTCATGATCGGCAATGACCATCTCCGACCTTGAGATTCCCATGTCATCTGCTGTCGCTAGCCATCTTTCCGCATCACGCAGTCGTTCATCGGCAGCCTGTAGATCACCGAAGTTGAGGAGTGACCATCCATAACCTGTACTGAGAACAGGGCGATTGCGATAGACCGATAGGGGCAATGTCTGCATCCAGGTGAGTAGTTGCCGGCTCTGGAAAGTGGTTGAATGTGATGTTGCCCACGCCCGTTCAATCATCGTTGCTGCC
Source organism: Aggregatilineales bacterium (assembly GCA_038258185.1). GTDB lineage: Bacteria > Chloroflexota > Anaerolineae > Aggregatilineales > Phototrophicaceae > JAIOHN01. Next base: position 8,473 of record JBBSQD010000177.1, on the reverse strand, counting down.
CGCTCGAAGTCTTCAGCGGCGAGCGAATGATGAATCGCTTCAGACTGTTGATCGTGTTGTTCATACCACTGGCTTGCTCGAATGTGTAAACTGTTGATCTCTATCCTTGCCGATTCTCCCAGGCGTTTACGCAGCAAATCGCCGAACAGATGATGGTAGCGATACCAGCGCCGTTCATTATCCAGCGGGATCAAGAACAGATTTGCCTGCCGGATACTTTCGAGTAGTTCGCTTGCACTGTGATTCACGTCTTCCAGAATAGCGTCGCACAGGGACGCGCACATCCGGTCAAGAATCGACGTTTTTAAGAGGAAATTGTGTATGTGACGCGGCTGTCGGCTGAGCACTTCTTCGATAAGGTAATCCAGTACGAAGTGATGGCTGCCCGTAAACGTCTGAATGAAACTAGATTTTTCACCAACGCCCTGCATGGAGATTGCCGCGAGTTGCAATCCTGCGATCCAGCCTTCGGTTCGTTGCTCCAAAGCGGCGATGTCATTAGATGATAGACTTAACCCCATCGCCTGATTGAGAAATTCAGCGGCTTCGTTCGGTGTGAAGCGCAGGTCAGCGGCGCGCAGTTCGGTCAGCTGCCCCCTAACTCTTAAACGCGCCAGCGGGAGGCCCGGATCTTCGCGTGTGGTGATGACTAAATGCATTTGTGGCGGCTGGTTTTCAATGAGAAATGCCAGCGCCGTATCAATCTCGTGGTTGTCAAGTACATGATAATCGTCCAGTACCAGCACAAAATCTTGTGGAATTGTCGCAATTTCGTTGAGCAGGGTCGTCAGCAATGAGTGAATGGGCGGTGCTTGCGGCGATTCGAGCAGGTTCATGATGCCTGTGCCAATCGCCGGCGCGACTGTCTTCAACGCAGCGACGATATATGTAAGGAAACGTGCCGAATCGCTGTCGCCTTCATCCAACGAGAGCCACGCTACCTGAATATCACTTACGCTGATCCATTCCGTGACCAGCGTCGTCTTGCCAAATCCGGCAGGGGCTGACATAAGGGTCAATTTGCCGTGCAAGCCTGCGTTTAGTCGGTCAATCAGACGTGGACGTGGCACAACCTTAGGCCGAGGTGGAGGGAGATAGAGTTTCGTTGATAGAATTGTTTTAGACATAAAACAAGTATAACCAAGTTTAAATGTCTCTCAATGACAATGTGGACATTTTGCTCAAATTGTTCCATTAAGTGTGAAAAACTCAATCTGATCTTTTCTATACCTGCTAACACCCATCAACATTTGACCACTCTATCCCGCGACTTGTGTGAAGGTAGCATGAGGCACGTAATGGCCATTAAGGGTTTATCCTACTGAGAACTGTTCTCGAATTTGGTTATAGCCAGCCGCATGGCTCAATCCTGAATCTGGCACATTGAAGTTTTAAAAAAAGCCATCGGGATTGTCAGCAAACCCGGGAAGAAGGGTTCATCATGATCCAGCAGGAGCAAGCGACCAGGGGTCTGAGCGTCGAGGCGCTGTGCGAGGCACTGGCTGTTTCCGCCTGTGGCTACTACGCCTGGTGCGAGCGCGTGTTCGTTGAGAGCCGTCGCACCTACGGTAGCCAGCGGGTCTGGTTGAGGCTGGTTACATATGCGGACATCTCCCTATGAAAACGTTGTAGGGACGCGATTTTCGCGTCCGCTGGCCCGACACGAAAAACCTGCCGGAGGCTAAAGCCATCCGGCAATCTCAGAAAACCCCCTGAAGGGGATTAATTCTCAGTCGCTTTACATCAGCTTTTAGACTCAGAAATATCTCTTGCAAAGCCCGGCGGCCTGGAGAACGCGAAGCGCTTTTTCGCCTGCTCCGCCGCCCATTCGTCGGGGTGGGTAAACTCGCGCCAATCGCGGTCAGGTGTCCAGTAGGAGCCGTCGGGCATAATGGTGTTTTCGTCACAAATCGGATTTACATAAGCTCCCCTGAAGTAAAGATTTACGTGTCTAAGGTTAGCATCGGTTAAATCCGCTCCACATAAATTGACACATGATAAGTCTGCACCTTTTAAGTTGGCTTCATATAAAATCGCCTGCTTAAGATTAGCCTGATGTAACTTGGCTTTTTGAAGATCAACACCTTCTAAGTCACTATTTTGCAAATTAGATTCCACTAAAATTGCAAATTGCAAATTAGCTTTACGCAGGTTTATATTGCTTAAATCAGCTTGGTATAAATTTGCTTTTTTGAGCTTGGCTTCTGATAAATTTGCGTTATGTAGATTGGCATTTATTAAACGCACTTCTTCCAGATCAGCACTTTCTAGATTTACCCCCTGTAACTGAGAATTTTCTAGATTTGCTTTTTGAAGCCTGGCTTGTGAAAAACGTTTTCCATTCAAACTCCCATCCATTAACCATTCCTTTTGCCTTAGAATCCGTGCTGCCTCGACGGCAAAAGCCCGATCATCACTGCCCATTTGGAGGATGAGGGCGGCTTTTTCCTCGGCTGTGGAGCGACGCTCATTCGCCCAATCAATCAGCAGCACCGTGACGCCAATGCCAAAAAATTCTGGGGCGATGTCGCTTAAAAATCGGGAAATCGGTGGCTCGATCACCAGAAAAACAAAGCCGAACACCAGCGCCGACGCTCCCAGCACCCGTGTGAGCGACCACCATTCATAAAATTTTTGCCAGCGTTTACGCATTGACCCTATCCTTATGATTGCAGCTTACGAACCTGTGGTGTGATTCTGCCGAAGCTTTGCCGCAGGATGTTCAAAACATCCTGCTATGACAAGAGATCGTAAACCTCTAAAGAGGTTCATCGCCAACCTCTTCAGCGGTTTCCGGCTTTTGAGCAGCATTGGGTTTTGAACCCGATATGGAATCGTCACCCCGCGCAAACCCCGGCGACTTCGAGAACGTGAAGCGCTTCTTCGCCTGCTCCGCCGCCCATTCTTTGGGGTGGGTGAACTCGCGCCAATCGCGGTCAGGTGTCCAACGAGTGCCATCGGGCAGGATGGTGGTTTCGTCACATATTGGCAGAATGCAATCGTAAGAATCATTTTTAAACCTTACTGCTTCCAAGTTGGCTTCTAACAAATTTGCTCCTCGCAGATTGGCTTCCCTTAAGTAACTTCCTTGTAAGTTAGCTCCCTGTAATTGGGCCTTTTGTAGATTGGCTTCCCAAAGGTTCGCTGCTGCTAGGGTAGCTTGCCACAATATTGATGCTTGGAGGTTTGCTCGCCATAGATTTGCCCCTAGTAAATTTGCATTCCATAAGTTCATTGATACCAAGCTGGCCTGCCACAAAACTGCGTATTCTAACCTAGCGTTAGATAGATTTTCTCCGGTTAAACTTCCATCTTCTAACCAACCCTTTTGCCGCAAAATACGCACAGCTTCGACCGCAAAGGCATTATCCGGGCTGCCCATTTGCAGAATGAGTTCTTCCTTACGCTCCTGTTCGGCGCGGCGGCGATTCAAACGCTCGATAATCAGCACGGTGACGGCGATGCTCAACAGTTCCGCGCCGCCGTTGGCATACAGATCACTCAGCAATTGGCGCAGCGAAAATTCATCGCCTTCATGCGGGTCAAGCAGATAGAGAATGACAAAGCCGGTGAGAATGATTCCGACACCAACGGCCAGTAATCGCATGGCTGCCTGTGTCGCCTCATCCAGTCCTTGCCATTGTTCGCGTCGATTAGTGCGCCATTTGCTGATGCGTTCTCGCATGGATCATGTCCTTATTGATAAGCCCCTCGCCCCGCGCAGCAGTGGGAGTACCACAGGCAGGCTATGCACAGGGGTTGGGGTGAGGGCTGTACTTTCCATTGTAGGCCGTTCCGGGCGGCAAATACTCCGCCTAACGCAAAACCCCCGAATGTTCGGGGGCAATGGGCTAAAGTGTTTTCTGAAGCTCGTCAAAACGGGCATGGAGCGCGGCCATTTTCATACGAAGTTCTTCGGCGGAGATGTCCTCGCGATTTTCGCGGCGGGCGACCCGCGGGATAAAGGACTCCAGGCGTTCGAGATGGTCGAGCAATTGCGAAAGCGCCAGAATGCGATGATAGGGCGTGGTCAGGATGAGGCCATTGAGCAGGGTGGGTGCTGCCGCGATAATATGATTCATGATCTGGTCGCGGAGGGCCATGAGCACTTCGGAATCGGGGCTGTAGTCGTCATCATCGTCGTTTCCCTCAATGGTGCCGTCCGGTTGCTGCTGCCGCCGAGGGGGGTGCGGCGGCAACGGCAAGTCGGTGGTGCTGTGCTGGCTGAAATGCTCGGTGCGCCAGTGGCGTAACGTGCGTTCCGGAATATTGAGTTGATGGCTGGTATAGCCGATGTTGCCTCCATTGGCGGCGAGCTGTGCGATGGCGTTGGATTTATCGTCGTCGGTGTAGCGTCTGGACATGGCTGGTTTCCCTGTGGCTAGTCTTCTCCCAGCTTCCATTTTAGATCACTTGTTCTGATCTGTGGTGGACAAATGTCCGGTCATTTGTCCCGTTTTTGGGGTGGATGGGTTATGAGCTTGTATTCTTGCCCTCACCCTAAATCCCTCTCCCACAAGGGGCGAGGGACTTGAAAATCCTGGTGCCTAGCTCAGCCCTACTCCGGCTGATAACGCGCCCACAGCACCAGCGCCAGCGGCGCCACCGCCAGATAATACTCCCAGGTGCCGGGTTGGGCAGTGGGGTCGCCGGTGTAATCTTCCCACAGGCCGCGCAGCACAAACCCGCGCCCAATCAGCCCATTGATTACCGTGCTGAGTATGTGGCGGAACTCGTGCGGGCCTTCCACCGGGCGTTTTACCCCGTCCGGCCCATCCACGTCCCAGGTCGGGTCAACCTGCACCTGACCATCCACGTAAGGCAGCTTGAGCGGATAACCTGTGCCGTTCCATTCACGGTCATCCAGCCCATGCACAAACGGATTGTGCCACGCCAGATGATACCATCCACCGGGACGCAGCACCCGCGCGACTTCATCAAAAACCGGACTCGTGTCGGGGATAAAGCTGATGGAGAAGGCATGCCAGATGAGATCGAAACTGGCGTCGGCAAAACGTGACAGATCACGCATGTCGCCCTGTTCCAGTCGCGCATCCAGCCCGTAATGCGTCAGCGCCTCGCGGTCACGTTCTAACTGGGTGGCGGAGAAATCGAGCACGGTGACATGAGCGCCCAGCAGCCCAAACGCCGCCGACTGCTGTCCGCCACCGCTGGCGAGACACAGCACATCCTTGCCGCGCACGTCGCCCATTACGCCATACGGGTCGACAAGCTGGCGGGCGCTGTTAGCGGTCAGGTCGAGGATAGGGCGCGAATATTCGATTCCCGCCTGAGCGAGTGCTTCCCAGCGCTGTTGATTATGACGTGCGATATCGTCCATAAAATTTTTCTTTCGGGTTAAATTCATTAAAAGTAGATTGGGTGAGTACTTTAGGCAAGCATCACCCGATCGTATTTTACGCCTATTATAGCGGAGGTCAGATCAACACCGCGACCAGCGCAATCGGGATACTGAAGACCGTGGAGAACACCAGGCCCTTAAGGAAATTGCGGAATTGCAAACCCCAGTCACGATGGGCAAATTCCATGCCTTCTGCGCCGGGAATCACGATAAATTTCGGTTCCATCAGAGTCAGGATCAACAGGTCGATAACCACGGCATCGAACAGATTGAACAGGTTGAGCACCACTGCGGCACTGATAAAAGCCGAGATGAAATCAGTCGCCTGCCCTGTCGCCTGCAACTGCTGAATGACAAAAAACGGAAGGCCGATCAGGATCAGCAGAAACGGCACCATCAGCAGATATTTCTGGCGATTCTCGGTTGGTGTGTTGGGTGGCACGCGATCTTTAATCACCTGCGGATAATCTTGCAGCCACAGGCGCGGATTATAGAGGAGCGAACCAAAAATCAGCACGCTCAGTAACAGGCACATAAAACCGCCGTACAGCAGAAGTTGGATAAGCATAATTGACTCCCTGTAAATCTTTCAGATATAAATTTAGCCTAGACTAAAAATTAAATGAAGTCAACACTAAAATAGATCCAATGCCAAAATCAGAGCCGCTTGTTATAATCTTCGCAGGTAATGAGATCAGGCATATGAACAGGCAATTTGAGCGCATATGGGTCAGGCTGGCGCTGTGGGTCGGCGTGGTGATGGTCGTGGGGTTGCTGGTCACGGCTGGGCTGATTCAGACCGGCCTGGTCAATGGGCGCGGTTCGATCGCGTTCGTGTCTGACCGTGACGGCAATCCCGAAATTTACGTGATGGATATTGACCGTGGTTATTCGCGGCGCGTCACCGATGATCCGGCGATTGATCGCCATCCGTCGTGGTCGCCGGATGGAAATCTGCTGGCGTTTTACTCCAACCGGGATGGCAACTGGAACATTTTCATCACCAGCGCCAGCGGCAACGATGTGCGCCCGTTGACCCAGACCTCGCAGCGGGATGGCAATATGGTCTGGTCGATGGATGGCACCCAACTGACATTCGACTCCACGAGGGACGGCAATCTGGAAATTTACACCCTCCCTGCGGCCTGCCTGAGCGATTCCAACCAATGCACGGTGCAGCGGCTGACACAGCACGCGTCTGCGGATCGCGCACCGTCGTGGTCACCGGACGGCAAACATCTGCTGTTTGAGTCGGCACGGCATGAATATTATGATATTTTCCGCATGGATGCGGATGGCGCGGAAGTCACGCGCCTGACGGTGAACAATATCCCGGACTGGGCGCCAACATGGTCACCGGATGGACAACTGATTGCGTTTACGTCCAGCCGTGACGAGCACTGGAATACTTATCTGATGGACGCCGATTGCGACACGCGCCCCGGCGGCTGCGAGGCCAATCTGCGCCAGTTGATCGACCATCCTTATGATGATGCGGTGCCGATGTGGTCACCGGATGGCAAATGGCTGGTGTTCGAGTCGTGGATTGAGGATAACTGGGAATTGTTTATTGTCTCGGCCAGCGGAGAGCATCTGCAGCAGTTAACCTTTAATGCCAACCTGGATAATCAGGCGGTGTGGTGGCCTTAGTGTCCGCACGGTCATTTGTGCTCAGGCTCCTGATCGCGCTCATTCTGCCCATTTTAAGCTTCACCCTTGTAGCGGTGATGCTGCTCGGTTGGGGCAGTCGGGTGATTTTAGAGGGGACTGAGCGCCAGCAGATCGCATTTTATGCCCAGCAAAGACCGGGGATTACCAGCGCCATTTATCTGATGGATGTTCCACGTACCTTGACGCAGCGGCTGTACAGCAGCCCGGACTGGGTGTTCAGCATGGCGTGGTCGCCAGATGGGGAGCAGATCGCGTTTATTGTGCAGGAGCAGAATACCTATCGGCTGTATGTGATGGATGCGGACGGACAGCATCCACGACTGGTGACCGATCAGGCGGCCAGCAGCCAACCGATTCACTGGTCACCGGATAGCCGACAGATTATCTTTGAGTCGTACGTCGCCACGACAACAGCGCTGTATATTGTCGATTTCGCCAGCGGTGAAATTCACAGCCTGATGGACAGCGCCAATGTCATCAGCACCGATTTCGCGTGGTCGCCGGGTTTTGAACAGGCCGCCTTTGCGACTCTCATGCCCAATAGCGGTGCGCTGGATATTTATACCGTCCCTGCTGAATGCGTGATGCAGTCGCTTAACTGTCGCGCAGAACAGATCACCAATAGTGTCGGCAATGATTTTGCGCCAGCATGGTCAGCGGATGGAAGTCGGTTGGCATTTGTCTCTGATCGGCAGGGGCCACAGCAGGTTTACATCACCGATGTGTGCGAAGAAGCCGCGACAGGTTGTGAACGCGGGGAGCAGTTACTGGCGCCTCCCACCGTAAATGATTTCACACTGAGCTGGTCACCGGATGATCGCTGGCTGGCCTTCAGCGTTTATACCAATGGCGGCGGTTTAAAACTGTATCTGGCTGATATGCAGTGCCAGGAGTGTACGCCGCGCTTTCATAATCTGACCCCCAGCACGGAAGAAGATATCTTTGCGGTTTGGTCAGCGGACAGCCGTTATTTTATCCATGTCAAACGGCATCAGAGTATTATGGCGGATATTGCCCTGCTGGATATCGGCTGTACGGAAACGGCTGCGGGTTGCGCAGATGCCAGCCGCAGCCTGACGCATAATCTTTACGCATGGTATCCCATCTGGCGACCATAAACATAGCGGGTATGGAGATTAAAAATGACCGCATTCACACCAGATTATTCAACCTACTTCTGGCAGGGCGAAAGAACCCGACTGCGCCCCTGGCGGCTGGCTGATGCCGAGTTACGGTTTATGGCTTCTTTGGATAGCCCGACGCTGGCATTGCATGAGGATGGTATCGTCCTGCCGACATCGATGGAACTTCAGCAAGCATGGCTGGAGAAGGCCGCTGGTTTTAACGATAATGGTGTGATCCGGCTGGCTATGGAAAATGTGGACGGTGTCACGGTGGGGTGGGTAACCTTACACAGCCGCGATACGAAGAATGGGACGT
>JBBSQD010000176.1:0-13174 GCA_038258185.1 Aggregatilineales bacterium | reverse complement strand
GCTTTGTGAACCAGTCGCCCCCGAGGCTGGCGGTGTTAACTTATCTTTCGCTTGCTTGTTACTCGGCAAGGATTGTGAACTTGTTGAGGCGGAGGGTGGCAGAGATTGGGAATTTATACCTTGCTCACCTGCTTCTGATGTTTCTACCTGGGTACCGGCCTGTAATTCGCTTTCAACTACAGGCGATTCAGGTTCAACCTTTTCTTCCGTACTAAACGCAACATCTTCAACGGGCGCAACTTCTGAAATCTGTTCAGTTTCTACCGGCGCAATTTCAACGGCTTCTGGTTCGGGCAAATCGGCTTGAGTTTCCGGCGCGGATGCTTCATAAGATTGGGCAGGTTCTTCAAAGACAAATTCGTCTTCTTCAGGCTCGGCAAATAAATTGGCGAAGTCAGCCGGCTCTTTAATATCCTCATCGACTTCTGCCGAATCACCTTCTTCAATTACACTTTCAGAAGACAGATCAGCTAATGGCACAGGGGGAGTTTCTTCAGGCGCCTCATCGCCAGCGGCTTGGAGGCTTTCCTCACCCGCCGTTAAATCAGGACGACCTCGGAAAGCACTAAAGACTCTGCGAAATGAAAAACCCGGACGAGCGTCTTCCTGTTCGGATGGCACATTATCAGGTGTAAGGCCATCATGATTGACCTCATCATTGGCTTCCGGTTCTTCCCTTTGCGCATTATCTCGTCCAGACATTAATTAATTCCCTGTGTGAATTGCGTTAAAATGTAGTTTGCTTAGATTGTAAACCTAAATTATAGTATCTATATAAAAGAATAATAACTGTTTTTCAATATTTCAGTCTTTCTATAAGCTTAAGGTTGCTAATTTTGTTCGAAGTTATCGACCAGCAATTACAGGATTGGGTGGGCGACACCTTAGGTGATGTACCCATCAGTTTGGCACCGCCGCCCCAGGAACAGGGGATTAGCCTGTATCTTCTTTCACTGGGTGAAGCGCCACCTATGCGAACCCGCCTGAGAACTCCTCTGCAGGCGGCATTACATTATCTTGTCACCTGCTGGCATAACACGCCTTCTGACGCACATGCTCAGTTGAGTCGCCTGCTCTTTTCGGCGATTGAGCATCCCGACTACGATGTCCTTTACGAGAATATTGATCATCACTTGTGGCAGACTTTCGGTATTGCACCTCAGCCCGCTTTCATTTTGCGTGTGATCGCCTACCAGTCACGACCCGAACCGGATGTGCCGCGTGTCCAGCATCCGCGAGTCGAAACTGTACCAGCTGTTCCGCTGTTTGGTCAGGTTTTCGGGCCGAATGATATCCCGATTGTTGGAGCCTATGTGCAATTGCCCATACTTCAGATATCCCAGCGCACCGATATGCAGGGTAAGTTCTATTTCCCGAATGTACCCGGAGAAAGCGTCCAGGTGCTTGTCCGCGCTAAAGGTGTGGAACGTCGTCTCACTGTGAGTCGAGAGAAACAAGAAGCAGTAGCTGTTCGATTTGAAGCATTTTAATTAAAGGGAGTCGTGTATGTTTGGGTATCAAACGCCAGATGTCTACATTCGTGAAGAATCCGGTGGCGCACGTCCAATTCAGGCTGTCGGGACCAGTACCCCAGGCTTTATTGGCGTTGCACCCTATGCAAAGGCACATAAACCGGACGGAAGCCTTCAGGCCGAAGTTGTGCCGATCAATAACTGGTCGCAATTTGTCAAAGAATTCTGCGTAGCGCCGGAGAACAGCGCTGAGCCGATTGATCCAGCCAATTATTTTGCCAGCACCAAACTGGCGCACGCCGTTTACGGCTTCTTCCTGAATGGCGGTTCACGTTGTTATGTCGTTAATGTCGGCAATTTAACAACCACATCCACCCGCGGGAAAAGCAAAGCAAGCGCCACTGCTGGTGGGGATGAATCTGATAGCTCAAGCGCCAGCACCCCAGGTAACACTTCTCGCCAGGGGGTTGATGATCCAAACAGCCTTCCACCCATTGAAGATGGCTTATCAGCGCTCGAAACGTATGATGACGTGGCAATTGTGGTCGCGCCCAGCTATACCGACAAGGATTCACAGGATAAGCTGGTCGCCCACTGTGAGAATCTCGCGGATCGTGTACCGATTTTAGATGTGCCCGGTGCTGATCTCAAACCTACTGATATTGATCCCAACAACACCAACAAATCCTATGAAATGCCGCAAAGCAACAAAGGCTTTGGAGCAGTTTATTATCCGTGGATTGCGGTGCGCGATCCGCTTGACCGTAACAGTCGGGAGCCGATCATGGTGCCACCATCAGGGCATATTGCTGGGGTTTGGGCCCGCACAGATGCAACCCGTGGGGTGCATAAAGCACCCGCAAATGAGCCACTGCGCGGTGCCATCAGCCTTGCTTACCGCCTGACCCGTGATGAGCAAGGTGGACTTAACACAGCTGGCATTAACTGCATTCGCCATTTCTCGCGCGAAGGTATCCGCGTCTGGGGGGCCCGTACGATTAACACGGATGAATGGCGCTATCTGAATGTCCGCCGTTTATTCAACATGATTGAAGAATCGATTGCGGAAAGCACCCGCTGGACAGTCTTTGAGCCTAATGATCAGACACTATGGAAATCCATTCGGCGTGACATTAACGCCTTCCTGACCAATATCTGGCGCACAGGGGCGCTGATGGGTGCAACCCCGGAAGAAGCCTTTTTCGTCAAATGTGATGAAGAAACCAATCCACCAGAAGTCGTTGATTCCGGCACGGTTATTACCATTATTGGCATTGCCCCCGTTAAACCGGCAGAGTTTGTCGTCTTCCGCATTCGGCAGGCATCGGGCAGTAACGAAACTGAAGGAGCATAAAGCACATGTCAGAAGGACTTTATCGCGTATATAACTATAAGCTGATCTTTCAGCCAGATATTGCCGAAGCGCACTTCACTGAAGTGAGTGGAATTGGCGTGAAAGTCAATTCGATTGCCTACCGTGAAGGTGGCACCCAATCCATTGTGCGCAAGTTACCAGGTTTTGTTGAGTACGCTGATGTGACTCTACGCTATGGTCTGAGTAGCTCGCGCGAGTTATGGGATTGGTTCCTGACCGGCGTGAATGGCAAAGTCGAGCGCCGCAATGTGTCGATTGTTTTAATGGACAGCGATGGGGCGACAGAAGTCATACGTTGGGATCTGGTCAATGCCTGGATCACCGAATGGCGGGGTTCGGTTCTGGATGCCATGACCAATGAAGTCGCTATCGAAACCATGACCCTGACCTACGATACTCTGGCGCGCAACTAAATCGTAGCAGGTTCACACTAAATCTGCATGTCTCGTAATGAAGCCTGACGTTGTCTGACTGACAGTTACGGCTTTACTTACGAGACAATCGGCTGTGGTACATCTCATTAAGAGAATGCCTGAGGGGGGAAGACAATGACACACTTAGGGCGCAGATTCCGTATCTGGTTATTAAGCCATGTATACGCTATTGCCTGCTCAATTGCACAATGGTGTGAGTCACGATTAACCCAGTTATCCCCGACTGTTTCTCAACCAGAGCCAGAAGCTGAGGCTGAAAGATTACCCGGCCAACCGCCGAAACACTGGTTGGATAAAGTACAGGCAGCAGCCCAAGCCCCCGATCATTGGCTGGATTATATTCATGAGAAAGTCGGGCATATCCCGGACATGCAGGACTTGTCTGCTGTGACACGTCCCGAGTCATCAACACCTAAGCCGAATGCACCCCATCCTCAAAACCAAACGCCGACACAGAATCCAGCTTATCAGTCCCCAAAAGCAAAAACGACCCAGGTAGCAACACAATACACAACGCACAAAAGCACGACAATTCCCGATCATCTGCGCTGGCGTATTCAACCGAAGCACAAGACATCAGCCTTTACTGCCTATAACGCGATCCAGAAGCAAGTCAGGCAATCTCAAAATACAGACTACGCGCCGTTAGCAAAAGGCGATACTCAACCTGATGTACGCTATACCAGCAAGCAGCAGCCTGCATCAGCGGCGCATACATCCTATCCGAATGAGCCCGCAACCGGACAACCATCGGCCACAAATTACACCCGTCCCCAGCACCCGTCTGCAGGCGAAACACAGTATTCGCCACTGCCTGAAACTTCTACAAATAGCCCAATACAATACACCGAAGCCCATCAGTCCCGTTCAGCGAAATATGATTATCAGCAGCACAATCCGTCCACTCCGCCGCAAACACAATATCAAGCGCCTCAACCCACACAGCCGAATGAGACGCAATATCCATATCCATCACATGAAGCATCATCTCAGTCCGAAATGAGCTATAGGCCATCCAGTCACCCATCTTTAGGATCAGACCCACACTATCAGATACCTGCATCACCAACCGAAGCTGAGACGCAGTATCAGCCCATGAGTCGTGATTCTTTGGAATCAAAGTCTATCTATCAAGCGCCTGAATCGTCACAGTCTGTACAGCCAGATTACCGATCACCATCTGATTTTCGACGTAACCGGATCGACACGCCAGCGCCACGAAAGATCAAGAAAGCACTGCCTTCTGCTGATAATATTTCAGACAGACCAGCACCGAAACAACTCAAAGAAAACAATCCGCGTTATGCTGAGCTGGAACAACAATCCGATAGCAGATTGTCCGACTATCAGGAACCGCAGCAACCATCTCAGAGAGATGTGCGTTATTCTGAGCGCGAATCAGGCACAGATCGGACACCTGTCTATCAGAGTCCACAGCCCAGCCGGATACCCGAAACGCGCTACAAATCAACGCGATCATCCCCTGATCCTATGACGGAGTATCCATCCAGGCGGAGACGATCAGCCGGAGAAAACCATTTTGTAGACCCGAGCGCATCGCCTAGCGGTGAAAACCATTATCAATCGGGCACATCTTCGGCATCTGCAAGAGAGCTTCAGAACGCGACAGATGATTACTGGATACCACTCCCATCAGAGCGCCCGGTTACATCAAATGCCCCTCTGCAACGTCCGGGTCGGATTGACGCTGAGCAAAAGGGAAAGATGTAACCTATGGAACGGGCAACCTTTCTCATCGAATCTACCAACGAGCGCGTGACCTGCTTGCTCAATCCGGAGCATATGATTATGCAGCGGGTGTCCGGCATTCAGACGCGGCAGTCAGCCAGCGGACAACTCACCGGACGTTATCGCAGTGATGACCCCATCCTCTACACAGGTGGCGGTCGCACTGAGATTACCATGAACTTATTATTTGATGTTTCGCTGGCCGGTTCATCTTTTACATCCGATGATGTACGCTCCTTAACGCGCCCTTTGTGGGATTTGTCAGAGAATAAAATGAGGCGCGCATCCGCGCCATTCTACGCCCAACCACCGACAGTCCGTTTCATTTGGGGCAAAGCGTGGAGCATACCGGGGGTGGTCGCCAGTATGAGTGAGCGGCTTGAATACTTTAACGAACGCGGAATGCCCCAGCGCTCATGGTTGCGACTGCTGCTCATCCGCACGGAAGAAGATCCGGTGACCTATCAGCAAGGCTCACAGACAGGCATCGTCGCGCGTGATGTGGTGATACCCGTACGCGATACGACCGAAATTCTTGTCCACGAAGTCACGGGTGCCGGAGATACCGGGCAACGCCTTGATGAGATTGCCCAGCAATATTATGGCAATGCCAGCCTGTGGCGCATGATCGCGCTGGCGAATAATATCGTGAATCCGAGTGACGTAGCACCCGGCACAGCGCTGGTGATACCACCACTAGGAAACACGCCGTGAAAACCATTACCGGCTTACCTGAAGTCACACTTGATGGCTTGAATCTGAATCTCGCCGAAACCCGTTCACTGGTGAGTGTTCGCGTGCAGCAAAGCCTGATGTTACCCACCTTGTGCGAGATGACATTCTCAGGGGTAAGCGGTGCGCTGCCGGCCAAAATCGCGCACAACGATTATTTTAGCTGCCGTGTCGAGGGGGATACTTTATTCAGTGGCCGTGTATCCGCTCTACAGCATATTTATGGCCCATCCGGTGAACGCGAATTACGTATCCGTGCATATGATGAGCTGCAAATCCTGCAACAGAGTCAACTGGTCTGCGCACACGTGGATGTCACAGTAGCCGATCTCGCCCGTGAATTTCTGAATGACACAAACTTACGGCTGGATGTTCACGATGACAGCCCTCTCTGGAAATGGTTATTACAACACAACTCGACGAATTATGAATTTTTATGCTATGCCGCTGAACAGGCAGGGTTAGTGTTTTATGTCGATGCGGGCAAACTGCATCTTTTCCGGCTTGAGGGTTACGGTGATGAAATCCTACTGGCATTAGGGCGTGAAATCATCGAAGCACAGATCGACCTCAATAACGCCTATTCAGTCGAGGAAGTGGTCACAACGGGCTGGCAGCCGCTCGATTTTTCATTACATCGTGACAGCAAGCGGCAGGCTGGCATGGGTGTTCGCTATCGTGTCAACGAAGTGATTGCCAACGAAGGATTAGCACGCGCCCGTTCACAGTCTGAACAGGAAAGACGTAACGCCTCGCTCAAGGTCTTATGGGCGGTTACTGATGGCAATATAAACCTGCATCCGGGTACACGCATTGAAACCACAGGTTTCGATTCAGCCGCCGAAGGTGACTTCGTCATCATCTCAGCCATTCATACCATTGATTCGCAGCACGGTTACATCACCGAAATTGATACCCAACCCCCTGCCCCGTCATTATCGGAGACAGGCACAATTGCCACAGTCGGCGAAGTCTCGCAAATCGGCGGCCCCAATGGGCGGATCAAAGTCCAGCTCAATGCGTTTGAAGCCGAACGTGATATTGAAACAGAATGGCTCAGTGTCGTGGTGCCGGGAGCGGGTGCCGATAAAGGCTTTGTTGCGCTACCCGAAGTTGGCGATACTGTCTTCGTCCTCTTGACCAGCACCTTCACCGGACAAGGCGTTGTACTGGGTGGCGTTTACGGCGCAGGCAATCCGCCGGATGAAGGCTTATCGACCGTTGGCAAACGCGAAAGATTTCTATGGCGCACACGTCATGGGCAGAGTATCCGCATGGATGATGGCCGCGGCACGCTGGTTCTGGAAAATCGGGATGGTAGCATCATCGAGCTGGCTCCCAATCTGGTGCGGCTGATTGCAGATGGCGATTTAGAAATTGCCGCACCGGGCAAAACGATTACTATCCGCGGCAATCAGATTAATTTTGAACAAGGATAAATGATGCCCTTATTTGTCACCAAAAAAGCGATGATTGCCTGCGCCCATGAGACAGGCGTGGTGATTTTGGGTGCGGAACAGACTTATGTCACGGTTGAAGGCACACCCATTTTAATCAAACCTGACCCCGCTGGAAAAACCATCGTGGGGTGCAGCAATGCCAATCCGCCGGTCGGCATTAAACCCTGTACGCGGACCCAACGCGTGCTCTCTGGGACATCGGGTTTTATCAATATCAATGGCAAAGCGGTCTGTCTGGAACCGGTTACAGGCTTGACCGATGGAACACCACCGGGGGCTGTTCCTTATAACGTCAAAACACCCGGACAAAATTTTGTGAATGGAAGTGGCTGATGGCAGTCAAAACCCATGCCTTTCGCTTTATTCATCCCGACACAGATTCATTTACGGCTGGCTTGCGTTTTTCACCCACCGGCGGCATTACACTCGCTGATGAAATCGACAGCGTACGTCAGGCCATTATGATCTTATTAACCACCATTCCGGGTGAACGTGTCATGCGGCCCGATTATGGCTGCGATTTATTTCGCTTGATTTTTTCACCCAATGATGACACCGCCGCCGGTTTAGCGATTTACTATGTGCGCCGCGCAATCGAACGCTGGGAGCCACGAATTGATATTACTGAGCTGGATGCCAACCCTGAACCCGATAGCGGTCAATTGATGATCACCATGAGCTATCGTATCCGTGAATCGTTGCGGACAGACACCATACTCTTACCGGTCAGCCTGGAAGGAGAAACGCCATAATGCCGCTTACTTCTCCCAATCTGGATGACCGTCAATTTAATCAGTTATTACAGGATGCGTTGAGCTATTTCCGCAGCAAACATCCTAACGCCGGTTGGGATGATCTTTCACCCAGCGATCCCGGCATGATCCTGCTCGAGCTTTACGCCTACATCACCGATATTATGTTGTATCGGGTGAACCAGGTACCGGATCGGGTCTACATTGCCCTGCTCAATCTCATTGGGGTGCAATTACGCGCTCCAACAGCCGCACGGGTCAAATTATTATTTACCCAGAACGAAGGTGCGACCGACAAGGCGGTTATTATTCGAAGCGGCACACGTGTCACGATGGCACGCGCCGATGGAAATGATACCCCGCCGGTGTTCCTGCTCATCAAAGATGTGACTATCCCCGCAGGCAGTACACAGGCCGAAGGAATCGCTTATCACTGCGTACAGGTCAACGCGGAAAAAATCGGAGTCAGTAATGGGCTTCCGGGGCAGGTTTTTCATATTGCGAATGCCCCCATAATCGCGGATACACCTGAAGGCGGAGATTTACTCATCGGTGTAGAAGTCGATCAAAACGCGATTCCGGCTGGTGCCACTATTCTGACCGATGGTGAAAAGACCTATCGTTTATGGAATGAAGTCGGCCATTTTGCCCTCAGCGATACCAACCGTTTTGTTTACCGCGCGGATCGATTATCCGGCACAATTGAATTCGCCCCGATGATGCAATCTGCGGATGGCACCCAGACTGACCCATTGGCCGAAATCCCACACTCTGGCGCAGAACTCAGAGTCTGGTATCGGTATGGTGGTGGTGAAAGCGGTAATGTCTTGGCCAATACGCTCGATACCATGAAAGACATGGTCGCCGGGGTAACGGTCACCAATCCCGCCCGTGCATTTGGCGGACAACCTGCCGAAGCCCTTGAAAACGCCCTGATCAGAGGGCCGCACGAGCTTCGTTCCCTAAACCGCGTCGTGACCGCGGATGATTATGAAAACATCGCGCTCACCAGAAATTCTGTCGCCCGTGCCTACGCTTATCCACAGGCAGAAGTATGGAGTTTCGGCGTACCCGGCACAGTTGAAATACTGGTTCTGCCAGACGTGGACGATAGTCAACGCATGACCATCACCCGCGACGAGCTTGAAAGCCTGCAAGAAGAAATCGACCAGCAGAATATCCGTGACAAAATTAAGTCGGCCATTGATGAACGGCGGCCACTGGGCACGAAATGTCTGGTGAATTGGGTGAATACCAAGAGTGTCCGGGTCATCGCGGATATCGTGGCGCGTCCCCAGGAAGATACCGCAAAATTACAGGCAAAAATCACCGAGCGCATCCAGCGCTATATTAACCCCTTCCCCATTCCTGCCGAAGATCGCATCGAGGAAATGGGCTGGCGCTTCGGTGCGCCTTTGAGAGCATCCAGCATTTACAACATCGCACTCAAGGAATTGGGGGTGGATTGGGTGGAGCGTGTCAAGCTGGCGGTAGAAGAAGTGCCTGACACCAATGTCACCAGCCTGATTGCTGACCATTACAAAAATGAGGATTATCAGCCCGAAACATTCTATGCCAGTAGCGGGGTGCGCTTATTCCGATCTCTGAATAACGCGAAAAGCTGGGAATTACTGCGCCGGTTCGACGAAGGCGAAAATATTCTGCATATCTGTGCACATGATTATGCGCCGGGTTGGTTAGCAGTCATCACATGGCAACCTGAGGCTGGCGGCATGAACATCTTCGTCTCGCGCGATAGTGGTGAGAGCTGGTATGAAGACCCTATCAGTTATGGTGGCCGCATCCACGATGCGGCATGGCTGCAACAGCAGGGCCATCCCGTCCTGTTGCTGTGCACCGATAAAGGCCTAGTCCCGCTCATTCCTGAAGCTGAATTGCCGTTACAAGCGCCGATCACCGTGGAAAGAGGCGACCCAGACTTAGGCTACTACGCGATTAAGGTCTATGTCGATACCGATGGTGTGGCCTATGTGGCGGTTGCGGCCACCAATCGACAGGGCGTCTATCTGTCCATGCGGGAAGGTCGCAATAACACTTTCCGCCATCTCATGGGGCAGGAAGGCATCGGCTTGCGCGGTCAGGATGTGCGGGCATTAGCGGTTCAAAAAGATGGCACCAATCTCTATCTGTGGGCAGGGACAGCTTCCAGTGGTGGTCAGGATGTAGGTGCAGGTTGTTTTTCATGGCGCATGCAAACCACCTCAGCGCCAATCGATGGCTGGCAAGCCTTTGATGCAGGTTGGGAAGGCGGCACCTGTCGCAAATTGCTCGTCAGAGGCAATACCATTTTCGCGGTCAGCCATCGTCAGGGTTTAATGCGTCTCGAGGATCCCCATGCCGGTGACGGAGCAGCCTGGAAAGCATCGGGCTATCGCTCACAACTTCCTATCCGTGAAGAAGGTGAATTCGAAGGGCAATTCGTACCGCTGTTATCAGGTGCGATCAGCCGCGATGGATCTAAGATTATGGTAGGGAATGCCGAGGGCGTGTACAGCAGCGAAACCGGCAACACGTTTGAGTATGCCGCGCCGGATACCTTCATTGAGGAAGTCTCTTTGCCCAAAACGTGGCTGTTCATTTCGGGTGAACACCAGATCACCGTGAGGAGCAACGATGAAACCCGCTGATATTGAAAAATTACTCCCGTGGATCTTTCAGTCGACACTCAATAATGAAGACAATCCGCTGCACGGATTTATTGATGTCATGTCAAAATTGCACGAGCCGACTGAAATCGCTTTTGCCAATCTGCATGCCTATTTTAACCCCTACCAGACACCAGAGAATTTCCTGCCATTCTTGGCGCGCATGGTCAATGTGCATACTTACCTCAGCCCGTATCCGCCTTATTTAGCCAGCGGCACGCATCATCTGCGCAATCTGATCGCGCGTGCGGTACCGCTTTCCAGCCAGCGCGGTACACAACATGGCTTGCAGAGTTTTCTGGAAATTGCAACCGGGGTTGAGAATTTCCGTGTTCGAGAATCTCGCCGGAAGCCGTTTCACTTAGAGGTGATTGTCCCAGTAGATGCACGGCAATTCACGCGCCTGATTGATGATATCATGACCTATGAGCGCCCGGCTTATACCACCTACGAACTGCTACAGGAGTCTGAAAGCCATGACTGAGCAACCGACTCAAAGTGTGCAACAAGACCCCAACAGTCGCTATCAAATCACCCCGCCCGATGTGATGGGTGAAGATTTCAGCTTTTCCATGAAGGCCGGAACTGAGAAAAGTCTGATTTTCGAGATTCGCAATGACAGCGGCTTTCCGGGCAGAGCGCAGATTACACGCGAAGTTCAATCGGCGGTGATGGCAGACTGGTTCCCGGACAACGCCATTCAGGAGTATCCAGTCAATAGTCTGGATATAATCCCCTATAATCTGAACATTCGTTTACCCGAAGATGCACCCAGCGGTGACTATGCCATCCAACTGGAAGTGGTCGATTTAGCGCTGCCTGATGAAACACTCACGCGCAGTAAGCCTATCACATTACGGGTCGAACCGGCGCCGGATTTTTCAATCCCCCGCTGGCTGATCGCGCTGGCGGCGCTCATTGTCTTGGCGATTATCGGCATCGGTATAGCGGCTTATCTTTTATCGATTCGCCAGCCCGCAGGCAATATCTGGCTGGCGTATACCAACGACACCCCATCGAGCTTACATGTACGCCTTCCAGCCGAGGCCGGCACGTTAGATGACGCATTGGCACAGGGAGTATCCCTCACCGATAAGAATTCTTACGCCCAATTCCTGAATGAGCAGGCTGAAATCACACAGTTTTCCGAATACAATCCAGCGTGGTCACCGGACGGCTGTCAGGTCGTGTATGGCGCGAGTCTTGAAATCGGGCGCTACTTCATGAGCGCGGATGAAACGCTGTATGATTTGCGATCTTTACTCAGCATCTCGTCGGCAGATATGGAATCCCTTGCAGCTCATATCCTCGAATATGAGGCGCTCAATACATTTTTAGCCAACAATCCGGGCTATAGGGCGGCAGCGCACAATAGCATCCACAATCCCTATTTAAGCCTCGCTCCTGAAAGTACAGCCCTGGTCAGCTACTACCAGCGAACTTTGAGCAGCCTGTCACCTCTCTTTTCAGAGCAGTTTTACCGCCATGTGGCCAGCATCTTTTATGAACAAATGGATCGGGGCACACTATACGGATTGTTCACGCTGAGCTTTGAAGAAACGGGTGAAGGCGATAATGTGCAGGTTGTCCCCAGAATTGAGCTGGTGACATGGGCGCGACTTGATAGCAATGAACTTTATATTCCGGCTAATCCCACCTGGACAACCAGTGGAGATCGCAATCTGATCGCCTTTGAATATGTGCAGGAATTGCAACGCGCGAATTCACCGGCTTTCATCGCTATGGATATTGATGGCAGCATGTATCTGTTGCGTCAGGCCAGCTTACGCTCGGAAAATGGTTTTTATTATGACCGTGGTCCTGCATGGTGGTCAGATGATACAGAAGTCGGCTTGTTCTTCACGTCTCGTCGCGACATGAATTACGATCATCTGAGACAATCCCAGATTTACAGCGTCACCATCAATCTCGAAACACTGTTAGGCAACCCGGAAGCGCGTGTCATCAATGATGTGCCCTTGGTCACCATTGATTACAGCCAATACACCACCAGCACACCGTTCCCAACATCCAATCCTGATGTCACCCAGGTAGCCACCGCATTGCCAACGCTCACGCCTTTCCCGACTTTATTCCCGCAAGTCCTGCAATATACACCGGTCTTTACGCTCACGCCTTTCCAGTCGGAAGAGTTAATCGCCCCTACTGAGGGAAATGTCGAAGCGACCGCAGAAGTAAGCCCGACCGCCGTCATTGTGCCCACTCAGGCACAATTGCTGAGTCTGCCCGAAACACAACTCCTCAATGTCAGTAACAATAGTGTCAACGACTCGCAGGTCATTGCCATTGACCGGGACAGCATCATTTTTGTAAGTGATCGTGATGGCGCGCAACCTTTTGAAAGCCAGCATCTTTATCGGCTGGATTTTGGAGAGAATGAGGAAGCGATCCCTTATCGCCTCACAAAAGACCCGGTGAGTGTGCTTGAGTACAGCGCATCGCTGTCTGATGATGGTGAAAATGTGGCTTATGTTCGTCAGACAGGCCGCGCGCCACAGTTGTACTATGTGGAT
>JBBSQD010000175.1:0-13185 GCA_038258185.1 Aggregatilineales bacterium | reverse complement strand
TGAGCCATCCTCGGGTGTCGGTAGGACACCCATGGTCTGCACCAGCAGGCCATAGCGTCGGTTGCAAACGCGCTACCATGTGGCTTTCCTCATGCGCCTCGTCCGACGCTCGGCATCGTCATCGGTCAGGGCAGGTTCTTCCGGCGATGCTCTTGGTGGATGCTGTCCTACAACGACTGGCTGAAAGGCGGTATTAGCGGCTACATGCTGGATGACCCGCTCCAGGTAGGCAGGCATGTCATTCAAGACATCCCGTATCCACAGGGTATCGCGCCGCACTTCCAGCAGCTCCGGCAGGTCGATGAGCGGCGCTTTCGATTTGCGTCGGACACTTCCCAGTTGTTCCCGGATCAGGTCGCGTACCGCATCACTTCGCTCACCAGTCTCAATGCCTTCCCACCAGTCCAGGATGTCCTGATCAGTGTCGTAGTACACCTTGAAATTGATCATCCTGTAGTTGCGTTTCTTAGCTCGACGTTTTGCCATGTTTCCATCTCCTTGAAGGGGTCTTACGTGTAAATACAGCCTGTAAATACCCGTAAGACCCACTCCTGAACTAATTTTCGCGGCTGGTGAAGTTGGCGTAGTAGAGATAGCCGCGGGCATTGGCCAGCTGCGCATCCGGCACGAGTTTCGTTTGCGGATAGGCTTCCACGATCTGTTCATAGACCAGCTCGGCACCGCCACCACTCAGGTAGATGACATCGACGGTCGTCCCGCGCTGCCACTTTTCACTCATCAGGTTGACGGTGGCGCTTCGCAAAGGAGATAAAGCTTCTTCGACCTCATCGCTGTAGTCGATGGGCTTGCCGCTGGCGGTGAAGATGCCGGTTCTGAGTACCTGCTCAATGATCTTGTAGGGCATCTTCTCGCGGTAGTCGCGCTCCAGCATCGTGCTGATTCTTTCCTGCGCGGTATAGACCCCACCTTCGACACTGCCACTTTCGCTGTCCACAAACTCGCCGTCATCATCCAATGCGACATCAACCGTGTAGGTGCCGACATCGACAATCCCGGTGCGCATGTAGGTGTGGTAGACGTTGATCTCACCTGTAGGTATGAGCATCTGGCTGTAGGCGCTGCCATACGGCTGCGGCATGACGATCACGTCAGTTACATTGGCGATGATTTCACAGGAGTCGGTCTTGATGAGATGCTGACCGAGCAGGGCTTCGCGCAGTTCATCTGCATCCCGCATATGATCGACCGGCAAACCTGTCGCAATTCTCAGATGCACCACATCCCGACCCCACACCCCTTGCACCAGCTTGCCGATAGCGACTTTGGCAAGGCGCAAGCGGAAGGTGTTGCCCATCGTTTTTTCATTGGCCGTTCTGCCACGCAAGCGGAGCAATTCACCGGGCGGGAGTTGTGCCAATGCGAGATCCCCGACAAACCAGGTGCCTTCGTCATCGCTGATCTGGTCACCGGGATACTTCTGCTGGATCGTCTCTTGTTGGAACTTGATCTCGCGGGCGTGACCCATGACGGATGGGAAGGCGAGGGCTCCTTCATTGGTGACCACCTTCACCACGCCATAGCCGATGTCCAGCCCGACGGTGGTGATGCCTGTGGTCAGGCTGTTGAGATGCTGTTGCTTCTTCTTCGCTTGTTTAGCCATTGTTCCTCACGATCTCCTTATGATTGGAGATTGGGAGGAAGCAACACAAGGCCACGCAAAACACGTGCATAAGCGCGTGAGATGCTTGTAAATCGCTAAGTTGTTGTGTTTTTCGGGGTGTTTTGAGTGCCCCATGTCCCAATCTCCGCTTTAGATTGGGTTGTCTGGCACTTCATCGGTCGGCATCAGCGTCAGCAGCATGGGTGAAGGCGAAAAGATGGCTGGTCGCGGCTGGTAATCAGTTTCTGCTAGAGTAGCTATAGATAGCCGGTGCATCACTTGATGGATGTATCGGCTCTCTTGTTTCCAGAAGGCTTCGAGTTCCAGCGATTCAATCTCCCGACACAATTCATCAACCCTTGACTGATGGTTTTCGCGTTTTGGTAAGGGTGCATTGAAAACATCTGTCCAGTTCCGTTCCAGCATCTCCGATCTTACTCAACCAGCAGGGCGCGGATATCGGCACACAGTATCGCTCGGTAATCTTCTATCACAGCCCGGAGCAGGAAAAGATCGCCCGCGAAGCAATGGCGGCAGCGACTAATCTGTGGGATGATCCCATCGTCACGGAGATCAGCACGGCAGAGGCCTTTTACCCGCCTGAGGATTATCATCAGGAGTATTTCGGCAATAATCCTAACCAGCCCTATTGCAAGCTGGTCGTGCGTCCGAAGGTCAATAAGTTTCGGATGCAGCACATGGCGCGTTTGAAGGCGCAGGCCTAAGCAGCTAAAATCAAACGGGACAGATGAAATATTCTGTCCCGTTTTTGATTTCGGACATCACCTCGGCAGCCTGCAAACCTTTACTCAATCAGATCGACAAATTCTCCGAAGACATAGCGTTCGTCATCATTATAGCGGATACGATACCAGCCATCTTGCTCACCGCGCACGACAAACACCTCGCCGGGATGAATCGCGCCGACACGCTCAAAATCAATCCCCGGCCCTGTGCGCACATTCAGCACGATATTCGAGGTTAGGCTCAATGGCAATGGATCGGCGACAACTTCTGTAGGGGGTGTATAAGTTTCGCGCAGCAAGTCGCGGATAGCCTGTTCAGTCGCATCATAAGCACCTTCACCAATATGCCGGTAGCGGATCTGACCCCGCTTATCAATCAGATAAATGGTCGGCCAGTAGCGATTGTTATAGGCTGACCATGTCGCACGGTCATTATCCTGCGCCACCGCATACGTGATTTCCAGCCGTTCCATCGCGGCGCGGACATTGGCGATATCATGTTCATAACCAAATTCGGGATAATGATTGCCAATCACCATCAGCCCCTGATCGGCATACGTCTCGTGCCATTGACGCATATAGGGCAGGGTGCGGATACAGTTGATGCAATCAAACGTCCACATTTCCAGCAGCACCACCTGACCGCGTAAATCCGCCAGCCGTAATGGCTTATCGGTGTTGAGCCAGGCTTCATTACTCAACTCTGGCGCGGTGCCATAATCCGGCAGATCAGCGACAAAATCGGTTTTGGGTGTGGAGGGTGTTGTTTGATTGTGGGGTTTATCAGCAGTCGCTAAAACGCGTGATAACATCTGTTCCGGGTGGAGCAGCGTATAGCCTGCAACCAGTAAAGCGATCAAACTCAGTAAAATCAATCTCATACGCATCACATCAATCCTCTGTTTAACAATTTGACTGATGGTGTGAGTATGAGGCACAAATATTACCGGAGGATAACGCAACAAAATTTACGCACTCTGGCAAAGAGTACCTGGCTTACAGTTATTCAGTTGAACCACCCGGACAACTAAAGATTAACGGTAAGGGTTCCGCCGGGGGTCTTGCGGGATACGTATCGGTACTGGTACTCTGGCTCGTTCGGGCTGCTGGGGATTGAACGCCTGCTCAAGTTCTTTTACCCAATCACGGACACGTCGGGCCACATCATCCAATAGGTTACGCTCACGGTTTGCCATGTAGCTGCCTTTCTTCATCAACGATGTTCTGACAAAGGCGATTCGGTTGGTCAGGGGAAAAACAAAACCCCTTCAACAACATCTGAAGGGGTTTGAGGGTCTGATGGACCTAAAGGGACTCGAACCCTTGACCTCTTCAATGCCATTGAAGCGCTCTCCCAACTGAGCTATAGGCCCTCATAACTGACGGGCATTGTAGCCCCTTCATATTTCGATGTCAATACCAGCATAACCCAAAAAGCAGAATTTGAATATAGGGTTTGCAGTATTCTAACGGTTCTTTTATTCCAACCAATCCACTCTCTAAGCTTGCAGGGCGCTGAGTGTGGTGCGGACTTCTTCGACCACGTCTGCGGGGGGATTGCCATAGCGCGGGCCGCGCTCCATAAAATCGCCATATTCCTGCTCGGCAAAACTGTCGCCACACGCACAGCCGATACTATCTGCCCATTCCAGCTTGTTTTTATCCTTGTTGACCGTCAGCCCCCAGATTTCCTCATTGTCATCTTTCCACATCCAGGTGGTGGTTAAAGGTTTCTCGGTCATGATTGAACTCACTTTCGGCTCACAACAAGTGGACTAATACAAACAGTATAACGGATTCTACAAGCCACATCCTTAGTCTAACCTCAGTTTTTGGTGAGTCATCCCCCAACCGACCTATAGAGCGTCTGTGATGGAAATAAAAACTACCCGGTTAGTGGGGTAGTCTTTGATATGTCTGGCTATTTTTGTTGGTGCTGACGGGCGATTTCCTGTTTGAGTGCGTCCATTTCCTCACGCATTTTGCCGAATGTAACCGGGCGCGGGCTGGTTCTCAATTGCCACACACCGGCGATAAGCACAATCACCAGTATGATCCATATCATGAGGTTATATCCTTCTAACAAACAATAAACGCAGTATACACCTGTTCTATTCGGATAAATCCCCTAATGATAGGGGCTCTAAAAATTCTGTTATAGGCTGATTTCAGACTGCGCCAGACGGGCATAATGATCAATTACTTCGTCCATCATCGCCGGCCAGCTTTGAGTCTCTGCGAAGGCCCGCGCTGCCACACTCATCCTCTTGCGCTGAGCTTCATCTGCCACGGTCTTACGCACGCCAGCCACCAGGCCAGAGATATCGCCGGTCTCAAACGTGTAACCATTTTCCCCTTCGCGGATGATATCGCTCACGCCTCCTACCCGTGCTGCCACCACGGGCAAACCAGCCGCCAGCGCCTCGATCACCACCAATCCAAACGACTCGATAGCCGATGGAAACACACACACATCCGCGCTCGCATAAGCCTGACTCAAGGCTTCACCTTCCAGATGCCCTATAAAGACCGTGTGAGTTCCAGCAAAGCGTTTTTCCAGTGATTGTCGCGCTGGCCCCTGGCCGATCAGCGCCAACCGCGTCCCCGGCACCTGATCCAGCGCCGCTTTAAGGTGATCAATCTGTTTTTCCGCTGACAAGCGCCCCACATAAATCAGCAGTTTGTCATTCAGATGACCCTCAGACAGCCGCCAGCGCATCTCATCCGACGCAAAACTCGGATGAAAACGTTCCGCATCGACCCCGCGCCGCCATAAGCCAATCTCAGCCGTCACCCCTATTTCACGCAAACGCTGCTGTGCTGCTTTTGAGGGAGCCAGCCCATAATCAGCGCTGTTCATAATCAGGCGCGTCAGGATAGCAATCGGCAGTTCGATAAACCCGGCGTGAAACGGCCCCCAGCGGAAGTGCCGCCCTAATCTGCCGTAGTCGATGTGATACGACACCAGCGTCGGCAACCCCATCCGCTTGACCAGCACATAAGTCGCCAGTCCGAAAATCGACGGATGCACGAAATGCACCACATCCGGCTGGAAATCTTTTAATGTGCGCATGAGAGACGGGGTAGGCACGGCCATTTTCAGATCCGGGTAAAACGGAAATGGCAGACCCGGCGCGGTAATGATCGGAAAGCCGCGATAATCCTGTATAGTCCCCAGGCGTGGCGAGAAGATCATAACTTCAATGCCGCGCTCGGCCAGATGATCCAGCAACAGACGCAGAACAGTGACAATTCCATCGACTTTGGGCAAAAAGGTTTCAGTGACGATTGCAACGCGCATGGGCTTCTTCTGCTTTCAATTAATGTGCAACTGCTTGCTCCAACGTCACTTGCCATTTACAATTAAAGAAGTGCTCTGTTGGGATAACGTTATTGTTTTGTTAGACGAATTGCGTTTATGCTGACCATCAGCCTATTTTCCCAATACCTGAGTATCCATGTCAATCAATTGCTTCCACATTGCCTGAGATTATTATGACCCAACCATCCGATGTTATTGTTCGTTTAGATGATCGCATTCGTCTAATGTCTGCACTGCTGGCCGCCACCAACTGGCCAGAAAAGTCGCAGCAAAAACAGCCGCACGGCACCCATCTGCATGCCCGTGCGACTCGTAAATACCTGGCTGACCATCTCAATCACCCCGCGGTGCAGAGTATGCAGCATCTGCTGGAACAGGGTGCGCCGCTGGAGGCGATGTATACCTTTATCCTGTGCCTGAGCTGGCCGGGATTAACGCTGGAAATTGACCGTTTGCCTGCCTGGGTGCCTTCCGGTTGGGTAATGGATA
Source organism: Aggregatilineales bacterium (assembly GCA_038258185.1). GTDB lineage: Bacteria > Chloroflexota > Anaerolineae > Aggregatilineales > Phototrophicaceae > JAIOHN01. The sequence goes on along the minus strand of JBBSQD010000175.1, from coordinate 7,007 downwards.
TTCGCGACTTTTATACCACGAGCAACCTGGTGCAGTGGTGGCGCCGCGAAGATGTGCTCTGGCAGAAAAGCCTGACCGAGTCGCAGCGCATGTTCAAAAATGTGAATTTCAAGCCGTTTCTCGAGTCTTTCCTGGGGGAGATTAACGAGGATCTGGTTTTTGTCCCCAACATATCCTATCCCAGCGATCAGGAAATTGGCATTCGTATCGGGCGCGAACTGGTGTGTATTGCGCCACCACGGCTGGCATGGGGCGATAGTCCGCCGTGGCCGTTTGATGAAGATCCGGCGCATGTTTACCGCGCGGCCCTGTCACAATATGGCCGTTTGCTGCTGATGACTTACCTGCGCGCGAATGCCGCAAAATTAGCCGATGTCACCAAAACCGCGCTGCCTGTGGGTGATCATTTGGCGGCGCTGTATCCGACATGGGAAGAGCAGTTTACCGCGCTGTTTGTCTCCGCGGCAGTGGCCATTTATCTGGAAGACCATGTGAGTCAGGCCGAAGCCAAAGCCTATGTGCTGATGGCCCGTAAGGCGCAGGGGCTGACCATTCTGCCGGGGACGATCAGCGTGCTGCGCCGGTATCTCAGCGAGCGCGAGGCTGGTCGTTACCAGAGCCTACTGGACTTTCTGCCCGTTTTCCCGAAGCAGTTACGGGTCGCCAAGCGCATCATCACTCTTTAATCAGGGCGCAACTGTCACGCGCAGGGTTTCGGCAATGGTGGTTAAGATGGGAGCATAATCATTGTAGAGCGCTTCCGGTGCGGAGATTTCAATAACCGTCTGATTGTGAAAATCGGTTTTGCGGATAAAGCCCTGACGGTCATTTGCGCTGAATGGTAGCAATGTTGCTAGATTCGCATCCTCACCCAGATTGTAGCGATCCCGAATCCATGCGCTGGCATTATCACGTACCGGCGGAACAACCTCGCGCACATAAGCTGCCTGCTCAAAGTCAGCAGCCTTAACAGGTGTAATCACCCGCAGCCGGTTTTCATCCAACCGTTCAATCCAGTTTTCTGGATAACCGACCATCACCAGATCACCGGGGCCGTTCATAAACAGGGTATGGCGCAGATCAGGCGACAGCCAGTACTGCCGGGTCGCGATATAGGCCAGCATGTCGTTATATACTGCATGATTCTCCGCAAAATCCGCCTCACTGCTAATCAGTGCCAGCCGCACCCCTTCTGTCGTGCCGAGAGGCTCGTACCTGTAGGGACTGGCCCAACTGGTGGAGGGATAGTAGACGGTATAAGCGGCGCGGTTGGTGACCTGCTCAGGGTCGAGCGTGCCGGGGAGGGTAAACAGATTCCAGGTGGGATCGGGTAATTCGAAACCGTAATCGGTCTGGATAAATTCCTGCTCGAAGCGGCGTAAGACCATCATTGGCGGGCCGTCTTCACCACGCTCCACTGCAATGAGCATATTCAGTGTGACGGCCTCCGGTGCGAGGACATAAGTCACGTCCTCCAGCTGCGAGAGTGACCAATCCGCCGGGTGCGCGACCTGTACATCCAGCGCGTCGATATAAGTGCGCCCGTCCGGTAAACGCGCTTCAAGTTCGGCATTATAGAGGGTGCGCGTGGTGCAGCCATAAAACCAGGCCGCGTCTGCTGTGGTCGATAGGTCAAGACGCAGCGATTCAGCCTGTGGCGCAGGCACAAACTGCGGGTAGGGCAGGGTGCTGCCCTCATGGATAAAGGTTCGCAGCCGGGTCAGCATAGGATAATTCGCCAGCAGGGTATCCATGATTTCTGTGGCTTCTGGGTAATGTTCGCGGGTGTTCTGGCTGATCGACCAATCGGGCAGCTGGCGGTATTCCGTCACCATACCGAGGCCGTCGACTGCGCCTAATTCGCGGCGCACCTGCTCATAATAACTGTAATCAAGCTCGTTAGGAAACATGCCCGATCCATAAAAGTTACGCATCATTTCAGTGATTACATTTATGTGACTACTTCCTATCTGATGCAGGTCGATCATCATTGCGGTGTAATTAACCGGGGCATACGGTTGGTCTGCGAAGATATAGGCAGTGGCTGGCATCAGATTATTTTGACTATAATTATCCAGTTCGGTTCGCAGATGAGCAGCACGCAGCCTCACTGGCAGGAAAATATCCGTGCCGGGATAATCCACCACCAGCACCGGCGACAGATTGACAGCCGTTTCGATTTGAAAATCTGCGTCTTGTGTAGCGACTGCGGTCTGTGGCTGGATCGTCACGCCCACAAAATTCTCGTAACTGTCCAATGTTGCTATGTCCTGTGGGCTATCACCCAACCAATCCTGCGCCTCCTCAAGCGAATCCAGCCGGGTGAATTGGGCAGATTCAGGTGCGTCATAAATGACATAGGGGTTAGTGCCGTGTCCGTAAATCATTGGATGGGTGAGAAAACAGCGCTGCTGGGGTGGCTCGATAATGGGGTCGGTCTGGGCTTGCAACAGAACTGGCAGATAGGCCGCGCCGAGTTCAACATGGGTCACATCAGCCGGAATAGGGAACAACCAGCGGAATTCCTCCATGCTTTCAGACTGAATATAACTAAAGCTGTACATAGCGCGCACACTCTGATCGCCCACCAGGAAAACCGCATCCAATTGCGTTTGGGAAAATCCAGGATCCTCCTGGGCGGATACCGGCCTCAGCAGCACACAGAACAGAAGCAATCCACACAACCAGCGCATAGCATTTATCCTCCCGGTGAGTAAGATGTTTGCTACCCATTGTAAATGGAGAGCAGTTATGGCGTTAGTTGACAGAGCGCTGCAAGCCCTGCGTTTAACCGCCGCTAAAGCACTGGCCGAATCAAAAACGATACCATCAGGCATCGTCTCATCTTCTTTTTAACTGCCCATCATCTTGCCGTAAGTGTTCCGTAAGATACTGAGACTATCATCAAAAGTAATCATCTCCTCCCCCTTGATGTGCTGTGACAGCGTCGGTTTAATCAACTGGCGCTGTTGCGATTCTGGGGGATGTTCGGGGAAAGCTGGAAAAAGTGGAGGTGGCGCGTACTGCCCGCGCGTCCGGGATCGTACCTCTAGCGTCTGGTTTTCGCGTTTGCACAGTGGGCCTTTGCGTTACTGACCAGACAGTACACCCCGTCGAAACTAGCTCACCCCCATATACACTTATTATAAACGATCTGTCTTAGAATCGCCTAAAAAGTTAACGATGATGCTCAATCGTCGTGGTTGCCAGCTCGACAAAGCCCTGGACATTATCCACGCGGCTGACCGGGAAGCGCCGCAGCATTTTGTATTTGCCGTTTTTTTCGTTCAATAAGCGGATCACGAGCCGATCACCCTCACGATCCACATCCAGCAGTGACCAGTGCAGTTCTTTTTTGCCTACTGCCAGACCACCCGGCCACGCCACCAGTTGCGGATGCAGCCGCACCGGCTTTTCCTGACGCAGAATACGCCCCATGCGCGTACCCGTCACATCGGCGGCATAAGGCCGCACCGCGCGGATAAAAGCGCGCATATCGCCGTGATAGGGCTTAAACACAAATTGCTCTTTGTCCGCCATTGTCAGACGATGAGTGCCCCATTGCACCAGCGGACGTTTACCCAGGTAAATGCCATGCCCCGCTTCGCGGATGGTCACCAGTTTGCCCCAGCTATACTTGTGGGCTTCACCCTCGCGCAGCCAGCTAAAACCCTGATCGTAAATGCGAATCTGCTCATCGCGCCGGGTGCGCCAGTGCCAGAAATGTACGAGCACCCGTACCAGCAGCAGACCGGCCACGAACACCGCGGCTAACCGCCCGATATCCAGTGTGTTCGCATCAATCTCAACCCCGCCACGCATATAGACCACTTCCAGCGCGGCCCATGCGGCCAGCACCACCAGCAGCAGAATCACCGCCAGCCGGAAACGCCGCCAGTAAGGCTTGCGCTCAATAGTCGCCGCAAATAACAATCGGGGTTTCTGAAGGGCTTTCGCTGTGCTGATCATAGGTCAATCTGCAAATTATGGATAATCTCTGTATTGTGGAGCATGTGTCGCGCCAGCGCAAATTATAGCGTCTCAATCCTCTCCAGCCCCGGCAGATGTTTGACCTGAAGCATTCTATCCTCCCGATTTTGAACAACACCCTGTATCATCGTAGAAAATTCGCGCGGCAAATGCCCCAAAGATTGTGGCGGTTGCCTGCGGCTGAACAGGGTATAGTTAGACGATCAGACAAGCTGATTTGCGCTGAAGTGAGGGGATCGAAGTATGGCGATGATTGACCGGACAATGATTGTGGGATTGATCGGGTCTGTGGTGGCGTTATTTTTTATCATCGAGCTGGTACGCCAGCGCCGCCTGCGCGAGGAGTATTCGCTGCTGTGGCTCATTACTGCTGTGGTGCTGCTCATCCTCAGCCTTTCGCGTCCGTTGCTGGATGTGCTGGCGAACATGATCGGCATTTTCTATCCACCCAGCGCGTTATTCGTCGTGGCGATGATGTTCGTGCTGGTCATTTTACTGCACTTCTCCACGGTCATCACGCGCTTGACCGAGGAGAATAAAGATATCGCGCAGCAGGTGGCGCTGCTGCGTTATGAGCTGCGTCAGGCGCGTCGCCAGTTACCGCACGAGAAAAGTGAGCACGGTGAGCACAGCGACGAGGCCGATCAGGAAAGCTGATACCACCCAGTATTTTTTCTCGACCGGATTCAGATCATCCGCCGTAAATTGATCCGGCTTTTGCGGGTCCTGCTGAACCAGAAAAATCGGGCCAGCGACCCATGTCAGAAACAGACCACCCAGTAAACCACCCAGATGCGCCCAGTTATCAATCCTTACCTGCGCTCCCCCCGTCGTGCTGATAATGCCGATCATAAAGTTGGCCACCAGCAAAAACAGCAGATTCCGAAACTGTGACTGACCCCGTTCGCCCAGCATAGTGCGATGTCGGTAGAGATAAATCATCTCCGCGCCAAAGATAGCAAACACCGCGCCGGATGCGCCCACTGAAGATGCATTCGAGCCGAGAATAGCGCTCATCCCCACGCTGAGAATCGACCCGGCAAGTCCGCCCATTAGATAGATGATCGCAAAACGGATGTTGCCGAAAATCGGCTCCAAAGATGTGCCGATGAAATACAGCGCCGCCATATTAAAGAAGATGTGCTGCGGGCTGGCATGCAGGAACATGGCGGTCAGCAGCCGATAATATTGCCCGCCTTCCAGCACCTGCCGCGTACTGGTCGCCCCCCAGGAGAGTAAATCCAGCTCCGGCATTAAAAATCCCAGCACATAAACCGCGACATTGACGGCCAGCAGCACATAGGTGACAATCGGCTGGGCAATGGGAATCTTGAGTTTCACCGTCCGGCGTGGTTGTTGTGGCTGCTGCGGGACGGGCGGCGGTTCTTCCAATGGATGCAGTTTACGCTTGGGTTTTTCTTCCAGCGGATGTTGATTTTTTTCCGGGGGTTCGTTAAACATAAGGTGTGGGCTTTTCAACCTGAAGTATAAAATTATTCTGATGTTTCTTTAGCAATCATATCAGCAAGTAACTCTAAAGCTCTATGGAGAGAATCTCGGTTAATATTCCTATGGTCTTCAACAAGATAAGGTGTCATTTTCTGCTGTAGCTGTTTCATCTCAGCATTGCCACTAGCTAAACACACAGCAGCGGCACGACCCATAGCACTTGCATAGTTTTCTTTTGCGTCTTTATTCGCTTTAAGTTCTTCTTCGGTATCAAAACGACCATATAGAGATTCAACATGATAAGTGGCTAAAATTAGATCATTCATCAAACGAATAAGATACTCATGCCGCTGAGTTCTGCGTGTCTGGATTTGTTGCTCTTTAGCAATACTTGATTGAGAATTTAAAGCCATTATACTGATGATTGCGCCGATACCTGCACCTAGAAGAGCTCCTAATGCTGGATCCATATATACCCTCTACTGTCGGAATTCTTTACGAGTATTATTCCGCATTCTAAATTAGAAATTTATCTATAATTAACACTATTCCTGTATGCTTAAAAAGTTCCTCTAGTGTTGAGAAGGTTAGTCGTAATGCCAAGCTATGATTTTCACTGTAACCACTGTGAGCGCAATTCGATACTCACTTATAAAAGCATCAACGATTACGCGAAGGCGACTCATGTCTGCCCCTATTGCCAGAGTATCGACCTCACCCGCGTCATCAACAAAGTAGCGATTGCCCGTCCCTCGCGCGACTATAGCGGCATGTCTCCGCAGCAGATGGTCAAGGTCATGGAAAGCGGCAACTCCAATGAGATGGGCGAATTATTCCGCCAGATCGGTGATACTGTCCCCGGTGGCATGGATAATCAGTTTAACGAAGTGACCGAAAAACTGCTGAAGGGTCAGAAACCGGAAAGTGTCGAAGCCGACCTGCGTGCGGCGGATCAGGCCAGCAGTGCAGCAATTCCCGCTGCGCCAGCCACGCCACCTGTATCAGCCGAGAAACCCAAAGGGAAAAAGAAAAAAACCTGATCCAACTGCGGTCAGGATTTTAAGTGCTGCGCCAGAATCGACTTGATCTGAGTCTGGATGGCATCGACACTCTGCAGCGCATCAATACACTGCCAGCGTTTCGGCTCGGCTTTAATCAGGTGCTGATAACCATCATACACCCGCCGATGAAACGTCAGCTCCATGTCATCCATGCGCGTCCATTCTTCACCGAACAGGGAAGCCTGTTTGCGCCGCTGAAGCCCCGCTTCTGCCGTGATATCCATAAATAGGGTCAGGTCAGGGCGCAGGCCATTGGTCGCAAACAGGATGATCGTCTGCAGAACATTTAAGTCAAGCTGATGACCATACCCCTGATAAGCCAGTGTCGAGTCGTAAAAACGATCACAGATGACGATGCCACCGGCTTCCAGGTGAGGTTGCAGCACTTCGGCGATCAGTTGTGCACGGGAAGCGTTATACAGCAGCAGCTCGGCGTTGGGCTTCATCGCGGTGTTATCCAGCCGGTGCAGAATTTCGCGAATCTGGTCGCCAATGGCGGTGCCACCG
>JBBSQD010000174.1:0-13320 GCA_038258185.1 Aggregatilineales bacterium | reverse complement strand
GTGTCCGGGGTTGTGATTTAAGCAATTTCTTTGATGGTGAAGATAATCTCGCCATCCGGGGCTTTCACTTTGACTTTTTCGCCGACTTTGGCACCCATCAGGGCGCGTCCCAGCGGGCTCTCATGCGAGATTTTACCTTCGCTCGGCTTGGCTTCGGCAGAACCCACAAGATAGTAGACTTCTTTATCTTTTGTACCCTGCTCGATCACGGTTACTTTAGAGCCGATATTGACCTGATCCTTCAGTCCGCTGGCTTCAATCACCTGCGCAGTGCTGAGAATCGTCTCCAGACGGATGATTTCGCCCTCTACGAATGCCTGCTCATTTTTGGCATCTTCGTATTCGGCATTTTCGCTAAGGTCACCACCTTCTTCCAGCGCCTGACGCAAACGCTCGGCTACCTCCGCCCGGCGCACTTCAAGCAAGTGCCGCAGGCGTTTTTCGAGGGTCTGAAAGCCTTCCGGGGTGAGATACTGTGGTTGGTCTACCATTAGAGACTCCTTGTAGAATAAAAATGCGCCGTAGAAACCGGCACAAATCGCAAAGACACAGCCTAAGCTGTGTCGGGTTTTCGCTCTTAAATTCATAGCGTCTTATAGGTTCATGTAAATTTAGCACGAAAAAATCTGAAAGTAAAGTCAAAAATACGTTAGCGTCTACCCAGATTTCGTGGAGATGCATGAAACTAAAAAGAAAACAGATGTCAGCGCGGTTGTTGGTGGGAGATAGCCAAATGCTCAATGCTAAAACGATGCGTAACCAGAAGCTATAAATCAGTAATCTTAACCTCTAGGATAAGATTTTCCGCCGGGTTCCACATCAACCCACCATCCTGACTTCATTAGCCACTTGTTCTAATCTGAGATGGGTTAAGTGGTGCACTTCAGATCCACTTGTGGGGGATGCGGCCAGCATATAAACGTTCTATGCTTCATATTACGTTGCAGCATTGCGCACCCGCTAAGAAAGGCTCACATGCAGAGCAGAGCATTTTACATTTTCCAGATCAAGAATCAGCAGCAGGTTGATGAAATCCTCAATATTTTAGAATCGATTGTCGGTGTGAAAAGTATAGAAGCCAGCCACGAAACGAAGATGTTCGCTATCCAATGGACAGACCCCACCTGTTGGGAAGAGATTGAACAGTCGGTGAGTCAGCTTAACTACACGCTGCAAATTTACTAAAGCGCTGGTTTTAACGCCTTGCCGACGCACGAAAATCGCGATGGGCTGTGCGATCTAAAATCAGAATCCAATCGCTTCATAGCAATCTTCAGGAAAAGTTTGACATTTCTTTAAGCACATGTTATATTTCCTTTCAGTAGCAAATTCTATACAAAAATGCTTATTTTTAAAATAAATACTTTAAAAAACGGACGCGATATCGCGTCCGTTTTGCGTTATCAGACTAATATAGCTTTTTGGATTTACAGAGGTCTATATGATGCCTGGTGATGTCCCCCCTAATCCGCTGCAAAAACCCGGTTACACGCTGGAATTCAATGATGAGTTTGAAGGTAGCAGCCTGAACACTGACAAATGGATTCCTTACTACCTGCCGCACTGGAGTTCACGCGAGCGCACAGCAGCGAAATATACGCTTGAAGAAAGTGCGCTGGTGCTGCAAATTGCTGCCGATCATCAACCGTGGTGTCCTGAATTTGATGGCAATGTGAAATGTTCGGCGCTTCAGACCGGTTTGTATGCGGGGCCTATCGGCAGCTCACTCGGCCAGCTTCACTTTAATGCGGCAAGTGTGGTTCGTGAAGCGCAACCGACTCAACGCACTTATACACCGCAGTACGGCTATTTTGAAATGCGTATGAAGACAGTACGCGCCGCCGAAAATATGGTCGCGCTGTGGATGATCGGCTTTGAGGAAACCCCCGAAGAGTCCGGTGAGATTTTGATCTTTGAGGTTTTTGGCGACCAGATGACCGAGTCCACATCCGAAGTGCGCTACGGAATTCATCCGTGGGGTGATGCGACACTAACAGATGAACTTCATCGCCATGACTTGCCGATGGATGCCACCCGGTTTCACATCTATGCGGCGGAATGGACACCGACTCACATTGATTTTTATGTCGATAACATCAAACTGCGCACGGTTGACCAATCCCCCACCTATCCAATGCAATTTATGCTCACTATCTATGAATTTCCGGATCAGGAGATTACGCAACAGCTGGATTATCCCAAACGGTTTACAATTGATTATTTCCGCGCCTATCAGCCGGTTGATGGCTATCCGACTCCCTGAGCTTGCAACGTAGAATAAAAACGGACGCAATAAGCGTCCGTTTGATTGTGTGATATAGCTGTAGGGCTTAAATATCCAGCGTCAGACTGACCGGGCAGTGATCCGAACCCATGATATCCGCGTGAATTTCCGACGTGACCACCTTATCGCGCAGGTCAGGTGAGATAAAGAAATAATCCAGTCGCCAGCCGACATTGCGCTCACGGGCGCCAGCACGAGCCGTCCACCAGGAATATGCGCCTTCCAGCGTGGGATTCAGCGCACGGAAAATATCGATATACCCCTGTTCAACCACCTGATCAATCCAGGCGCGTTCATCGGGCATGAAGCCGGTTTTCTTCTCGTTTTCTTTGGGACGTGCCAGGTCAATCGGCTGATGTGACGTATTGACATCGCCGCAGAAAATGACTGGTTTGCTATCCACACGCAGGTTGTTGCAGTAATCGAGAAAAGCTGCTTTATAGGCCATCTTGTAGGGGATGCGGCTGTGATCCTGACCGCCGTTAGGGAAATAAGCGGTGATAAATACGAAATCATCATATTCGGCCACAATCGTGCGGCCTTCACTATCGTATTCCGGGAAGCCAAAACCCAGCGTCACCGACTTTGGCGGGATTTTCGTATAGAGCGCGACGCCACTGTAGCCCTTGCGTTCCGCGCTTGACCAGAAGCTCTGATAGCCTGCCGGTTTAAGCAGCGCTTCGTCCAGTTGATCCGGGCTGGCTTTGGTTTCCTGTAGACCGATAATATCGGGTTGTGTCTTATCCAGCCAATCCAGAAAGCCTTTTTTCTGGGCAGCACGAATGCCATTCACATTCCAAGAATAGAGTTTCAGCATGAATCTCATCGCCTCCGGTAAAATCCGTTATAGAGTTAATTGTATCACGACTGTGGCGTTATTGCGGTGCAAATGTTCTAACTTTAGCGCACTTCATCCACACGCTCGATGAGGCGATAATCCGGCAGGGACAGCACCACATAGGCGGGCATGCCGATGCTTTGCCAGTAAGCGACCGGGTCAATGTTGAGGGTTTGCGCCAGAAACAATGACAGCACCGTGCCATGCGTCACAGCCGCTACGGTCTGATCAGGATGGCGTTTGCGAATCGCGGCAATGGCGTGGCTAAAACGCTCGCAAGCGGCGCTGCCGGTTTCTTCACCATAGACAAGCTCATCAGGCCGCGTCAGCAGGATGCGGATATTTGCTTTGAACGCGGCTGCATCCCCATAGGGTTCAGTGTGTCGCAGATGCTCATGGAGGCCAAATTCGGTTTCAGTGGGGATGCCGAGTGATTGCGCAGTCAGTTCTGCTGTGAGACGCGCTTTCGGTTCTTCGCTGCTGACCATCACAGTGGGTTGATACGGACGCAGCGCCTCGGCTAGCAGCAGACAGCGTTCGCGTCCGGCTTCCGTCAGTTGCCAGTGATGCGAAGCCGTCGACGCGTCCTGCTGCGAGACGGAATGCCGCACCAGAATCAACGCGCTCACGACAGGAACTTTTCAATTTTCTCGCGTGACCATGCGCCGTTGGCAATCACAATATGATAATTCAGCGTCAGGTCTTCGCCCGGTTCCAGCGTATAGGTTTCGTCAAACATGAAGGCGAAACTGGCACACACATTCGACTCGGTACGCGCGAACCATTGATTGGGGTAGCGCAGATTATCCGGTTGGTCGATAAACAGCAGCGTCGAGGCGTGATCAACCGCATCGTGCTTGCCGGCAAATGCCAGCCAGCCGCCGCGCTGACCCATCACGACCATGTCATCATCGTGTGTTTCCAGCCCGCCTTCGATCATAATATTGCCGCCGGTAAAATCCCGCACGCCGCGCCAGAACAACCCGCCATAACCCACGCCGGGGCGGCCTTCAGTCGCCGGGGAGCCAAATACCAGCGGCTCACCACGGACATTACTCCAGCGGAAACCGAGTTCCAGAGTCCAGTAACCTTCTTTGACATTGACTTCCGACACTTCAATCCGCCGTTCTTCAGCCATCCATTCTTCGCCGGTATGTGTCAGCCACGACAGGCGTTCTTTTAACTGCACCCGCTTATCCGTCGCGTCCAGTTGATCCCACAGGCGATGCTGCTGGCGGCCATTGTTATTCAACTGCACATAACCCTTGCCATCTACGTAACTGCGTCCACCCCAGAAATTCTCGCCGCTGAGATAAGCCATCGTCATCGATAGGCCATGATGCCAGCGGTGATCATGCGGACGAAACAGCGTGACATTATCGCCATCCAGCGTATACAGCGGATGAAAATAAGGCCGCGGCGACTCGACTGCTGGCACCTGATTGTTATAGACATAGCGAAACAGGGTCTGTTCCGCGTAACGGACTTCTACCGAATCGTGAAATACATGCGTAAATTGAAACACACTCAATCCCTGAATTGCTTTAACAGAAAATAGCCCGAAGGCTCGAAATAAGGCTTATGATGCCTCAAGCGGACGGCCATTCATCGCCTGATAGAACGGGTCACCCTCGACAATGCTGTCGCGTGTCACTGGCTGGCCGGTGATGGCCGCTTTATACAGCGCGGTCAGAAATTCTATCGTGCGCCGCACATCCTCACCGCTGACCGCTGGCCGTTGGTTGCTATCCATCGCATCCAGAAATGGCATCAACTGTGACGACTGGTTAGACGGGGTATTCTCGCTGATCTGCTCCCACTGTTCCAGCTTATCCTCATCGGTTGATTGCGCTGGAAGGGTATAGCGCCAGTTGCCGTTGTTATAACCATACAGATGCAGCAATTCCACTGTGACTTTCTGGAAATCCAGCCGCAGATAAGTTTCCTCACGGGGTGAAAGGGCGCTGTTAATCACACTGACCATCGCGCGATTTTCCATCTGCACCAGCGCCATCGTCACATCATCGACTTCGATATCCCGGTCAAGCGTGTCCATCATCGCGCGGACTTCGCGCCAGTCACCCAGCAGCCACAACATCATATCAATCTCGTGAATGCCGTGGATCATCGTCGTGCCGCCGGTTTCGGTTTCCCATTTGCCGCGCCACGGCACATCATAATATTCCTGTGAACGATACCACGTCGTCTGGCAGATACCCACCAGCGGCCTGCCCATTTCCTGAGTGTCCATCAGGCGTTTGAGGTGCTGGGCGCCTGCGCCAAAACGCATCTGAAACACGCTGGCAGTGTAACACCCGGTGCGCGCTTCGACTGCCATGATTTCGTCCATCTCTGCCAGCGAAGCGCTGATCGGCTTTTCGCATAAGACCCACGCGCCAGCTTCCAGACATTGGATAATCTGCTGTTTGTGCAGGCTCGGTGGGGTGCAGATATGCACGAGTTGCGGCTTTTCCTCAGCCAGCATCGCATCCATGCGGGTATACCAGCGCGGAATATTATGCTGCTGGCAGAACGCCTGCACCCGATCCGCATCAATATCCACAGCCGCGGCCAATTCCACCCGTTCACCCGCATCACGCAGCGCCTGAACATGCCTGACCGCGATCCCGCCGGTTCCGATAATGACTGCTTTTCTCATTTTGCTGCAATCCAGTCCGCTGCAAAAGGGTAAGTTTATTCCGACTTAAAGCCGATGATATGGTGGCTGCCATCACAGAAAGGCTTATTCTTGGAGCCACCACAACGGCACAGCGCTGTGCTGTCCCCACGATAGACGATTTCTTTGTCCGCGTTGAGAATTTCAAAATTACCTTCAATCACCAGCGGGCCGTTGACCGTGGGAATCAGGGAGATTTCGCCACCGGTCGTGATGTCCGCCAGGTTAGTTTCGGGATGATCGGCAGTGCCGGATGCCTGAAAATTCGCATCCAGATGACTGTTATCGCACAGGGGTTTATTGTGGGATGCGCCACAGCGACACATCGCGACACGGGTATCCTGAAGCAGCACATTACCGTCCTCATCAGCGATGCTCACGTTGCCGCGCATATACAGCGGGCCATTGGTGCCGATGCGAATGGTATTCTCGGTGGGCGTGGATTCCGCTGCGCCGCCATCGTGGCGCTCATAATGCAGCGCACCGGTCGGACAGCGCTCAATGACTGTGGCGATTTCATCGGCGGGAGCCTGATCGGGTTGAATCCACGGACGTTTACTGGTATCAAAAACGGCTGGCGCACCGTGGATACATTCCTCAGCATGAATGCAGCGTTTAATATCATAGCGGACATTAATCGCGTCACTGGTATATTCGCGGATTTTCTGTTCCATTCCTCGGCCTCTGTATCTTCTACAATCCATCAGCCGGGGATTGTAGCGTACGCAGCAGAGTAAAAGCCAATAATGACGGGAATGCAGATGCGAAAACGGGGAATATTAAAACCTGGAGGCAGACCAGAATGTCTGCCCGCATTCACGATACGGTGCAGTCAAAAAGCGCCAGCAAGTCCGCGCCACGGGGCGTCAGTTGATAAAATACGTGCTTACCGCTGCGGTGCGATTCCACCAGTCCGGCTTCGCTCAGGCGTGACAGATGCTGCGACACGCCACCAGCGGATACTTCCAGCCGTTGAGCCAGTTCGCCGGTACTGGCAGGCCGTATCACCGCCTGCAAGACACGCGCGCGACCTTCGCCCAATGTCAGTTCCAGCGAATAATTCCGCTTGGGTGCCTGTTGCTCCCACATGCCTAAACCCCTTACACCATACATCAGCATCGGTTGCCAGTTGGGTGCAAACTGCCAGTGTAATTTGCTGGCGGAGAAAATGCTGGGTACCAGTTGCAGCCCATTGCCCTTCAGGCTATTTTCATATTCGGGATAAATGTCCGAAAATGGGCGATCTTTGTGAAGCAGCAGGTAACTATCTTTCAGCTGTAAGGTAGGATGCAGATCCGCAAACATCACTGCCGCGCCGTCCACCGCCAGCTGACGTGCCCGGTACAGCACATCCCCCTCCAACACGGAGATAATACGCTGATAATGTGGCAGAATGGCCCGCTGCCAGTAGAAACGAATTTCCTCAACCAGACACAACAGCATCTCACGCGGATACACCAGATATTGCTGCCGCATCTGCGAATCACCGGCGCTGGTGATAAGCATTTCCACATTGGCGCGAATCACTTCATCCGGCACTTCAAGCAATTGTTCCAGTTCTTCATCCAGGCTCATCCCCATGCGCTGCGGCGTCGGTGTCATGAAGTCTGGTATATAGCCGCAGCCACCCAGCAGCAGGGCATCCATATAAGGTAATTCCACGTCATACAGTGCGCGCGTGGTTTGCTCTACCCACACCTGATAAGACTGATGCTCGTATGTGTACTGGTTAAGCAGTTGATAGCTCAGGCTCAGTTCCGCCAATGGACTGTAGGCAAACCGTAACTGATGTAAATCTTCTGAATCGGCTCTGATTTTTAGGATTGGCACGACTGCATACTCCCGTAATTCCTATCTTTCATGATACGCAAAATAACCGCCCTGACGATCAATTTAGGAAATCCTAAAATGGTTCACAAATTCAGCCTTCAGCGTCAGAATTAGAACATCTGTATTGACTTATTATAAGGCAAAAATGACATGGATGAGCTCGATATTTATCAGCACGTGGCTCGGCAGCGCGAATTACGGGTTATGAATGACCAGCGGCATCTGGTTAAGATCGCCACTTCCCATCGCCCTGCAAAGCTGCGGGTGATCGGCGCTGCGATATGGACGCGGCTATACGCTTTCTATCGCGGCTTGTATAATCAGCGGCCTGTATTTGATCAGCCCGAGAAACCGCCTGTCCTGAAATCCAGGCCGAGGTAAATTTGGAAATCACCGCCCTGCCGAAAATCCTGAGTGTATTTGCACTGGCTTTTTTTACCTTCTGGCCAGCTATCCCGGCAGGGCTGGCGCTCGGTTTATCCCCGCTGGTAGTGGTGCTGACCACGACCATCAGTTATGTGTGTGGGGTGGCGTTGATCCTGCTGCCCGGTGAGCGTGTTCGCAACTGGCTGATGCAACGCTATCAGCAGCGTGCGACCCAGGCGAATGAAGAACGCGGCGTGATCCGCCAGATATGGGAGCGTTACGGCATTATCGGCCTGGGCTTGCTGGGGCCGATGACCGTCGGCGCACAGATCGGCGCGGTGCTGGGCTTATCGCTGAATGCCCCGCCGCGCCGTCTGTTTATCTGGATGGCTATTGGCGCATTGGTCTGGAGTATCGTGCTGACGCTGGCGGTCACACTCGGCGTTTTAGGCGCCCAGACCATGATTGAACCCGGTATCCGCTAAAGATTAAACAGTTTGAAAGATCGCCTCGTGAGAACAACTGTGCTACACTACTGATCATCAGTCAAAGATCAGGAGGCGTCAGATGGATGAACTTTGGAAAAAAGGCATTTGGCAGCAGTTTGGCGCAGCCATTGATTATCTTTCAGATACGATCACTGCCTGCCCTGATGCGTTCTGGATCGCTCCTCTGTGGAAAACACCCGAAGGCACGAAGCCTGAACTCGCCCAATTCTGGTATGTCGCCTATCACACGCTGTTCTGGCTCGACCTGTATCTGACCGGCACCGAAGACGGCTTTTTACCGCCAGCGCCTTTTACCTTGATCGAACAGGATGAAACTGGCCCGCTGCCTGAACGCGTCTATACCAAAGCAGAGCTTATGGCCTATCTCAGCGACTGCCGGGAAAAATGCCACGCGACTATCGCGGCACAGACCGATGAAACGATTTGGCAGAACTGTCAGTTTTCGTGGGGTGAATGCAGTTTCATGGAATTACTGGTTTACAATCTGCGCCATGTGCATGGGCATGCCTGCCAGTTGAACATGCTTCTCGGCCAGCATATTGGCCAGCAACCGGACTATGTGACTCAAGTCAGAAGAAGCTTCACAGGTTGATTACTCAGACTTATGATATAAATTCGCCTGGTACGGACACGGCATGCCGTGTCCATACAACAAATTCTGTTTTCTAATGGATAAGCAATGCCTTCACCGATTCTCTCGCGTCGTAAATGGATGCTGCGCACGCATGGTCAGCATATTGTCGTCGTCAAAGATACGCACGAACGCTTTACCCACCCGCTGATGAAAGCGCTGTTATGGGCGCTTTACATCCCGCAATACCCCAACATGAGCATCGAAATTCACATTGGCGACAAGTACAAACCGGATGTCATCGCCTATCCGCCCGATGTCCAACTGCGTCAGGGGGAGCCGGTCTTCTGGGGAGAGGCCGGCCAGACCAGCCGCGACAAAATCCGCTCACTGGTACGCCGTTATAAGCAGACGCATTTTGCACTGGCGAAATGGGATATGCCGCTGGAACCCTATACCAAAATCGTGCGGGATGCGCTGGATGGTATTCAGCGCAGCGCCCCGTTCGACATCATCAGCTTTGCCGGGGACAGCGCCGAGCGTTTTATCGATGATGACGGCTATGTACGTATCAGCCACGACGATCTGACGTGGATACGGCTTTAGGGTTGGGCTTCCTGCACGATATTCGGCGCAAAATCCACCAGATAATGCGGCGGCACCCGCAGCGGTTTACCGGTTTCCAGGTCGATAAAAATCCAGTACGTCTGCACCTGAGCTAATAACAGCCCATCACTGATGCGGTGCATATCAAAGTGACGCACGGCGGAAAAGCGCTTGACATCAAACAGCCATGTGCTGATCTCCAGGTCATCATCCAGCAGGGCGGGCTGACGATAGGACACATGATGCCGCCGCGCAAACACGCCAACACCCTCCTCTGCAGCGCGGGTCAGTGACCATTGAAAATGTCGCGCCACCTGCAAACCCGCATCCTCGATATAGTTGAGATAGGCCGCATTATTCATATGTTGCGCGCTGTCGATATCGCGCCATTCGACGCGCTTTTGCAGCTTATACACACCGTCCGGTGCTGGCGGTGGAGTCGGGAAGGCTGGCCGCGGCAGGGTTTCGGCTGGATCGTCCCCTGAAAACGCCGCGATCATTTCCTGCGGAATCGTTGCCAGACGACCGGTTTCGATATTCACATAAACCCAATCCGTGCTGGCCCGTGCCACCAGCGTGTCCGTCCCGGCTTTGCGGAATTCATAACGCCGTAGGGAGCGCACCTGCCGGAAATCCGCCACCCACGTTTTGATTTCAAGCTGATCGCCATAATACACCGGTTGCAGATACTCGATCTGCGTTTCATGCGCCAGCCACACATAGCCCATTGCCTCATATCTGGCTTTGCCATACCCAACCGCATCCGCAGCATCAAACGCCGCTTCCTGCATCAGCCGCACGTAATTGGCGTGATTTAAATGCCCATAAGAATCGCACTCATAAAAACGAATCGGATAAGTCGTGGTACTGGTCGGCGGCATACAAAAGTCCAATCCGGTGAATAGTCAGCAGACTTCATCTTACCTGATCGCGCCTGTCCGACAAAGATAAAAGCTGAGGCGCATACATTAAATTTTGAGGTTCTTGTTATTTAATGCTGGATGCTAATCAAGAGAACTATAGAAAAATACTCTTGTACGGACAGGGCATGCCCTGTCCGTACAATCCAAATCGTTCATATAAACGGTTATAATAAGCATGTCGTTTATAGGAGCCCCTGCTGATGACTCACGAAGTTTCGACAATTACAGTGAATTCACCGTTTGAGACGACCATTCATAATCGCTTTAATTATCACACGCCACCCGTAGATAAGCTCATGATTCTGCTGCCGGGACGCGGTTACACCGTGGATAATCCCGCGCTGTTTCACCTGCTTTTTCTGGGGCTGGAAAATGGCTATGACGTGCTGCCAGTTCAGTATGGCTTTCAGGTCAACCAGAGCGAGCTGGAACCGGCGCAGATGCCCTATCTGATGCAGGATGTCCAGATCGCGGTGGAGCAGGTGCTGGAACGCAACTACCGCGAAATCTGCGTCGTCGGCAAATCGCTCGGCACACCGCTGGCGCTTGAACTCGCTAAAATACTCGATGCCGATAAAGTCTCGCTCGTCCTGCTGACACCGATTGGCCCAGCGTTGCAAAATCTGCCGGATTTGCCGACACTGGCCGTGATTGGCACAGGTGATCCCTTTTACTCGGCAGAAATGGTGCAGGAGACTGACAAGCATCCGAACTTACAGTGGGTCGTGCTGGATGACCTCAATCATGGCCTGCTGATCGAAACCGACTGGAAAACCAGTGTGCAAAGCCTGTATACGATTCTGGAACACTGCGAACAGTTTTTAAAGCGCGAATGAATGATGTATCATAATCCACTCACGAACTAAGCAGCGATGTGCGAGTAATTCACAATGACCACAAACCCACAATGGAACCCTGATTTATACGACGATAAGCATCATTTCGTGGCCGACCTCGGCGAAGATATGATCGCGTTGTTGTCTCCACAATCCGGAGAGCGCATTCTTGATCTCGGCTGCGGCACCGGCCATCTGACGCAGAAGATCGCCGCGCACAGCACCGCCATCACCGGCATCGACAGCAGCCCGGAGATGATCGCGCAGGCGCAGAATTATTATCCCGATCTGCAATTTATGGTCGCCAATGGCGAGGATTTTCATTTCGATCAGCCGTTTGATGCGGTCTTCTCCAACGCGGCGCTGCACTGGATGCAAAATGCCGACGCGGTGGTCGCCTGTATCGCGCAGGCGCTTAAGCCCGGTGGACGTTTCGTCGCCGAATTTGGCGGACAGAAAAATGTCGCGCGCGTCTGGGAAGCATTAAACGCCGCCATCATCGCCCACGGCTATCCAGCTCCGGTCAGTCCGTGGTATTTCCCGTCGATTGGCACCTACACCAGCCTGCTGGAACAGCACGGATTTTTCGTCACCTACGCCCTCAATTTTAAGCGTCCCACGCCGTTAAGCGGTGAGGATGGCTTGCGCAACTGGCTGGCGATGTTTGCCAACAGTATGCTCAATGCTATTCCGGCTGATGCCCATGAGGCCATTCTGACGGATATTGAAGATCGCCTGCGGCCCGAATTGTATGCGGATGGTGTGTGGTCTGTCGATTATGTTCGCCTGCGCGTGATCGCCTATCAGGAGGGCGCATGACTCAGCAGCCACTGTATGAATTTGGCGGCACCGGGCAGATTATGCACATCGCTCTCGCTAATGGATTTCCACCGCTCACCTATCAGCCGCTTTTAAAGCCATTTACCGATCACTACCGCGTCATCAGTCTGCCACCGCGCGGCTTATGGCCCGATATCAGTGCGCCGCCGGAACAGCCCGATAACTGGGAAAGCGTGGCCCAGGATTTACTCGATGGCCTGCGCGAAAATCAGTTCAGTGATGTGATCGCGATTGGACACTCATTTGGCGCGGTCGCGTCGATGATGGCTGTTCTGCGGGAGCCTGACCGTTTTCGCGCCCTGATTCTGCTCGACCCGACCATGCTGCCACCCCATGTCATGGAGATGATTAAAACCATGAATGAACAGGGCTTAATGCCGCGTTTCCCGCTGGTGGAGCAGGCCCAGATGCGCCGCAATCAATTTGATGATGTGCAGGCCGCCTTTGATTACTGGCGCGGCAAGTCGTTGTTTAAGGATTGGTCAGACGAAGCACTGTGGCTCTACACCCGCTCGCTGACGCGCCCTGCAGCCGATGGCACCGGCGTAGAACTGATGTGGCCGCGTGAATGGGAAGCCTACTATTATATGAGCATCAACCCTAATGTCTGGGATGATGTCCCGCGCTTGAATGGCCTGCTGCCGACTCTGGTGGTCTCCGGCGGCACGACCGATACTTTCGTAGCAGAATCCGTTGAAAAGGCCAAAGAACTGCTGCCGGATGCCACCCATGTCACCATCCCCGGTTATGGGCATTTATTCCCGCACAGTGCGCCGGATGCCACCCGCCAGGTGATCGCGGATTGGCTGGCGAAACTATAGGCTATCCAAACGGCGTACCCCGTCAATCTCCAGAATGAAATCCGCGCCGAAAGCCTGCGCCGGGGTCAATGCCCCGACTGGCTGTTCGGCCAATATGCGCTCGACACTGCGTACACCCGCCAGCGCCGTCAGCCGATACGGCTCCGGCGTTTCCAGCCACGCCTCTACTGACGCGCCCTGCGGATTGGTCACCCGTGCCCACAACGCGGCTTTACCCTT
>JBBSQD010000173.1:0-13384 GCA_038258185.1 Aggregatilineales bacterium | reverse complement strand
TAATGGCTCAGTGCAACCGCGTGTTCATCGGTCAAATCGTCTACTGAGAGCCATCCGCCGAATGTACCTCCCGGCATAGAGCGCCAGCGTTTACCCAACCCCTTAAATTGTTTTTCCTCTGTCAGAGGTAGCAATGCCTGCATGCCATCGGCAAAGGTGATGAATTGGGCCGCGGGTTGTTGTTGCCCGCGCGTATAGGTCTGCCAGATTTCTGACCACTCACGCGAATGGAAATAAGTAGAATACGCACATTCGTGCCAAATCGTATCCCATTCGCTGATATTTGCAGGGCGAAACTGTGTAATTTTCATGCACTGTCTCATATAAAACAAATAAGCGTCCATTTTCTGGACGCTCATAATCATACTAGTGCAAATTAGATTGTCCAGCCTCGCGTCGAGTGCGCAAGACTTAACTTTTGCTTCTACACCGTCTCAAGCCAGAAATCGCTCATTGCCATGATCGTTTTGTCGGTTTCCTCGAAATGAGGTAAGCCTTTGGTGGGAGCAACCCGTGACACTTGCCAGTTGTCGCGTCGCACCACCAGATTGGGCAGGGTGTCAAAACTGACGAAATTGTCGCGATCATAAATGACCAGCACCGGCAGTTCCAAATGTTCGTAGACATCCTCACGGATGAAGGGCGAAAATAATTTCCCACTCACAAAATACAGCGGAGCATAGCGCGCTCCCGGTTGATGCGTGGTGACATAACCATAAGCCGCCAGCCCTTCATCGATAGGGCCTTCAAAGCTCTGGCGCAAGAAGTAGCGAATGCTGACTCGTGTCGCCAGCAGATCATAAAACGCCTGACTCCACAGCGGATTGGCGAAAAGCTGATAAGCCGTGTCGCTGCTGTTGTTCTGGCTGGCTTTTTGACTGGCGACCTTATTTTCGCGGCTGGTGAATCCGCTCGGCGAAATCATCACCAGTGAATGAAAAGAGTCCGGTTGTTCCAATGCTGCCCGTGCGGCAAACTCACAGCTTAAGGACAGCGCGACCAGATCAACCGGCTCGCCGACTACATCCGTCACGAAATCGAGAATCGCATCCTTGTAGAGCATGTACGAATAGCTGCGATCACTGCGCTCCGAGAAACCAAAACCCGGTAATTCCAGCGCATACACCGGGCGCGTACCGCGATAATGCTGAAAAATCGGGCGCATTTCATAAGCGGAACCTGCCGCATTAATGCTGTGCACCAGAACCAGCGGCTTACCGCTGCCCTCTGTATCGTGGTAATAATTCATGAAGCGGGTCGTTCGCTTGCCCAGGAAACGCTCACGCGGTGCATTGATCGCGTCCGGCAGATGCAGATCATGTTGAATAAGACGATTGCTATACGTGATCCATCCGCCGATTAAACCAGCCAATGCGCCTAAACCGAGCAGCAGCGGTGAAGTGTTATTTTTTTGATGTTCAGACATAATTGCTCACCCTGTTTGAATAGGTATGTGTATCATGACATTTAGTATAACATTTCACACACGCACCACTCGGTTCTATCAGCAAACGTTTAGCCAAGCAGGGTTTGATCCCAGTGATATTGTGCTTTAAAGCCCAGAATCTTCTGGGCGCGGCTGCAATCAAATGCGCCCTGTTGACCGTCAAAATCATCGGCGACGTGTTCAATACCCGGGTAATACTGCTCAAAAAGCTGGCGCGTCGGCGTGTCCATATAACTATCTGGCGCAGCGATGTTAAATGCCTCGTGTCCCGGTTGGTCATATTCCAGCGCCAACCGGCAGGATTGCGCCACATCGCGCACATCAATATACGTCCAGAAACTATTGGAATCATCAGGAGTCGCCCGCATCCGGCGCATGGTTGCCGCGCCATCATTGATTCCCAGCACCAGCGTAAAACGCAGACTTATAATCGACATATCCGGGATGCGCCTGACATAACCCTCGGCCAGTAACTCGCCGGTCATTTTTGATAGCCCATAGGCATCCTGTGACAGCATGGGATGATCTTCGTCCACCGGCAGATATAGAGGATTAAAATCCCGATGGCGCCATGCATAGCCAAAAGCCGACACACTGCTGGCGATCACGACTTTACGAATGCCCAGCATAACCGCGGCTTCCAGCACATTAAACGTTGACAGCACATTCGTTTTATACACCACATCGGCTGGATGGCTGGCAGGTGAGGGGATGGCCGCCAGATGCACGACCGCATCCTGTCCGGCCATCATCCCCGTGACCTGACCGAGATCCGTCATATCGGTGATATAACCGTGGAAACCATCTCCTGGTGTCAGATCAGCCCCGGTGACGTTGTACCCATGCTCGATAAGATGGTGAGCTGTCACATGACCAATGCGACCACTGCTACCCGTAACTAATACTTTTTGAATCGCCATGCTGTACAATCCTTATTATTAATAAATTCTATCTAAAACACAGGGATGATACCGACTCAACTCATTAAATTGCGAGAAAGCGGTTAAGTCCACCCAGCCAGTAAACAGGATGAATGTCCTAAAGAAAAAACGCCCTTTTCGTTATAAAAACAGTTGTAAATATAACAGCAGGTAAATTATTTATGAATTTCATGAAAAGCGGTTCAATGCTTAATGAATAAACAGGTATACTTAAGTCAGAGCGTTATGAATATGCTGTTTTGCTGTAGTTAACTTTTTCGATGGCTGATTACGCCTCAAGGTTTTAGAAAGTTTTATCGTATATGATAGTTAAGTATTTATCATCCGACCCATTGGGTTGGATAACACACAATCATTTAAGGAGATGGGTTGCATGTTGAAATTTCCCATGCGGCAGCAGGTTTGGATCGTAATTTGGATTATTTCTATACTGTTTGCGTTGAACACGATTGCTCTTGCGCAGGAAGCCACTGAAGAAGCGAGCCCAACTGCTACGTTGGAGCCGACCTTTACGCCAACTCTGACGCCGGTTCCGCCGACAGAAACACCTCTACCGAGCTCTACACCACTGCCAACCTTCACACCAACAGTGGAAACGACGCAAGAGGCCACGGCTGAAGTCACTGCCGAACCTACCGCCGAAGTCACCAGTGAAGTAACGCCTGAGGTCACGGTTGAAGCCACTGCAGAAACGACGCCTGAGGCCACAGTTGAAGTCACTGAGGAGCCGACTGTCGAAGCCACCCAGCCAATCGCCACACCCCGTCTGGCTTCCGCACTGGCACCGCCGTTGTTGAAGTTACCGTCCGATGGCGAAACTGTTAATTCTGTACGGCCTAAACTGACCTGGTTTAAGGTGAACGGCTCCAAGGGTTATCGCATTGATCTGGCGGATAACAATACTTTTGTGGACCCGCTGCTCGAAGATTATGCGACTTCCAGTACAGCACTGGTGCTCAATAAAAAAGTGCTTGTGGACGAACTGCGACCCGGTACGTATTACTGGCGCATCCAGGTGGTCGATAATATCGGTGACTGGAGTGTGGAAAGCGCAGTTTTCGAGTTTAACGTCGGCCTGCAACGCAGCCCGAAAGACAATACCTTTACCACCAACACCCGTACACCGCTGGTGTGGACCCGTGCGCAGGATGGCATTGGTTATCGCCTGATTGTTTCGGACACAATCGATTTCAGCACCGCAGCGATTGTCGATATGACGTTCGATACTAATCGTACCACGCGTTACAACCCGCCCAAGGTTAATCCGCTTCCCGTGGGTAATATGTGGTGGCGCGTCGACGTGCAATACCCCGATCCTGAAGGCTGGGTCGAATCATCGGTGATTTTTGCGCTGACGGTTACGCCCAAGCCGCTTAATCCACCGACTATATTGACTCCGCAAAATCGCAGCTTCACCAATGATAGCCAACCGGAATTTTCGTGGACGGCAGTGGTTGACCCCACCCCGAATCCTGTCACTTACTGGTTGCAGATCGCTACAGTCGGTAATTTCCGCACGGTGATTTTTGAGACTCAACAATCCGCGACAACTTACACTGGCTTCACATTGCCTGAAGATGGCCGGTATTACGTAAGGGTCGCCACACTGAATTATCTGGGTGCGCCCAGCAAGTGGAGCCGTACTGTTTCCTTCACACTGGATACAGTTGACCCGGATGCGCCTGTACTGAGTAGTCCAAAAGATGGCTCAAGCACTAATAAGTCCACCTACAGTTTCAAGTGGAAATCTGTCAGGGATGCGGTTTCTTATGAACTGCGTCTGGGGACAACTAATCCACCGGACAGCGGTCTGACATTCGATGTCGGTAAGAAAACCAGCTTTAAGTACACCACACCACTGCTGACCACCACTTATTTCTGGCAGGTACGGGCGTATGATGCCGCGGGGAATGTTTCGCCGTGGAGCACAGCCTTCAGCTTTGATGTGGAATCACCATCGAATGCGGTTCCGGTTCTCAACCGTTTTGCCACCACCACACCCACTTTGACCTGGACACCCATCAGTTGGTCACAGGGTTATGAAGTACAGGTGGCGGCGGACAACAAATTTGACACGATCGTTTACAGTACCAATACGATTCCGTCTAATACACTCACGCATACCCTGGCAACGGCCCTCCCTGAAGGGGTGTATTACTGGCGTGTTCGCGCTCGCAGTGGTGCCGAAACCTGGGGTACATGGTCGACTACGGGTGTATTTCTGGTACAGGTTAGCTGAATCGTAGTTTGATCAATGAATAAATCGCGAATAATTTCTCTTCTGGTCCTGCTGGTGTCACTCAGCTTGATTATCGGTGGGGTGGCTTTAATCTTGTTTGCCACCCCCATCCAAAACGATGTTTTACCCACTTTAGCTGGGTTTCCACAGTCAGAAGTCGCACTAAACAACACTCATGCTGCACTGCCGGTTGCTAACCGGCATGCAGCCACACTCCCGCCCCCTTCGCAAGTCAGCAATTTATCGGCTCAGAGCCAACCCGTTCCGGTCAGCGTCCCTGCTGAATCCGTGCCGGAGCAGATGGTATTAACTTTTGCTGCTGATGCCAGCGCTGAAGACCGTCAGGCGTATATCGCGTCGATTGGCGGGGTCGTGGCTGAAGATGTTGAAGCGCTGAATACCGTCGTCGTCAATATCCCGACTTCGCCCATCGCCTTTGACCCACCCCCATCACCGTTGGTGGTCGAAAGCGAGCCCAATTATTATGTGGTGGCACAGCATACGACTGCGGCCAGTGATATCCCCAACGATCCGCGTCTGGCAGAGCAGTGGGCGCTGCCATTGATTGGTGCGCTGGATACCTGGCATCATATCAACGCCGACATCGCCAGCGTGACTGTCGCTGTGATTGACAGCGGTATCTGTGAGCATCCCGAATTAAATGGCCGCGTTTTGGTCGGGTATGATTTTGTCGAAGACGATACCAATCCGCAGGATGAATTCGGGCATGGCTGTGGTGTCGCCGGTATTCTCGCAGCCAACAGCAATGACGGCATCGGTATGGCTGGTGCGGCTGCTCATATTCAGATTATGCCGCTGCGTGTGCTGGATCGCTCCGGCATTGGCACTTATGCGCAGGTAGCCGCCGCGATTGTGTATGCAGTCGATAATGGTGCGGAAATCATTAATATCAGCCTGGGTGGAACCAATGCCTCGACCACTTTGCAAAACGCGGTCGATTATGCCACTGACCACGATGTCCTGCTGATTGCTGCTGCGGGCAACGCTGGCGCCCAATCGGTGCTGTATCCCGCGGCTTACGATAATGTCGTCGCGGTCGGCTCGATTGATCAGAATCTGGAACGCAGCAGTTTCAGCAATTACGGCTCTGACATTAACCTGTGGGCACCCGGTCGCGATATTCTGGCGACCAACATCAGCGGCAGTTACAGTCTGATGAGCGGTACCTCGTTTGCTGCACCGCATGTTGCTGCTGTGGCCGCGCTGGAAAAAGCGCTGGGCAGCAGTCTGATTATCAACGGTAATATTGTGGCTGTTGGTGGCACGCCATTAGTCGATATTACCGCCACGCCACCCGCAGCGACTCTTACCCCCGGCGGCCCCACACTGACCCCTAACGCGGCTATGGCGAATAACCTGTTTGCGGATGCGTCCGCGCAGGGCGCATTGTCGATGGATACCAACCTCGGCGTGATTCGCAGCCGGTATACCGATGTCAATTTCGGCGCGATCTCGCAGACCGGCGCACAAGGCGTGAGCCCACAGTCTGCCCTCAGCGACCCGATGACCCTGAATCTGTTTGATGATGTCACTCTCACCACTGTATTTGATAATGTGGAAAATCACGAGCTGACCGGCAACGGTTTTGTCTGGATCGGCCATATTGAAGGTCATCCCGAAGACAGCGAAACGGTGCTGGTGGTGGGTAATGGTCAGTTGGCGGGGTATGTCCGCACATTGGGCAAACTTTATCAGATTACTTACGCCGGTAATGGTGTCCATGCTATTAACGAAATCAGCGAACAGACTTTTGCTGATAGACACATTAACCCGATTGTGCCCGAAGGACTTGAGGCGCTTGAGGATAATGGCGAAACAGCATCGCCTGACGTAAATGCTAATGGCTTCGCTCAGATCGACCTGATGGTTCTGTATACGGCGAAAGCAATGGATGATGTGGATGGTTTAGGCGGCGAAGATGCTACCCAGAATGCCATTCAATTAGCGGTGGCAGCGGTGAATCAAGCGTATGTCCGCAGCGGTGTCAATGCCCGTCTGAACCTGACCCACAGCGGTTTTCTCGATTACACCGAAACCCAAAACGATTGTGGGGGTGGAGTTGGCTGTAAAGATATTTACAATATCAGCAATACAGAAAAGTCGCTTGGTCAGGCAGTTGATACTTTGCGCAGTACCTACCATGCGGATATTGTCACGCTGATTACCAATGACAACCCCAGTTATTGCGGCCTGGGCTTTCAGATGGCTGGCGACGACCAACCCAGCACGGGTTTTTCGTCCTATGCGTTTAATATCGTCTGGTCAGAGTGTCTGCCGGGTGGCCGCACACTTGCCCATGAAATTGGCCACAATATGGGTGCCGCACATGATTATGTGGATCGCCGTCAGAATACCGGCTTGTATAACGACTCCTACGGCTATTCGAGCCCCAACAGTGCTTTTCATACCATCATGTCCTACGGTAGATGCCCTTCTTATAATCCATGCACGGCTGTTTCTCGCTTTTCCAATCGCAATCAGACGTTTGGCGGTCTGCCTTTGGGCGATGCAAATGCCGACAACGTTCGCACCCTGAACCTCACTGCGCCGATTGCGGCGCGTTTCCGGTTACCCTACAATTCCAATGTTGAACCCACGGCGACTCCGGTTGGCAACGAGCCTACAGCCACCCCGGTACAACCATTACCGACACCCGGGCCAGCGCCGCAGTGTACGGTGAATATCATTAATGGGGACACAAACGGTTTAATCAATGCCATTAACACTGCCAACACCAACAGCAATCCGGATACGATCTGTCTGGCGACAGGTGGGCTGTATACGGCCAGCAGTGGTTTAATCGTTAACGGGTTTTTAACCGATCGTGCCTTTCCACAGATTTTGACCTCGATAAACATTGTGGGTAATGGTGCGACCATTCAAAAGACGGGCTCAGCAAAATTCCGTTTCTTCGATATTCTGTCAAGCGGTACGCTGCAAATTGACGATCTCACGCTGAAGGATGGGTCTTCGTCGTTAGGTGGTGCTATTTACGTTTATGGCGGGACGCTGGTCGTCACCAACAGCTCATTTTTAAATAATATAGCTACCGGTAATGGTGGGGCGATTTATGCCTATGGCGGAACAACGACAATCTATGACAGCTATTTTCTCGGAAATGCTGCTCAATGGGGGGGTGGGGTTGCAGTTGCTGATAATGGTAACTTGTTTATAGCTACTTCTAACTTGTCCGAAAACAGCGCGGAATATGGTGGCGCAGTATTTGCCTATAGAATGGGTACTGTCCAAATATCAACTAGCTGTTTGATTAATAACTCACCAAACGCCGTTTACAATGATCGTGACGGTAAAACTTTATATTATAATCCTCCAACTCCTCCTCCCACAGCCTCCATCATCACCGCGACGAATAATTGGTGGGGCAGCATCCGTGGGCCAAGCCTGATCGCCAGCACGACCACGGGCGATGGTGACTATATCAGTAACAATGTGACCTACGATCCCTATCAATTGCGCCCGAGTGCGGTTTGCCTGCCGCGTCCGAATGCGCCACTGGTGGTATCACCGATCAGCGCGGCACTGATTAGCATCAGCCAACCAACCATCCAATGGACAGCCGTTGCCGATGCGATCAACTACGAATTCGAACTGGCCAATAACTCATACTTTACCAATGCCCAACATGACAACTCCGCCGGGACTTCGTATGTGACTCCCTCACTGAGTGATGGTAAGTATTACTGGCGGGTTCGCGCTTATAATGGCGGCCTGTTCAGCCCATGGAGTAGGGCCTTCTCTTTCACCATTGACACCACGGCGCCTTCCGCCCCGCTGCTCGATACGCCTGACGATGACATGGTCACGGTCAATACACAGCCCGATTTTGGCTGGAATCGCAATAGTGATGCTGGCTTATATGAGTTCCATATCACTGGCCCTGTTATTGATGAGCAGTTCTTCACAGCCACTAACGGCTATATTTTGCCGAATCTGTTGTTGCCGGGCTTCTATGACTGGTCAGTACGCGGGCAAGATGCGGCTGGCAACTGGAGTGCGTGGAGTGACGTGTTCAGCTTTGAGGTTCGGTCAGATGTCGATGTTGCGCCGGAACTACCGCTGTTTACCACGCTGACACCGACCCTCACCTGGAGCGAAATAACCTGGGCGCGGGCCTTCCATATCCAGATCGCTACCGATGCGGCCTTTATCAGTCTGCTGGAGGATGATAATACGATCCCCAGCGCTGAAACCAGCTTCACACCCGCTGAACTGCTGCCGGGACGCTATTACTGGCGGGTTCGTGTCCAGAATCAAAATGGCGCGTGGAGCAAGTGGAGTGCTACCGACAGCTTCTGGGTGTCGGATGGTGACCCCCTCAACCCATAAATCAGACTGAGATCAGGGCGCACACCGCGCCCTGATTTTTTTATAGCTTAAACCAACCCCAACCGCTCAAACTGTTCGGGTGGCGCGTCATTGGCTTCCATCAGGCGCGTGAGATGCGCAATCATGCGCTGCTCAATATCAGGGTCGTCCAGCGGCATGTTCTGTCGGGCATCGTCGAGCACATCATACAGCAGCGTCGCAAATTGATCTTTCTCCGGCCAGCCCTTGCTGGCGATCTTCATCGTGCGACAGCCTTTGGTAAAATCGAACGGTTCCGCCAGATGAATATCCTGAAGTTCCTGCGGCGAAAACATGCTGTGCATATGTGTCGGCATCAGGGTGTAATTGAACAGCGGCGCATTCTCCTGTGACGCTGGCCCCCGCATGTAGACATACTGCCCATCGGTACAGTTCACATGCGCCCCATGCTGACCGAACAGCACCGCCGCGCGGGTCGGGGTGTCGCTGGCGATGGCCTCGCGCAGGGGGATACCCTGCATATCTGCCGGACGCGCCACATCAAAATATTCCAGCAGGGTGGCCGGGAGGTCAATCGTCTGCACCAGTGACGAACAGCTTTCATTTTTGCGGCCACTGCGCGGGTCCCAGATGAACAGCGGGATATGGGCGATTTCCTCATAAAATGGCTGGCGGATTTTCGCCCACCAGTCATGCTCGCTCAATAGAAAGCCGTGGTCGGTGTTGACGATCAGCAGCGTATCTTCCCATAAATTAAGCTCGTCCATCAGGTCGATCACTTTGCCCAGATAATGATCGCACATACTCATCAAGGCCGCGTATTCGTTGCGCATGTGCTCAATCTGATCCGGCGTTTCGGTCACGCGGTCATAATTCGGCCAGTCGAAATGCGGCCCAGAATAGTCCTGTGGATAAAGGTCTTTATATTTTTGCTGCGTGAAAAAAGGCTCGTGCGGGTCAAAAGTTTCGATTTGTAAAAACCAGTTATCTTCATCTTTATTGGTGCGGATAAATTCTTCACCCAGCGCAAACACCTGCGGCTGTGGCTGTTTTTCCTCGCTGTCCATGTGTTGACGATTCACCCAGTCCTGCCGCCAGTGACGATTGTTGCGGTTGCTGATGTTAGGGGCAATCTCGGGGTCAGCCACACTGCCTTTCCACAGGTCACCTTCCTGGCCGCGCACGATTTCCCATGAGCTGTAGCGCTGATGAAATGTCGCGCCACCATCTTCCCAGTAATGCAGATGGTCGCTGATGAGATGCGTATAGACGCTGTTCTGGCGCAGGATTTCCGGCATGGAGTCGTCAAACGGTTCCAGCGGCCCCCAACTGCGATGCAGGAAGTTATAACGTCCGGTATGCAGTTCGCGGCGGGCAGGCATACACGGCATGCTGCCGATGTAGGCTTTGTCGAAGCGCACCGTGCGCTCGGCCAAGCGCTCGAAATTTGGTGTTTTCACCCAATCCCCACCATACGGCTGAAGCATGTGCCGGTTCAGCGAGTCGAACATGACCATAATGGCTTTCATGATTTGTCCTTTGTTGATAGAAACACTGCGGGGGATTATAACGCGGACAAAAAATGAGGGCGCACGCTGCGCCCTCATTGGTATGTACTTTCGGAGATTAAACACGGGTGATGCTGGGAATCGCTTTACACTCGGTTTGGTTACAGAGAAGCTTACCGCTTCCTGTAAAGCTGTCCCACTTTATCCAAAACTCACGTTAATGCAGATGACTTTCCAGTATTTCGTGATGGTCGACATTCGGCTCAAATTCCAGTAAGTAGTCGGCATCTTCCGGGTAATAACGGGCGACTTCAATGTCATCCCCGGCGAATTTGCGGATAGCCTCTTCTGATTCCCATAGTGTGAGCAGGGTGAAATGCGCTTTGTCGCCTTCGATGCGACGCATTACATACACGCCTCTGTTGCCTTCTACATCCTGATAATCCCTGATGCCGGTTTGTTGCAGATATTGGTGATAAGCATCGGCTTTTTCTGCCGGGATGACCCCATGCCAGATTCGTGCGATCATTACGTACTCTCCTGATTTGGGTAGGATGCTTAGCTCAGAATACCGCGCCGGATCAGCAGTTTTTCCAGCTCGACTGCCCAGAAGACAATCGTGCTCAACACCAGACAGATCGCCAACTGGCCGAGTGTCAGCGGGTTGGTCTGGAACAGGTTGTTGAAGAACGGCAGGTAGATCGCCATCAACTGTAAGATCACGGTAAGGATCACCGCGCCGATGAGCAGGCGATTACCGCGCAGGCCGATGGTGAACAGCGACTCACGGTGTGACCGCAGCGCCAGCGCGTGACCCATCTGCGCCAGCGTGAGGAACATAAAGACCATCGTATTCCAGGCGAGTGCGCCATTGGCCGCTTCAATATTATTCGACCACGCCCAGTAACCCAGCGCCAGACCACTCGCGCCCAGTACCGCGCCCACCAGCAGAATGTGCCGCCCCAGACCGCGCCCGAACATACTCTCATTCGGCGCATAAGGCGCACGTTTCATGCTGCCCGGTTCGGCCTGTTCCACGCCCAGTGCCAGCGCCGGGATACCGTCGGTAATCAGGTTCATCCACAGGATTTGCAGGGTAGTCAGTGGCAATGACATGCCGCCGATCAATTGTGTCAGCAACAGCACGATCAATTCACCGGTATTGCTCGCCAGCAGATATTTGATGAAGCGTCGCACATTGTCGTAAATTGTCCGGCCTTCTTCAACTGCGCTGACAATCGTCGTGAAGTTGTCGTCCACAATCACCATATCTGCGGCTTCTTTAGAGACTGCCGTGCCGGTAATGCCCATCGCTACGCCGATATCGCTGCGCTTGAGCGCTGGCGCATCATTCACACCGTCACCGGTCATCGCGGCGATGTGGCCTTTATTTTGCAGCGCCTGGACAATGTTCAGCTTGTGCTCCGGTGAGACTCGCGCAAACACCGGCACCAGCTCGACAACGGCTTCCAGGTCTTCCATCGACATCCGATTCAGTTCCTGCCCGGTAATCACGCGATCACCTTCCTGGGCAATATCCAACTGCTTGGCGATATTCAGCGCCGTCAGCGGATGGTCACCGGTAATCATCACCGGACGAATGCCAGCCGCGCGACAGATGGCGACCGCCGCTTTGACCTCTGGCCGGGGCGGGTCAATAATGCCCACCATGCCGATGAAAATCATGTCATGTTCGACCGTTTCATGCTTCCAGTTTTCGGGCAGCACATCCATGTGGCGATAAGCCGTGCCCAGCACGCGCAGACCGTTCTGCGCCATGTCATTATTGGCTTTTTCGATGCGTCCCCGCAGGGCATCATCCAGTTCGGTGATTTCGCCCTCAATCCAGGCATGGGTGCAGACATCCAGCAGGCTGTCCGCAGCGCCTTTGCTGATCGCGATATAGTGATGCGTATTCGCACCCAGCACCCGCATGATATAGCTGTCTTCCGGGGAGGCCATCATGACCTGATTTTGCAGCAGATGAGCGGTGGTCATGCGCTTGCGCTCGGACGAGAAGGGGACTTCACCAACACGGTTGAAGATTGCGTCCATATGTTCTTTGTTCAGACCATAACGTGTCGCGGCAACGACCAGTGCGCCTTCGGTGGGGTCACCAATCGACACAAAGCGATCACTGTTATTCGGATCTTCCTCGATCACCGCGTCGTTACATAACATATTACCGGCCATCAGCAGGGCGTGCGCCTTATCATAATTGTGCGCTGACCCATTGGCGTTAATCACATCAATCAGCCGGTGTTCAATCAGGGTTTGCATATCGGTGTTGTGTCCAGCAACATCCACCACCTGCACGCGCATTTTATTTTCGGTCAGGGTGCCGGTTTTATCCGAGCAAATGGTGGTAACTGAACCGAGTGTTTCCACAGCCGGGAGGCGGCGGATCAGCGCATTGCGGCGCAGCATCCGTTGAGCGCCTAACGCCAGCGCAATCGTCACCACAGCCGGCAGACCTTCCGGCACAACTGCCACCGCGATAGCCACCGCATTCAGCAGTACAATATCCAGCGGGTCGCCGCTTAAGAGGCCGACCACAAAGGCGATAATCATCACGATCACCGCGCCGACCAGCAGCACTTTGCCGACTTCATCCATGCGTTTTTGCAGGGGAGTCTGATCGCTGTCGACTGATTGAATCAACTCAGCGATGCGTCCTAACTCGGTCTGCATGCCGGTTTCAGCCACCACTGCCGTACCACGTCCATAAGTGACGGCGGTGCCCATATAGACCATGTTACGCCGATCACCTAAGGGCAGATCAGCTAAGGGCAGATCAGCGCTGTCGAGGGCGACCGTATCTTTTTCCACAGGCTGCGATTCGCCTGTCAGGGAAGCTTCCTGCACACTGAGGTTGATGGCTTCGACCAGACGCGAGTCGGCG